>JAQCEL010000047.1 GCA_027618655.1 Pseudomonadota bacterium | reverse complement strand
GCATTAATGTGCAAACCCCGCGCTGCGACATCGGTGGCCACTAACATGTTGAGTTTTCCGCTCACGAAAAGTGCTAGAAGTTTTTCACGTTTCTTTTGCGGAACGTCACCAGATAGAACGCCGACCGCATATCCCGCTCGTTCGAGCGTTCGCGCAACCCGCTCGCAACCGATTTTCGTATTCACGAATACCATCGAGCGATTCGCATCCATCTTCTGAAGAATGCCGAGTAGTAACGGTAGTTTCTCTTCGGTCGCTGGGAAATAGACGGTCTGTCGAACTTGCGCGTTGGTGATCGTTTCCGTTTCGACGACCATCTTTTCCGGCTCATTCATGTGCTCGTAGGCGAGTTCGAGAACTCGATGGCTCAGGGTTGCGGAAAATAGAAGGTTTTGCCGTTCCGCCGGCCGAGGCATTTTGCGCAGTAAAAATCGAATGTCTTTTATGAAACCGAGATCAAACATCCGATCGGCTTCGTCCATGATCATCATTTCAATACCGCGAAATTTCACCGCGCCTTGACGTACAAAATCAATCAACCGACCCGGTGTCGCGATAATAATATCGACGCCTTCTTCGAGCTGGCGGCGCTGTTTGTCATAGTCGACACCCCCGTAAATGAGCGCGATCTTTAAATTCGTGTGGCCACCTATTTGGCGCGCATCTTTATCGATTTGGACGGCGAGTTCTCGTGTTGGCGCGAGTATCACCGCGCGCGGATCGAGACTGCCATGGTTTGGGTGGGCTGGGACACTGAGCAAACGATTGAACAGAGCGACCAAAAACGCGATGGTTTTCCCGGTGCCGGTTTGCGCTTGCCCTGCGACATCTTTGCCAACCAAAGTGAGGGGCAAGGTGAGCGCTTGGATCGGGGTACAGCGAATGAATTTGGCTTCTTCTAATCCTTTCAGTATGAGCGGATGGAGATCGAAATTTTCGAAACAGATGTCTGTGAGTGGTTTATCGGACACGTTGGCTCCTGGCCTTGATCGTCGCCACGTGGCGGGATCGATATGAACTTGCTATTTGCTGTCCCCAGACGGAAGGGGGCGGCGAGTCTTCGGCGCACCGGCGTGCGCGGATCGGGGTGTGATCTGCCTCAAGATCAGGCGGCGGTTTAGGCCATGGCTGGTGGATTATAACCAATGCGGGTCAAAAGAGCAGCGATTGAAGACATCAAACGTCGATCGGAGGTGTTTTCGCGCTAGCGAATTGCTACTCTCGCGGAATCTTTTGAACAATGGAGCGCGATAAAAAATGAGACTCAACGGTAAAGTCGCTGTCATTACTGGGGGTGCGGGCGGAATGGGTCGATCGACTGTATTACGTTTTCTCGCTGAGGGGGCAAAGGTCCTTATCGCCGATTTCAACGCCGACCAGGGCGCGCAAACAATGGCGATGGCCGCGGACGCAGGGTATGCCGAAAATTGCAGGTTTATTAAAACAGACGTCGCTGACGAAACACACGTCAAAGCCATGTTTGAGTGTGCTGCAGATAATTTTTCTCGGGTCGACATCGTGTTTAACAACGCCGGGGTTGGTGGGGTTATCGGCCCAATATGGGACGTCGAAGAAAGCGAATGGGACTACACGTTCGACGTGTTAGCTAAAGGTGTGTTTTTCGGAATTAAGCACGGCGCGCGCGCGCTTCGAGCGCACGGCACCGGTGGCGCAATCATCAATACCGCATCAGTCGCAGGTCTAAGTGGCGGTTGTGGTCCGCTAGTCTATTCCGCCGCGAAAGCTGCAGTTGTGAATATGACCAAGGGTGCTTCTGTGCAACTCTCGGCAGATCGTATTAGAGTCAACTGTGTGTGCCCGGGATTTATTCTCACGGGTCTAACCCAGTCGCCGAAACGTACCCCAGAGGAGGCCGCGAAGCACATGGATGGCATGCAACCGTGGCCGGATCACGGTACGGGCGACGATATCGCTGGCACGGTAGTGTTTCTCGCGAGCGATGATGCGAAGTTCATAACCGGCGAATCGATCGTTGTTGACGGCGGTTTAACTGCGATTGGCCCGGATCTTTGGCAACGCTTCGGGCAACCTTATGAAGCGACAATGACGAAGAATCGGTTAACGAAGGGGACGACAGGCGAGCGCAATACGGTGCGTGACGTAAAGGATTAGTTTGCGCAAGCGCACCTTGCCGTTAAATCTTAGGTGTAATGAGACGAGCACAATACTGCGCCGCATGCGTCAATTGAGTGCGGAACTGGGTTGAAAATTTGGCTACGCGATTCGTCCTACAAGGGCGTTTCGCCGCTAATTGGCTGCATGCAGTGACCACGATCGTCCGAGGCCATTAGATGATTCTGCGACGACTGCCGATCCCGACTCGTCGAATGCAACGGCGTAGACCGTTGAGCCTTGCGGGACCCAGCCGTTGGCTCGAATTGGTGTGCGCCACGAATCGACCTGCTTGCCAGTGTTGGTGTTCCACAGTCGAACATCACGACCAGGGAAGCCGAGCAGTAGTAGCTTCCCGTCCTGCGAGAACCGCGCAGCGGTAACGACGTGTTGGCGCTTGCCTAAGTCCAATACGGTAAGTTTCTCCCCAGAACTCAGATCCCAGATACTGGCGTTGCCGCGTTCGTCGGCGGTGAATATTTTCTCGTTTGCCGCATCGAACTTCGTGATCAGGATCCGCTCTTGATGGGCCATGATGTTGAGCTGCTTTCCGTGCGCCGTTTCCCACACAACGGCGCGCCCATCATTGCCGCCCGTTACCGCGATCGTTCCGTCGTTCGACAAGTCGACGCTTGCGACGCGTTCATTTTGATGAGCGACAACTTCTAAGCGACGGCCGGTTCGCTGATTAATATGGATTGCGCGACCATCTTTTAGGCCGAGGAGGATAAATTCACCACGATTCGATATCGCAATACAGCTGATATCTGCGTCGACGGTCCAATAGCCAAGTGGGCGACCGGATTGCGTGTTCCACACAATGAAGGTTCGCGCATTCGCGGTTATGACGTGCGAATTGTCCGGCGTGAACGCGATTTGTGAAATTTGCCCTTCCGAGGTGTTGTCGTGCGACCAATCGTAAAGTCGGCTATTGGTGGCCAGGTTCCAGAAACTCGCGCCATCGCTGGAACTAGAGATGACGGCAAATTGGCCGTCCTGCGAAATTGCCGCGTTGTATAGACCAGAATGCGAATGCTCCCAATTAGCTAGCATCCTCGGGTCCTCGCCACACCCAGCGATGATGAGCGCTGCGACCAACGCTCCGGTGAAATTCGGGGTTTTGTGCATCTCCTTAATCCTATGGTTCGACGCTGGCAGAAGCGTGCTGTACGCATTAAATTAGCGGCGCCGAAGGCGGAAACGTTAGTAATTGAGTATCGCGGCTCGGCAATTAAAAGATTTGAAACTCGCGAGCGTTGCGTTTCGAATTGCGCGAGCCGTGCATCAGGGGTGGCCGTTCAAGCCGCAGGCTGAGCAGATACTTTGTAGGGGCTCGGTATCTGCCGGCGCGATCGGCTCTCGGGCACCATCGAGGTAGCGTTAAGTCACCCGAATGGGCGCGACCATTCGCTCAAGCGCTGCTGATTATTTTTCGTCCGCGTTGCGAGTAGCGTGCAGGGAATGCAACGCGCCGGTAGTCGGATTAATGACCAACAAGGCTTGGTCCAGGTCCGTAGAGCGAATTAGAATACGCCCGCCCTCAGAGAAACCGATATGATGAGGTTCGCTAATATCTGAATGAAGCACTACCGTGCGTGGACGTCGACGCGACAGTTGGTATTCGCCGTTAATTGTTTCGGTCACTGGGACGAGCATCACGACCTCTGTGGTGCCCAAAGCATATCGGCATCGATAATTAATATCCTGGTCGTTTTCGCATGAGAAATGATCCAGGCGCTGTGCCGCCTCGAAATGTGTGCGATCGAAGTGCGCGCAAGTCCAATCAGAATGCCCGGATTCAGCGCACTCGGCTAACCATTGTTGGTGCAGTTTGTCGCGATTTTCGAGCGTGATTCGGCTCCGTTCATCGTCGTCCACGGTCGCTTCGCGACTGGAACCAAGCAGGACTCCCACGCCGACCAGTAGCGCGCAAGATACGATCACGCCAATTGCGGGTAATATCCTCGAACCCGATTTCGCCTTTGTTGACTTGCGTCGCCGACGGTGACGCGACTGGCCTGCGCTGCGATCGGAATGCTCAGTTCGAGAGAACTCGCCAGTCGCGTCTTCTTCCGTCTCAGAGCCGTCTTCAATTTCAGATTCTTTGTCTGACATAGTGATTTCCGAGTAACTTGAATCGCTGACAAATTTTAATCGACGTTGGGTACAGCGTATACGGTTTGGGCGATCGTCACGGTCCCCGTCGTGTGCACTAAGTGCAGTTGGACCTTGCTCTGTTACAATGCGCCCATTCTATCCTCCCCTAGTCGAATGCTTTCACTTACCAATATTGCTCTGCGTCGTGGTTCTTCACTGCTCTTCGACGGCGTGTCTTTTACAATTTTTCAGCGCCAAAAACTTGGCTTGATTGGCGCGAAC
Organism: Pseudomonadota bacterium; assembly: GCA_027618655.1. GTDB lineage: Bacteria > Pseudomonadota > Gammaproteobacteria > UBA11873. The sequence continues at coordinate 20,176 of JAQCEL010000047.1, read as the reverse complement.
GGTGCAGGCAAAACCAGCATATTCAAAATGATCCTCGGCGAGCTTGATGCGGATCAGGGCGAGTTGGATATCCCGGCAAATTTGCGAATGGCTCATCTTGCGCAGGAAGTGCTGGCGAGCGACGAATTGGCTGTCGACTATGTATTGGGCGGCGATAACGAACTTCAACAGATATTGGCCGACATCAAAGCCGCACAAGAGCGAGAAGACTACGACAAGATCGCGCCGCTGCATGAGGCCTTGGACAATATTGACGGATACACCGCGCGCGCGCGCGCCGAACAGTTAATGGCAGGGCTCGGTTTTGACGCTGCCGAGACATCAAAGCCACTCGCCGCATTTTCTGGTGGCTGGCGGATCCGATTGAACTTAGCGCGTTGTCTGATGACTCGCTCCGACCTATTGCTACTCGACGAGCCAACGAATCACCTCGATCTAGACGCCATTCTGTGGCTCGCGAACTGGATAAAATTGTATCAAGGCGCGATCATCCTGATCTCCCACGACCGGGAATTTCTCGACGACACAGTGACGTCAATCGCCTACCTCCACGGTCAACGTATCGAGCTATTTACGGGTAATTACTCGCAATTTGAGCAAGTTAAGGTGGCGCGCCTGGCAGAACAACAAAGCCAGTATGTGAAGCAACAAGACGAAATCAAGCACATGCAGGATTTTGTTCGTCGTTTTCGCGCGAAAGCGACCAAAGCGCGTCAGGCTCAGAGTCGGGTTAAGGCGCTGGAAAGGATGGAGCTCATCGCCCCAGCGCATGTCGACTCGCCGTTCGAATTCACCATCCCAGAATCCGAGAAAACTTCTAACCCGCTTCTCACACTCAACGATTGCGATCTCGGTTACCAGACGCCAATACTGGTTAACGTAAGGCTTAATCTGCACCCTGGGGATAGAATTGGCTTGCTTGGTCACAACGGGGCCGGAAAATCGACGTTAATTAAATCCATCAGTGGCGAGTTAGCGTTAATCTCTGGACGTCGAACCGCTGGCGCACATCTTAAAATCGGATATTTCTCTCAGCATCAAATCGATGATCTCGACTTGTCGATATCGGCTTTAACCCATCTGACGAGGCTTGATGCAAGAGTTTCCGAACAGCATGCGCGAGACTTCCTCGGCGGATTCGATTTCCATGGGGACAAGGTAAAGATCCCAATCGATACATTTTCTGGCGGCGAAAAAGCCCGACTGGCGCTTGCAACAATAACGTTTCGACGGCCCAATTTGCTACTCATGGACGAGCCGACGAACCATCTCGACATTGACATGCGCCAAGCACTGACGGTCGCATTACAGGACTTCGCCGGCGCGATCGTTTTGATCTCTCATGATCGTCATTTGTTGGCTAATACGGTTGATTCGTTTTTGCTGGTTGGAAATGGCGGCGTGGAACCGTTCGATGGGGATCTAGATGACTATCGAAACCGCCTCCTCAATGTGAGTAAAGCGGTGATCGTGGAGCCCAAAAAGGAAAATTGCTCAACTAAAAAACCCGAGAAAAGGAACTTCCGCGCAGCACAACAACTGAATACTCGCCTGAAAACGCTCGAGTCTCGGCTTGAGCGCCTACAACGAAAATTGAGTGAAGTTGAAAACACGTTGGGCGAGCCGGGCTTGTATGCAGAATCTCGTGCTGGAGAATTGCAAGGCTTGCTACGCGAGCAAATTAACTTGAAAGATCAGATCCGCGAACTTGAAGACGAGTGGTTGGAACTCGGAGAGCAAGTTTCGTGATGCGCGAGAGGCGCCCCCGCACGCCTCTCGCACCGCCGTCTACTCCTGCGCGCTTGTATTTTGGCGCCTCGTCATAAATCAAACCCTTTTCAGCTGCTTGTGCCCGGATACTACTGAACAGTTTGTCATCCAGCGATCCTCGCGCCGCGCCTGATGCGGCAAGTTCGTGCGCAATAAAACCATCTCGCCGACTGCTGAGATCTTTAATTTGGGCTTGCAACTGGGCGCGCTTGTCCGCTTTTTCTTTGACGACGGATTGACGCAACTCGGGCGCAACGGCTTGGAGCACGCTTGGTAGTTCAGATTCGTCCAGCGTGTCGAGGTCTAGTTTGCCGGAATTGACCGCATCGACTAACTCGTTTTTGCCTAGAAAATTTGCATCGCCGCTGCTTGACGAGTTGAATGCGGCCCGGCGCGCTCGCGAAGCTAGTGACGCGAGTGAATGCAGTTTCTCTGTCGCAGCTTGTTTCAATTTTTGCTCGGCTTTGTCGCTTGCGTTACCGAAATACAATCGCGTTGCGTCTAGCTCACGAGACAATGCAGCGAGGTTTTCGTCGAATGGCGTTGCCACTTTAACCCCGTCGCCGTTATCCGCGACGTTGAAGAAGTCGCCTTGACTCAGATCGGCGATCCGGTGCCAAACGCGCGCCGTTTCCGATTCGTTACCGCTTTGGATCGTATTCACGCGGATCCCTTTGGTACGGGCTAGCGCTAGCGTTTTTGGAAACGGGACATCGTTCTGGTAATCCATTTGGGGTGGCGCATCACCGACTAGAAAAATAACTTTGTAAGCGTTTGTGTTCGTGCTCCACGAGACCTTATGGACCGCGTCGTACAACGCTTCGTTAACTGATTCCGGACCGTCGCCACCGCCCTCGGCCTTGAAATCCATGAGCTTCGCGTAGACCGAATCGAGATCGCCAGATAGATCGGTAACCTGGGTGACGTAATCATCGCCGCGGTCGCGAAATGCCACTAAACCGATTTTTATTTCTGGGGCTGGTTGACCGGAAGCCATGGTGCTTGCGATCGACCAAATTTTCTCTTTGGCAGCTTCGATAAAGCCGCCCATCGAGCTCGTCGTGTCGAGTGCGAAAACGAGTTCAATTTGAGGTCGCGACTTTGCGATTGGCGCGACTGTTGCAGGGGCGGGGACGACGACTGGGTCTGTCAAGGGTTTAGTGCCAGCGTCGTTTTGGATCGTCGGGTAAAAAGCGACGGCTGATACGGTCGCGGCAAAAAGGGCAAGTCCAGTTAGATGAGTCTTCATAGTCATATCCTCTAATGTGGGTAAATCGATTAATTGGCGTTTGAATGAATTCGACGAATTGCAGATTGCGCAGATCGATAAGCGCCTTGAAAACGTCGGTTAGGGTTATCGATGCCGGCATGGCAGCGTGTTTTGATAATTGACGGAATGGCGACAAAAAGTGCCTGTCCTAAAAAGAACGTCCAAATGCTTAGAAAAATATTGTGGTATGGGTAAGTGTCGCGACTGCCGCGATCGCGCTCAGCGCGGTTAACGCCATATCGACGATCGCCAATAACACGCCAGGGTAGAAATAAAGCGATCGCACGAGCCAGATCATGAGCAGATGAGCGACAAAATAGCCGCCGAGACGCTGCACAAATATCCCTACCCCGATTACGCTAATGACCCACAGCGCGGATATTGCTAGGCGACCCGTTTTCTCTGGGCTTGCTCTCAGGAGATAAGCGACATAACTCCCGCCGACCACTGCAAGGGTGAGCTTTAACAGCTCGTCGATACTAACGAACCAACTAAACGCGGAGAAAACACCGAGCGCGAGCAGCGCGAGCGCGAATGCGACGCATACGCCCTGGAAGAAGCTGGGGGTTTTCATGATTTCGCCCTCCGTTGCTTCTCACGTAGGTACGCGATTTCGACGTCCTCAACCGCCACACTGGCGGTCACGCCGCCGCTATCGAAAACTGAGGGGCGCGGTTGCTCGCTCGCGAATATTTCCAGTTTTTGTCGCATACCGGCGAGATGGCGCTGGTTGTCCAAGATTTCGGATTCCAACGCTTTGAGGGACTTCGCTGTAGCTGCACACTGACTGGTGATTGTCTGGTGGCGTTTTTCAGTTTCAAGTTTCGTGCGGATCACTCTTTTAGCGAGTTCTTCTTCCTCTGAACCAAAACACGCGTCGAGTTCTTCGTCGAGATGGCTGAGTTGCTGGCGTAATTCCTGTTCTTGCGTCGCGCGTCGCTCATTATCTGTTTGCATAGTCTGCGCTTGGATTCGCATCTTGCTGAGTTCATCCTCCATTTCTCGCACCGCTTGCCTTAGGATCGTCTCTGGCTCTTCCATGCGGTCCATCACCGCATGTAGGTCAGCGGTAAAAAGTCGGGAGAATCGATTAATCAGTGCCATGTTGTTTACTCCGTTGTGGGTCAAATTAGCGTGAATAGAGCATGCGGATTAATCGCCCAGCGCTGTAGGCGCAATTTCGTAAAACGTGCGTCGCCCGATTTACAAAACTTTTACAATCCGATCTGAGATCCAGCTGGTAGCCTTGCAACACAAAATTGAGTGCTAGAACGATGAATGACAAACGACGGCTATTAATCGTGGAAGACGAGGAGGCGATACGCACCGGATTGATCGATGTTTTTGTCTATCACGGCTATGCGGTAGAAAGTGCGAGCGACGGTAAGGAAGGTCTCGCGCTCGCGAAACGGGCGCACTTCGATCTTATATTGCTCGACGTGATGTTGCCGTCTATGAATGGCTTCGATATTTGTAACGAAATACGCAAGGCCGATCGCGAGCAACCGATCATTATGTTGACGGCGAAAGTGGGCGACGACGACATCGTCAATGGACTAAAACTTGGCGCCGACGATTACATTGGCAAACCATTCGGGGTCCAGGAACTGGTCCTAAGAGTGGAAGCCGTACTGCGGCGAACCGCAGCCAACCGCGCAGTCGAGCGGCATCTTGATCTTGGTCAGGGCTTAACGATTGATACGGTTAACCTGGACGGCACGAATGGGATCTCGCAGATTGTCTTTACTCGACGCGAAATAGAGATGCTCCAATTTCTGTATTCGAATAGGGATCGAGCAGTGAGTCGCGAAGAATTACTGAGTGAGGTGTGGGGTATCGACGGGACTTGCATATCGAAACTCGAACCGTTGATATCCACATTGCGAAGCTACGTCGCAAGATCGAGACGAGTCCGAAAACGCCGCAACGCCTCGTGACGATCCGTGCCGCCGGCTACCGCTTAATGACCGACTAGAGCCGTGTCGATCGCATTCAACAGAGAACTGAACGAGCGCACCTTGCGTTGGACGTTGTTATTGTTTTTTCTCGCGCTGGCGATCCCGGCTGCCTTATTGATTGGGCGCGCTTATGAACAGCTCAAATGGGAAGTGTTTCATCAGTATCGCGCAACGGCGGAACAACTCACTGAACGCATCGCAGGGGACATTCGTCGCTTAATCGAAGTTGAAGAGCAACGTTCATTCGGCGAGTACGATTATTCTGCCGCAAGTCCAGATGGCGCGGCCAATGTTGTACAACAATCGCCGCTAGCGGCATACCCTGTGATCGAGAATATTCCTGGTGTCGTTGGCTACTTCCAAGTCGACAGTCAGGGGCGGCTTAGCTCGCCGGTCGCCCCTGAAAGCGGCGTAAACGACGCGGAGTATGGACTCAGTGAGCATGAGTATCTCGCGCGGATCGAATTGCGTCAGCGCTTGCGCGGGATCCTCAACGCACCGGAATTTGGGTCCACAACGCTTAAGCGCACTCGCCCAGTTAAAAATGATAAACACAAGACCGCTGATGATAGCGCCTCGATCGAGGCGCTCGACAGGAGCGCCGAGCTAAAAACGGCCAACGTTTTCAATCACTTATCGAAGTCACTCGCAAGCTCGCGCGAGAAGCCCTTGGTCGACTATGCGAATGTCGGTGAACTGGAACTTGATTCGCGCCTCGACGCGAAAAGTCGGGCGCAAGCGCCTACCAGTTAAGGCGCGTTACAGCGCTCGCAGGTTCTTGCGAAACGTGAATCGCGCAAAGAGCAGGTGCCGGTCTACGAATTTGCCGACGAGGCCAGTGTTAGCTCGCTTAGTCAAAACGACGCTGCACGTGGTGCCGACTTAGCGGCGCAAGCCGAGCGGCAGCCGTTAACGAATCTGGCCGCCGCACCAGGGCAAAGCCTCGAGTTGCGCGTGCGGTTTTTTGAAAGCGAAATTGGCCCGTTTAGTCTTGAGGTCTTAGATGCGGATCACCTTGTACTATTTCGCAATGTGTGGCGCGCAGGGGAGCGGTTCATCCAAGGCGCGTTGGTTGGGCGGCGCGAATTTATCGAGCGAACGATAGCAGTGGCGTTTCGTGGTGCAACGGTATCGACGATGAGCGAATTGCTGGTCGCCTACGACGGGGATGTCGTAGCCTCGTATTCGGCTGTTCCACAGACTAATACGCGCAGTGATTCTAGTGAATTTCGCGGTGAGCTGCTTTACCGTTTGCGACTTTCGGCGCCGGCTAGTGCGCTTGAACTGATCTACACGGTTACCGATTTACCGATCGGTCAAGGTGCACGCTACCTCGGTTGGCTCACTTTGCTGCTGGGCTTAAGTTTGAGTGGCGGCTGCTATGTCATTTATCGCTACGGAATCGGACAAATTACTCTTTATCGTCAGCAGCAAGATTTCGTGTCCGCCGTGAGTCACGAATTGAAAACACCATTGACGTCGATACGCATGTACAGTGAGATTCTAAAAAGCGGCTGGGCGAGCGAGGAAAAGAAGCTTAGTTATTACGCTTTCATCCACGGCGAGAGCGAGCGCCTTTCGCGTCTGATCGCGAACGTCTTGCAGCTGTCGAGAATATCGCGCAACAACCTCAGCATAGAACTGAAACCAGTTACCGTCGGCGAGCTTCTGGATGTCGCTTGCGCGAAGCTCAGCTCGCAGCTCAACGCTGCTGGGTTCACTCTGAATGTAGCGGCGGATCCCGAAATACGGGACCACGAGGTCCTGGTTGACATTGATGCGTACACGCAGATCATGATTAATTTTATCGACAACGCGATTAAATTTGCACCGCTTGATGCGCATAAGCAAATCGATTTACGCTGCCGGCGCCAACAAGATCGGGCTATTTGTTTTACCGTACGCGACTACGGAAAAGGGATTCAGAAAAATCAAATGCGGAAAATATTCGAATTGTTTTATCGTTCCGAGAACGAGTTGACTCGCGAGACTGTTGGAACCGGGATCGGTCTTGCCTTGGTGAATCAACTCGCGCTCGCGATGCACGGATCCGTGGACGTGCGCAATTGTAATCCGGGGGCCGAGTTTAGTTTGACATTTCCTCCTGTAAAGAACGGCTGAACTCGCGGGAGTATTCTCTGTCCTGCGAGCTAATTGCGCACCGTGCGCTAGAGCATTGGCGAGAACTATTTAAGATAATTGTGTGCAACGACCCCATCGGGCAACGTGATGTCGGCACGATAGTAAAAGCCGCCAAGCACTTTCTTGATCGGAATTTCGATCAGGCGATCGGCGGGCGAATTGCCAAAATCCAAGGTCGCGGGACCTTTATACACTTCACGTATATTGATATTCGTTAGGATGGTGCTGGTTAACTGATCGACATCAGGTGGCGTATTTAGAGACACTGACGGAATGTATTTTCGTGTGATCCATTCGGCAGAACCGCTCAGTTCTTCCGGTTTGGCGAATTCTGACATCTGCACGGCGATTTTGAGCAGCTCAATTCCACCACGTTCGGTCGACGCGCTCACCACATCGTCGGTCATGCTCATATGCAGCCTGCCAAGCTTCTTTGGAAACCCCCAAATTTCTCGACCGCCACAGATGGCAACATCATTGTCCAAAACGAGATAGATGCTGTAATTCACCACTCTGTTCTTGAATGTCGCGTGAGTAAAAATGTGTGCTTCCAAGTAGCGCCCGAATCCAGAGGACATAAAGTCAGTAACCGAGACGAACATGAAATTATCTTTATTCGGCTTTAACGGCTCAGGTACCAAATTGCGTAGGGTTTGTGCGTCGGTCTCAAATTGCACGACTGCGGTTGAAGAATCCCGATATTCGTACGGGGGTTCGCGATAAACACCGGACAATGCCGGCGTGCTGTAGGGATGATTGTTCTTTTTACTCGCTTTTTTTGTGGCCATTTATTATTGCTCCAATGCGATCTGGTAGGGGTGGATTATATCGACCTTGCTCGCTGTCGTCCGTGCCCGAGTACGGGTTAATTCGAGCGTTTGCTAGGAACGCTTCGTACGTGGACGCCGATAGACTGCCACGCTAACTGTTTCGGCCGGTACTGTTTAAGCTCGAATTCCATGCTTAAGATAACGCACCATTTGCCACAGCGAACCGACGTCATGCGCGGGTGCGAAAACGTCTGTAAACGGTAACGCCGCCGCCATACCGCGCGCTGTCGGTTCGTAAGCTCTTGTGGCAAGCAACGGGTTAAGCCAAATAATGCATTGCGAGCGGCTTTTTAATCGCGCCATCGCGCGGCTCAGCTGTTCTGGCTCGCCGGCATCGAGACCGTCGCTTAAAATAATTATCGTCGATCGATTGCCCGTCAGACAGTATGCGTAATCTTCCAAAAACGCCTGCAAGCTCATGCCGATTTCAGTGCCGCCGCCCAAATCACTCAACGGTGTTGCCAAACTCGACAAGTCTGATTCTATCCAGCGGTCGGTGACCTTGGTTAGTTTGCTCGCGAATAAAAACACTTCGACTTTCCAAGCTTGGCGTAACACCGCCGCCGCGAATTCCAACAACATCCGCGCGTGCGCCTCCATTGAGCGGCTGACGTCGCAAAAAATAAGCAGTTGGGCGCGCGTTACTTGCCGCCGTTTCCAACTCAGTTGGATCGGTAATCCGCCATAGCTGATGCTGTCGCGCATTGAGCGACGGAAATCCAAAAAGCGCCCGGCTGCATGCGATTCCCTACGTCGCGAGCGGCGCGTGGCCAGTTGCGCGGTTAAGGCGCGTGCGATGCGTTGCAATTCGCGCGGATCGGCGCTACGAATTTCGCTGCTCGCCAAAGCAGATGCCATCCCCCATCGCGAGGCGGCGCCCAATGGGTCCGTCACGCGGGACTCCGCATCCGCATCTTGTTCCTCGTGCATTTCGACCCGAACGGACTCCGTCGTTGGCATATTGTCTTCAGCTTGCTGCTCGGCGTTGTTTTCGCCGGGTTTAGGTGTTTGATGCCGCGCGCTCGTAGCGCGCGTCGCCGCCTCGGTCTGTGCACCAGTCCAATAGGAATTGAACAGCTGCGTAAACAACGCGTTATCTTCTGGGCGTTTGAGTAGGCACAACCGCAAGCAGGTACGAAATTCCAGTCGCTTGGTCAGATCGATTTCTTGCACAGCGCGGACTGCAACGAGGGAGCTATCAGGAGAAACTGGGATACCGAATCGATGCAGGAGGCGACAAAACTCGATAATGTTTGTCACGAGTGATCCGCTTGATGTTGCGCTTGCAACTCCGTGCGGGGCGATATCTTTCACGTCAGCTCGCGTGCCTTGCTGAGTAGGTCCGGCAATTGCTTGCGGACGATGTCGAGATCGTGACGCGTTTTTGTTAGGCACGCTAAAGTTGCACTCGTGATCTCTGGACTGATTTCGTCCGCGTGTAGTTCGATTAGCGCGGCTGCCCAATCGAGCGTTTCAGTAACGCCTGGGCGTTTATCCAAATCGACAGTCCGTAATGCCGCTACAAATCTGCACAACTGCGTAGCTAAAGTCGTGTTGATGTTGGGCAAGTGCTGGTGAACTATCTCAAGTTCTTTCTGAAAACTGGGGTAATCGATCCATAGATATAAACATCGTCGCCGCAAGGCTTCGCCAAGCTCCCTAACGCGATTGGAGGTCAATACAACATACGGCGGGTGGGTTGCCGTAATCGTGCCGAGTTCGGGGATCGTTACTTGATATTCAGCAAGTATTTCAAGTAGGAAGGCTTCAAACTCCTCGTCCGCGCGATCGACCTCATCGATTAAAAGGACTGAGCTTTGCGGGCATCTCAGCGCACGTAACAACGGTCTTTCCAGTAAGTAAGCCTCGTCAAAAATAGCGGCTTCGGTGGCGTGCGCGTCATGATCTGATCGCTCGTCGAGGCGAATGCGCAAGATCTGTTTCGCGTAATTCCATTCGTACAAAGCCGTCGACGCATCCAGGCCTTCATAACATTGGAGGCGAATTAATTCGGTGTCGAGCGCACTGGCGAGGACTTTAGCGATCGCTGTTTTCCCGACACCGGCATGGCCTTCAATCAATAATGGCCGATGCAGCCGCAGCGCCAGAAACAGCGCAGTCGAGATGTCGACGTCGCCGACATAGCCGCGCGCAGACAACAGAGCTGATACATCTTCGATAGTTTGGACATTACTCATGGGAATACGAATTCGCCGGTGTTAACGCAACGCAGATTCCGAATGACTCATAGCGCCAAATAAGCGAACACAACGACTGCCAGAACGACAGCGGGAATGGCTAAGCGTTTTAAGACCGGCCACCAGGCCGCTTCGCCGATGTCGAGCGCTTCATTTTCAGTCTGAGCTTTGGGCGACGCTTGCGGTGCGGGGTCATTCAATGCGGATTCTTCAGCTGCGAGAGGTAAAGCACTCTCCACGGTGGCCGACGAAGGGCTAGCCGCGTCGATCTGCTGAGCGAGGCGCTCCGCGAACTCGTTCATGAGTTTCTCGCCAACTTCTTCCATCACGCCGCGGCCGAATTGTGCCGCCTTGCCACTCACGATGAACTCACTCGCGATCGTGATCTCACTTCCATGGGTGGTCGCCCTGCCATGTAATGTCACTTGAGTTTTCGCGGCACCGCGTCCTTTAATCTCTTTAGCGGCTGCGTCGACGACGGCCGTTTTTGCGTCATCGTTTCTTTCCAAGAATTGGATGTTGCCTAGATAGGTCATCTCCATTGGACCGAGCTTGACTTTCAATCGCCCAACATAATTGTCGCCGTCTTTAGATTCGATCGTGGCGCCAGGCATGCAAGGCGCAATGCGCTCGATGTCCATCAATGTTTCCCAGGCAGCGTCCAAGGGAAGATCTAATTTCAATACGTAATCAAAATTCATAAGCTTGCTTACTCGTTCACTGAATTGAGAGCAGCAAAGATCCGCTGCGGGGAAAGCGGATATTCGGTTAGGAATATCTCACGACAGGCGAGGGCGTCATTGACAGCACCGATCACGGCGGCGGGCGCAGAAATCATTCCGGATTCGCCCATGCCTTTGATCCCCCCTGGAACGAGCGCGGAGGGCGTGCACAAATGAGCAATTTCGATTTCCGGAACGTCGCATGCGCTCGGCAATAAATAGTCCATAAATGTCGTGGTCATCAACTGAGAATTTTCGTCGTGAATTAACTCTTCAAGCAAACTCGAGCCTATGGCTTGGGCGATGCCGCCACGAATTTGACCTTCAACGATCATGGGATTGATCATTTGACCGCAATCTTCAACGGCGAAAAATTTCTCTATTTTAACGATACCGGTATCTGCATCGACTTCGACGATGGCAGCGTGGCCGCCGTTGGCTAATATCGCGTCCCCTGGGTCGTAGGTTGCTGTGGCTTCTAAGGTGGGATCGAAATTCTCCGGATGGGTCGATTCGGCGAAATAGATTGCACCGGCAACTTCAGCCATCGACATGCCACGATCCGGTACCCCAGAGACGTGAACTCGATCATTTTCTAAGACGATATCGAGCGGCGAAACCTCAAGCATGTGGCCGGCGATTTGGCGGATTTTGACTCTCACCATCTCTGCTGCTCGCGCAATCGATCCCGTCCCGATAACCGCAGCACGGCTCGCGAACGTACCCAACCCATAGGTGTTCGCGGTACTGCCCGCACGAACAACGACTTTATCGACGGGTACCCCGAGTGCATCCGCTGCTACTTGTGCAAAAGTCGTTGAATGACCTTGGCCAGCCGCAACAAATGAGGTGGTGACGGTCACCGTGCCAGTTGGGTCGACGCGCACGGTCGCCGTATCGTGGGACGTTATCGGTGTGCCGATTTGGCTAAATGCGCGCGTTCCGAACCCAGTAATTTCGTTGAACACGCTGATGCCGAGCCCAAGATAGCGACCTTGGGCACGGGCTTCGGTTTGGCGTGCTTTGAAGCTCGGATAGTCCACCATCGACTCTAAGCGATCGATTGTTTCCAAAAATGAACCTTCACGGATCACAATCTTGCTCGCGCTCGCGTACGGAAAGTCCGATGTCTGAATGACGTTCGTCCGTCGGATTGCAAACGGCGACAGATTTAATTCCCGTGCAGCTTGGTCGATCAGCGACTCTCTGGCGATCTGACCGGCGGTCCAGCCAACGCCACGATAAGCACCGATCGGACACTTGCTCGTCGCCAATTCGACGCTCTCTAAATGCGCGAGCGGTATTTTATACACGCCAGTCATCGCTGATGTTCCGACTTTTCCTTCGACAGAGGCCGTCCACGGTAAGCAGTTGTACGCACCTGCATCGGTTGATGCGTGGTTTTTCATCGCCAGCATTTTGCCATCTGCGGAGAACGCTAACGCCATGTCATTGATCTGATGTTTCGCATGTGTCCCGGCGAGCAAATTCTCTTGGCGATCTTCAATCCAAGAAACGGGCATGCCAAGTTCGCGAGCTAGCAAACACACGATCAGTTCTTCGGGATGCACATGAGCCTTTTGCCCGAAGCCACCACCGACTTGTGGGGTGATCACTTCGATCGTGTGCTCAGGAATTTGCAGGCACATGGCAAGAATCGTCCGTAGATAGCCGGGCATTTGAGTTGCCGACCACAACGTCAGTAGGCCATTCGTCCATTCGTGTCGCGCGACGCAGCCACGTGTTTCGATCGGCGAGGCGCTGACCCGATTGTTGTAGAACACGCCGCTGACGACTTTCTCGGCCGAGGCAAACGTCGGATCGACGTCGTCTGCTGATCGAACGTCGCGATAAATGACGTTATTAGCGACTTCGTTGTTGGCGAGGTTCTCGGCCGTAACAGCTTGCGCGATACTGTTGACGGTGGGCAATTCGTCATAGTCGATGTCGATGAGTTCGAGCGCGTCTTCTGCAACCCGGCGACTCGTGGCGACGACCACAGCAATCGTTTCGCCAACGTAACGCACTTCGTCACTCGCCATTGCGGGTTGGGTCGTCGCACAATAATTGTCGACTTGCAGACTCGCCGTAATGCCGGCGGTGTAACGTGCAGCATCCGCACCCGTCCAGATCAATTCCACGCCGGGTAAATCTTTCGCCGCACTTAAGTCGATGTTGAGAATTCGTGCGTGAGCAAACGGCGCGCGTAAGAAAGCGGCATGGAGCATGCCGGGTAAGCGAATGTCGGCGATGTACTGGGATCGACCCGTCAGGATGGTAGCGTCTTCTTTGCGCGCAATGGACTGACCGATGGCGGCCTTAGTGATCGCGACGACTTCGTGTTTATCCACGTTGTTCACCACGCATAAATTCCGCGACTTGTGTGTCACAAATCGCATCGACGATTGTTTCGTAGCCCGTGCAACGACACAAATTGCCGGAGATTATTTCGCGCACCTCGGTGCGTGTTGGGGTGGGGTTGTCGCGAAGTAAGGCCAGTGCGGTGGCCAACATGCCTGCCGAGCAAAAACCGCACTGCAACGCGTGGTGACGCTTGAACGACTCTTGTAGCGGGTGCAGTTTAAGTCCGCTTGCCAAACCTTCAACGGTTTGAATAGTACGGCCCTCAGCCTGTACGCCAAGCATTAAGCAAGATCGCATTGGCTCGCCGTCGACGAGCACTGTGCACGCGCCGCAGACGCCGTGCTCGCATCCGACTTTCGTGCCGGTTAGGCCGAGTTCGTAGCGTAAGGTGTCGGCAAGGCTAATCCGCGGCTCGATCGCGAAGCTGTACGCGCGACCGTTGACGGTCGTATTAACGAGAAGTAATTCATCTACGGCGGTCTTTTTCACAGTCTCGGCTCCACGGCGGCGCGCAGCAGTGCGCGCTTGATCAATGTGCTCCCAACCTTACGCCGATACTCGGCGCTCGCATGGATGTCTGCATGAGATTTCAAATCGCTTGTCGCAATCTGTCCTGCTTCGGCAGCAGTTTCTTCAGTGATTTGTTTGCCAGATAAAAATGCTTCGGCGGCCGGGGCGCGCAAGGGTCGGTCCGCGACGCAGCCTAGGGCGATGCGTGCTTCAGCGCACTGGCCGTCGCGCATTCTCAATCCCGTAGCAGCCATCACGAGTGCAAAATCACCGGGTCGCCGCGACACTTCTTCGAACGCCCAGGTGTGATCAGATATTGGAAATTCGATTTGCGTTAGCAACTCACGGCGTTCAATTGCAGTCGAGAAATGCCCCGTAAAAAAATCGGCTGCAGCAACCCTTCTTGCGCCGCCCACGCCGGCGATAACCATGATCGCATTAAGCGCGCACACCACAACCGGCATTTCTGCAGCCGCATCTGCGTAGGCAAGGCTGCCACCGATGGTGCCGCGGTTGCGAATGGCAACGTGCGCGACATGCTTTAGGGCAAGATAAATTAATGGAAAATTCGCTTGGTGTGCGGTTGCGCGCGCGAGTTGAGCGAAAGTCACCATCGCGCCAATTTTTAGTGTTTGATCTTCGAAGACGATATTTTTAAGTTCGCTAAGTGGACTGAGATCAACCAAGCAGCCTGGTGACGCCATGCGCAATGCGAGGATTGGTAAGAGCGTTTGGCCACCCGCGAGCGGTCGCGCGTCCTCATCAGCAGCGAGGAGTTCGAGCGCCTCTGCCACAGTCGCAGGCACAGCGTAGGAGAACGCTGGAAACTTCATATGACAACCTCCCCGAGGATTCGATTTATTTGGCCGCGATCGCGCCAAACCCGGAAGGCTCTGCGACGTCGGTGGCTTCGTGTTGGCTTACTATAAACCGGGAAGACCGAGCTGCCTATGATCGCTTTTGGGCCCGTGAGATCGACCTTTTCAGCGCATCTTAGGTATCGGATGCGTCGCACGGGTCCTCCTTCTAAAAGGCTCAACCTGCGCAGATCGGCGGTTTGCGCTGCTGCCAGGGGCAGGCCTGCTCGAGTTGAGCCGCGAGTCTAATTAACGTTGCCTCGTCGCCGAAGCGGCCCGTGAAGTGCAAGCCGACCGGCAAATTGTTCTCGGTCCAATGGAGCGGCAAAGAAATCGCGGGCTGGCCAGTCGCGTTCGCGATATAGGTATAAGGGGAGAACTTTGCCATCCGTCGCCGTAGTTCGAAGGGATCATCTTTGTAGACTAGGGTTCCTAGCGGCACCGGCGGTTGGCCTAAGGTTGTCGTTAACCAAATATCGTGGTCTATATAGAATTGACTAATTACGCGGCAGTAGCGCTGCACGTCTTGCACAGCTAACAGATACTCTGGGGCGCTCAAGGCGCGTCCGCGCTCGGTAAACGCCCATACAAACGGTTCGAAACTTTCTTCGCGAAGTTCCTTGCCGAGTCGCCTGGACCAGTCAGCAAGTGCCCAGGCGACGCCACTGGCTAACACCGTGGTGTAGCGGGTCCAAAAATCTAGCGCGTCATATTGCGGTGCGCACTCTGCGACGTGATGGCCGAAATCGGCACACAGGGCGGCGGTCGCGCGGATCGCCTTTGCACATTCCGGGTCGAGTGGATCACCTAATGGTGTGACCGTCGAAAAGCCGATGCGCAATTTCCCAGGCACTCGGGTAACTTGCTCAAGAAAGCTGCCGTTCGGCGCCGGCGCGAGGTAGGGTTCACCAACGCCCGGGCCGGCGACAACGTCCAATAATGCCGCGCTATCGCGGACACTGCGCGTGAGCGCGTGCTCGACGAAATATCCGGAAATCAGATCGCCGTAATGCGGCGCTAAGGTCGTTCGGCCGCGCGTGGGTTTAAGTCCAACTAAGCCACAACAAGATGCTGGAATACGGATCGATCCGCCGACATCGTTGCCGTGCGCCATCGGCACGATCCGTGCCGCTACCGCCGCTGCTGCTCCGCCGCTCGAACCGCCGGGAGTGAGCGACGGATCCCAAGGATTATGTGTGGGTCCAAATCGGATCGGTTCGGTCGTTACACCGATCGCGAACTCTGGCAAATTCGTCTTGCCAATGGTGATTAAGCCAGACCGGCAGAATCGCCGATATGTTTCGCTATCTTCTTCTGGAATGTACCCGTCCAGAAAATCGCTGCCTTCGTAGAACGGTACGCCGGCAACTTCCGCGACAAAATCTTTCATCAGAAACGGTACGCCAGCGAATGGGCCTTCGCCGAGCGGTCCACGGGCGGCTACTCTCGCGTGTTCGAACATGTCCGTTATGACGGCGTTCAGCTGGCCGTTAACCGCTTCACATCGCGCGATCGCTTCATCGACTAATTCGAGTGCTGTGAGTTGCTTTGTGCGCACGAGTTCGGCGAGCGCTAAGCCGTCGAGATCGCCATAATTCAAAATGCTGCTAGCCATTGATCAAATCCTTGTTGAGTTCCGCTCACCAGTAATTTCGCGACTAAAACTAACATAGTAACCAGCGGTTTGCGGTAAATTCTCTGCACTGGTGGTTTGGGTGCGGTTCACGCTAAGCTTGATTCCCCACGCACTTGGAGAAATGACATGAGCGTTCGTCTGTACGCGATGACCTGTGGCTGGCTCACCATGCCCATGCCGATGTTAATGCACGGCACGGAAGGAAAATTGAAGATCCCAGTTCCCGCCTATTTTATCCGCCATCCGAAAGGTACGGTGGTTTTCGATTCCGGGATGTCGATGAAAGTCCAGCAACAAGGGGCGAAGGCACTCGGTGCTTTAGAAGCGTACTTCGATGTGCACTACGAACCGAATGAAGAAATTTCGGCGCGGCTTGCGGAAGTTGATATGGACGCGAGCAAAATTGATTTTCTGGTCAGCTCTCATTTGCATTTCGATCATTGCGGCGGTAATGCCTTGATCCCGAACGCGCGTTGGATCGTGCAGAAAAATGAATGGGCGGCGGCCTCCAATCGCGGCACACCGGTATCCAAACAATACAATCCTGCCGACTTCGATCATGGTCACGATCGCATCGAAGCGGACGGCGAGTACGATATTTTTGGCGATCAATCCGTTCGATGTATTCCGACGCATGGCCATACGCCGGGTCACCAATCGCTAATAGTCGAAACAGGCTCGGGCCCCATCGTGCTCTGCGGGGACGCGTGTTATCTACGCAAAACGATTGAAGAAATGTGGCTGCCTGCACGTTCGGTAGTACACGACGAAACGCTGATGCGCGCATCGCTTGAACGACTTAAGTCTTTGCAACAAGGCGGCGCTCGCCTCATGTATGGACACGACCCAGAATTCTGGGCGGACATTCCACAAGCGCCGATTGCGGTCGCCTAACCGGAGAAGCAGTTATTACGATTAAAGTGATCGGCGCCGGTATCGGTCGCACGGGTACGACATCCTTATGCGCAGCCCTCGAGATCCTGTTGGAAGGGCGCTGCTACCACATGATGGAAGTGTTTCCCCACCCCGAGCACGTGCCGACATGGCACGAAGCAGCGTTAGGCGGGAGACCGGATTGGCAAAAGTTCCTATCGGACTATGTTGCTGCGGTGGATTGGCCTGCGTCGGCCTATTGGGAACAATTGAGTCACGCATACCCTAATGCACTGATTATTCTCTCCACTCGCCGCGACGGCGAAACCTGGTTCAAGAGCGCCTCGAATACTATCTTCCCGTCGATGCTCAAGGCCGAGGACAGCCCGTGGCGTCGAATGGTGATGGACATGATGAAGCATCAATTTATCGCAAACGTTGCAGATAAAGCCGCCGCCATTGCGGCTTATGAAGCTCACAACGCCTATGTTCGCAAAACTGCGCCACCTAATCGCCTCATCGAATGGCAAGCTGAACAAGGCTGGGGGCCACTTTGCGACGCGCTAAATTTACCGATACCTGATCAAGCGTTTCCGCATGCCAATACCACGTCAGATTTTAAAAATCGCGAAAAGGACCGCGACACGATCTTAAAGTAAGATTGCCGGCCGCGGATTTCTTCTCTCGATCGGGGATCCGTGAAGGTTAAGCGGGATCCCAGCAACACGTTGCTTGCGCGGCTATTTCAATAGGTCGGCTATCGCGTCGAGCCCAGCCTGACCGCAGGCTTCATCTTGATCACCTGTTGCGCCACTAACGCCGATGCCGCCGAGCTGATCTCCTGCCGCCGTTAAGATCGGTAAGCCACCCGGAAAGATAACAAAGCCAGGCACGTTATCGATGCCATACGGCGGATCTTTGGAATAATTTATTTCGCCTAGTTTACGCGTCGACCGCGGCATCCCAGATGCCGTGTGTCCCTTGAGTTTCGCGATCTTAATACTATGCAGATACGCACCATCTTGCCGGCGGAATAATTTGAGATTTCCGCCGTCGTCGTAAATCGCGATATTCACTTGTTGCCAGCCTTCCGCTTGCGCTTTCGCTTCGCACGCGTCGGCAATTTTTGTCGCCATCTCGAGCGTGAGGTAGGGTTTCGTATCAAGCGCAAAAATCGCTTGAGCGCACAGTAAACTAAATACCAGGATGCCGAATCTCATATGATTTCTCCTTGGTCGGTGGACTACGATCCGATTATCGAAGCTGACATAGCATATCGTGTCCGGGTGCAAATCCAAGTGTTGCATTATTTTCCGCTGCGTCTTGCATGGCGGTATCGGTTGCGGCGCGCGCGGTTTGAACTGGCATTGTCTTTTCTTGCATGGAGCGGCGGCGCAGGAAAACCATTTTCTGATACATTGTCGCTTTCACCGAACTGGGAATTGATCATGAAGTTGGACGGAATAAAAGTACTCGACTTGTCACTGTTTTTGCCGGGACCTGCCTGTACGTTAATGATGGGCGATCACGGCGCAGAGATTATCAAGATCGAGAATCCGAAAATTCCCGAACCGACTCGCTCGACTCAATTTTACCCGTGGGAGCAGGGCGACTCGACCGTGATGTTTCGCACGACTCATCGCGGTAAGAAAGGCTTGACCTTGAATTTAAAAGATCCTGCCGCAAAAGAAATCTTGATGAAGCTAGTCAAAGAGGCGGACGTGTTCGTCGAGGCCTTTCGACCCGGTGTGATGAAACGACTGGGGATTGATTACGACACCGTTCGCGAGGTGAATCCGGGCATCGTTTATTGCTCGATCTCCGCGTTCGGGCAATACGGTGAGTGGTTGAACCGGCCAGCGCACGATACCGCCACGGTTGCCGCTGCGGGGATACTCGATTTGAGTCGTTCGCCAGAGGGCGATTCTGGCCCGGCAATACTTGGCGTTGCTATTGCAGATTTATTGTCATCGCACCTCGCGTTCAGCGGGATCATGATGGCCTTGTTCAGACGGCATGAAACCGGTCTCGGTGATTACATCGACATCAGCATGTTCGATTCCGTTTTGAATGCCTCACCGAATATTCTCGGCCCGGTTTTTGGTGGCAAACAGGCCCCCGATCGTCTGAACGAGCGAACGCATGGCGGTAACGCGATGCTCAACATTTACGAATTGAAAGACGGTACGCACATCGCGCTCGGTGGCGGAGAAGAAAAATTCACGGCCGAGCTGTTTAATGGTCTAGGCCGCCCGGAATTTATCGAGCCGGTATCGGGTCCCTCAGGTACTGGTCATAAAGCGGCTACGGCATTCCTGCGCGGCGAGTTCCGAAAGAAAACCCGCGCCGAATGGGAAGCTTGGTTCGAAGGCCGTGATATTTGCTGGATGCCCGTGATGCAATTAGATGAAGCGTGGGACTCGAAGCATGTTTGGGATCGGGAAATGCGTGTGCGAGATCCGAGCGGCAATGATCATGTCGGCATCCCGATAAAATTCAAAAACGAACCCGGTCGAATCAATTTCGCCTTGCATGGACTCAGCGAACATACGAACGATATTTTAGAAAGCATCGGTTATAGCGAATCGCAGATCGATGAGTTAAAAGCGTCCGGCGCGATATAGCAGAAGAGGTGACGGCCTGGAGTTTCGGGGACGGAGTTTCGGGGACGAGTTTCGGGGACGAGTTTCGGGGACGGACGAGTTTCGGGGACAGTATATTTAACTGAGTATCGATGCTCTATTGGTCTTCGCAGTTAAGGCAATTAAATATACTGTCCCTGTGGGCTCCGTAGGCATAACTGAGTATCGATGCTCTATTGGTCTTCGCAGTTAAGGCAATTAAATATACTGTCCCTGTGGGCTCCCCACAAAAAAGTGATCAATAACAAATAGTTAGCCGTAGGGAACCTACACGGCGTCCGGTGATCTTATCGATTGGGAATTCAATTAGGTCACTGGGAGGACGCCATGCAGGCAGTTAAATGGTTACACAAACGCCTATCCGACGCATTCCCTTCGATCCACAACCGTCGTCTTGGGAGTAT
>JAQCEL010000046.1 GCA_027618655.1 Pseudomonadota bacterium | reverse complement strand
CAACCAACCAGGAACACCCTCGTGTTGACTAGATAATTTCGACCAGGGTCCTAATCATTCCATACCGCTTTGCTCAGCCGTTTCAGCGACCCCGCGATTGTGATTACTTAGCCCACTTTTTCTCGAACTCCCACACTGCATCAAAGCCCATGAGTTCGTGCATTTGCGTCACTGGATACAAGGGGATTTTTAGCTCTGCCGTGGAACCGGTTTCCAATATGCAGCGATACGCGTGTTCCAGCGCAGCCGCTGCGGCTGTGAATCCCGTGCCCGGATAAATCGCGATGGCGAAGCCAAGCTCGACAAGCCGCGCGCGGCTTAATACGGGAGAACGACCACCTTCTACCATGTTCGCGAGTAAGGGTGCATCGATTGCGGCAGCCACTGCAGCGAATTCTTGCTCGGACTCTGGGGACTCTACGAATAGTACGTCAGCGCCTGCATCCCGATAAGTTAAGGCTCGACTGATCGCTTCGTCTAAACCCAATGCCGTCCGCGAGTCTGTGCGCGCAATGATGAGGAAATTCGGATCAGTGCGCGAGTCACACGCGACTTTGATCTTCTCAACCATGTCAGCTGTGTCGATCACTCGACGCCCCGGAGTATGCCCGCACTTTTTCGGGAATTCCTGGTCTTCGATTTGAATCGCGGCGATCCCGGCCGCCTCGAAACCACGGATCGTGTGTTGCACATTCAGTAGGCCGCCGTAGCCTGTATCCGCGTCCGCAATGATTGGCGTATCGCTCCCCGCCGCCATCTGTGCAGCGCGATGCACCATGTCCGTATAACTTGCTAATCCGGCGTCCGGTAAGCCGAGATACGAAGCCACTGTGCCGTAGCCGGTCATGTAGAGTGCCGGGTGATTTTGCTGATCCGCAATTCGAACGGAAATCATGTCGAAAACCCCAGGGGCCGTTAGCAATTCTCGACTACGGACTCTTGCCGCCAAGGCGGCGCGTTTTTCAGTGGGTGACATTATATTTCCTCAGACTCGGGGGAAGCCGCAGGCCGCGTCACGCCGGCCTGATCCGTGTGCCTAGCCGCGTCCGTTAAACGCAAGAATAACCGCCATCAACTGGAACAACCGCGCCGTTCATGAATGATGCTTCATCTGATGCGAGAAAGATGACTAACCAGATCACTTCTTCCGGTCGGCCGAGTCGTCCAGCTAAATGCGCTTTCTCCATGGCTTTCCAAATTTCTTCACGATCTTCGAATTTTTCTAAATATTTATGCGGCATTGGCGTATCGATAGCGCCTGGTGTGATCGCATTCACTCTGATCTTGTGGTCGCGCAGATCATTGGCCATCGATCGCGCGAGTTGTGCAACGCCGGCTTTCGATGCGCCGTAAGCGGCCATGTCTGGAAAACCGAGCACCCCGCCGATCGAGCTGTTCAATATGATAGAACCGCCGTTGCCTTGCGCGACCATGTGGCGCGCAACTCGTTGACAAAGCAAAAACGACGCGCGCACGTTGATGTCCAAAACGTCGTCTAGTTCTTGTTCAGTCGTCTCCAACAACGGGCTGCCGACCATCACGCCATGGTTATTGAACAAAACATCGATCCGGCCGAATTCAGTGATCGCCGTATTCACGATCGCGTCGAGATCCCTATTCACGATGACATCACCGCGAACGTAATGCACTTGGCCCGGAAAATCGCGCATCACCTCAGCGATCGCCGCTGTCGGTTGCTCGGGTAAATCACTCGCTATAATTTTGGCGCCCTGCTCGGCGAATAACTTCACCGCAACTTGGCCTTGACCGCCGGCAGCGCCGGTTATAATGCATACCTTATCTTGCAAGCGTCCCATGTCGCCCTCCGTTAGAACATTTTTTGGTTTGGGTCCTCATGAACCGAGTGGTATTGTCGGCTAGTCTGCCTGCGTAGGCAAAAGCTTGCTCTGATGTAGGCAGCCCAACAGGCGCGCGGCGTTGACGTACGAATGGCTGACGCATTTTTCAGTTGACTGCCCATGCGACCCGCGCAAAACTGCCATGGTTAATTCCAATAAAACAAACGAAGCCGGAGGGAATGTAATGGAAGATGTGGTCATAACACCCCTGTATGCTGCGGCGCTCGGCATTATCCTATTGATACTTAGTATTCGGGTCGTCGCCGTTGTCCGCGCCAAAGGTGGCATCAATTACGGTGATGGTGGCAATGCCGATTTCACTACCGTCGTTAGAGGACAAGGCAATTTTATTGAATACGTGCCGCTCATTTTAATCCTGATTGCATTCGCCGAAGCCGGTGGCACATCCGCGACTTACATCCATGCAATGGGCGGCGCGCTACTTGTCGGCCGAATAATACATCCCATGGGTCTCACTCAGGCGATGGGGATCAATCCGATGCGATTCATCGGTACTAACCTAACCTGGATCACCTTACTCGCGTCGTCAGTATTCGTGCTAATGAATCAGTTCGGCTAGCGAAGCTCAATCACAAGCTGGTCGCAAATCGCGATCAGGTTTATTTGATCGGCGGCGAGGCGATTAATTGAATAAGCCTAGAACCTATTTTTTCACTCGACGATACGCACTGGGGAAAACAAAACTATGCCCATGACCAATCAACATATGCTGAGTGGCTACCGATTACTCGACCTCACCCGCGCGGTGGCCGGTCCGACATGTACGCGAATGTTTGCCGAGATGGGCGCTGAGGTGATCAAAGTTGAATCCGCGCCGAACGGCGACATGTCACGCTCTATCTCAAAACTGCGCAATGACCGAAGCCTGTACTTCGTCCAGCAAAGCCTGAACAAAAAAAGTTTATGCGTCGATTTGCGCACCCCAGAAGGGTTGGCCTTGGTACGCGAGCTAGTGCCGCATTGCGACGTTGTTGTTGAAAATTTCAAGCCCGGCGTGATTGCTAAGATGGGACTCGGGTACGACGCCTTATGTGAGCTCAAAGAAGATATCATTCTGTGCTCGATTTCTTCCTTAGGTCAAACCGGCCCACTATCGAGTAAGCCAGGTTATGATTTTATTGCACAAGCCTATGCCGGCATCACCTCGATGATAGGGGATCCAAACAGCGCACCCAGTCTGCCCCTCGCGGCAATCGGCGATGTGAGTACCGGTGTGACTGCGGCGTTTGCGGTGGCGGCCGCGCTACTCGATCGGCATAAAACCGGTAAAGGTCAAATGCTCGATGTTTCGATACTCGATTGCTACTACCACTATCACGAAGTAAACGTCCATCAAGCAAGCGGCAGTAACGGCGCAATCGTGCCGCATCGCAACGGCAGTCATTTTGCGTACATCTGCCCGGCAGGTGTCTACAAGGCGTCGGGCGGCTACGTGGTACTGGCGGCATTTCTGCATCACTGGCCCGACCTATGTACCGCAATGAATCGGCCCGAGCTTGCAGCGGATGAAGCGTGGGCGACGGATCCTGCACGTCTCGCCAACATCGATGTGGTGATCGAGACAATCGAGCAATGGATGCAAACTTTCCCGGACGTGGATTCATTACTGAAGGTGCTAGACGCGCACAATGTACCATGCGCGCCGGTCTTGACAGTTAACGAGACCTTAACGTACCCGCACCTCGTCGAGCGCGGCACTGTACGTACGGTCAAAGATAAAATGGCTGGTGAATTTCAGATCCCGGGACACCCGGTGAAATCGTCGCGCTATGCAGCAAACAACGCCTTTGAGGCGCCGCTAGTCGGCGAACACAATCGAGACATACTAAAATCAGTGCTCGGTAAAAATGATAATGAAATTGATTCACTAACGGCGGCGGGAGTGCTCCAGTCGAAAGATCTTTGAACCGATGGACGCGGGCATTGCCGCCGGTCTCATTAAATTCCGCGCGCTGGTCATCGAAAGCTTAACTGCGTGCTCAACAATTATTTTCAGAGTTCTAAAGCGATGTATGAAATTGAAAAAACCGATCTAAAAGGCGCGTTTACGTTTCTGCCGATCGAAGACGTACATTACGGCGTGGGTGCGCTGCGCTCGTTAGAAGCAAGCCTAATTCAACACAACGTGAGACGTGCACTGCTTATCACTGGAAATACCCTGGCGACAAAAACGAACCTCGTCGATAAAGTGCTAGCGGCGAGTGGTGGGCGCATTGCGAAGGTCTTCCACGAAACCACTCAGCATGTGCATCGCGGCTCAGTAATCAACGCGATCGAGTCCGCCCGAACGATTAACGCTGACGGCATTATCAGTTTCGGCGGTGGCTCCCCGAATGATACGGGCAAAGCCGTCCTACTCGGACTTGCTGAGGATATTCGCGAGACCCGCGAATTCGATCGGTACCGCGTGCGGTTTGAGTATCCCTCAAGCGTTGAAGTGCCACCCGTCAATGGACCGGCGCTGCCGATGATCGCGATATCCACGACCTTGTCCGGCGGTGAATTCACGCATTTCGCCGGCGTGACGGACAGCGAGCGGAAAGTTAAAGATTTATATATCGACAAAAAGCTTGCGGCGCGCGCGGTCTATCTCGATCCGGAACTTACTTTAGACACACCGGATGGGTTGTGGTTGTCCACTGGCATGCGATCAGTCGATCACTGTATCGAAGCGCTATGCTCAATTAATGCCCATCCGTTCACGGATGCCTTGGCAAGCCAGGCGCTCAACATGTTGAGCCGCTACCTACGGGAATGCAAAGCAGATCCCAGCGATCTTGTAGCACGAACCCAGGCCCATCTTGCCGCCTGGATGTCGGTCTGTGGGCTGGCTAACGTGAATGTCGGTTTAAGTCATGGCATCGGTCATCAACTTGGCGCGCGCAACAATGTTCCACATGGCGTTACCTCGTGCGTGATGATGCCGTCGACGATGGAGTTCAATCGTGACTATGTTGGGAATCGCCAAGTCTGGATAGCTGAAGCCATGGGTTGTGACATCCGTGGCCTTGATAGCGCTGCAGCATCCGCATTATCAAGCGAGGCAGTACGGTCACTCGTTAGCGATCTTGAATTGCCGTCGCGGTTGCGCGACGTGGGTGTCGACATTGACGACTTTCCGGCGATCGCAAAGGACGCGCTCGAAGATCTCGTCGTCGCCACAAACCCGAGACCGGTTGGCAGCGTTGAAGATGTCATTAAAGTGCTGCACGACGCCTGGTAGCCCGTGAGCGAACTCAACTATCACGCTCGCGAGCGCTTGCAGATCGGTATTTTTATGCCTTCCGTCAGCCATAGCCCCAACATAAGCCACTACAAGTCGGACCCGGACGATTGGACGTTTGCGACGAATAAGAAAATTGCGCTGGCCGCCGAGGCAGCAGGATTTGATTTCTTATTCCCAATTAGTCGCTGGCGAACGATCGGTGGTGCGATTGATTTTCACGGTAAATCGCTTGAAACAATGACGTGGGCGGCCGCGCTACTCGCGTGCACGCAGCGGATCCAGATCTTCTCGACAGTGCACGTGCCGGTCTTCAATCCCGTCGTTGCCGCGAAGATGGGGGCGACCTTAGATCACGTTAGCAACGGTCGTTGGGGGATCAACATTGTGAGTGGTTGGAATCGAAAGGAATTCGACATGATGGGCATCGAAATGCTCGAACATGAAAATCGTTACCGACGCTCCGAAGATTTCATCAAAGTACTGAAAGGATTATGGACGGAACCACTCGGCACGTTTAATTTCAAATCCGAGTACTACACCGTGCGCGACGGCTACTGCGCGCCGCAACCGATTGCGGATCCGCATCCCCCGATTGTGAACGCTGGCACATCAAGCGATGCGCGGGACATGGTCGCAAGAATTTGCGATTGGGCATTTATTTGCCCGATGAGTTTTGACGACGCCGAGGAATTGGCGAGAGACTTTAAAGCGCGAGCCGCGCGCCACGGAAGACACGTACGGATCGTGTCCATGGCACAACCGATTTGGGCCGCGCAAGCCGCTGATGCGCATGCTGAACGGGATCGGGTCGTTGCCGAAATGGATAAAGAAGCGCTACGCCACTGGGCAGCAGGCGCCAATATGGAAAGCGAATCGTTCAACCAACAAACCTTGGAAACATTTTGTTACGGCTCTGGCGCCATGCCGTTACTTGGCACGGCAAACGACGTCGCCGAGCAAATCGCGGAGTTCTATCACCGCGGCGTCGATGGCGTCTTAATGAGCTACATGGATTTCGTTAAAGACACCGTGCGCTTTGGCGAGGACATAATTCCCCTGCTAAAGCGCATGAATGTTCTTTGAATTAAAGGGGGGACGTAACCAAAAGGGTCAGACTCCTATGAACGACCGTGTCGATGCAGTCCATGCGTTCAATCGAGTCTGACCCTATCGGTTCTTTTAATTCACCGCCCGATCGCTGTCTGCCCAAAATTTCTTGCGGATCGCTTTTTTATCCGTCTTGCCGACTGCGGTTTTCGGTATCTCGTCCCAAAACTCAACTGACTTTGGCGTCTTGACGCTACCTAGTTTCGGTTTTACGGCATCGACTAGTGCAGATTCCGTCATCGTCTGGCCTTTGCGCAGCACAACAATCGCTTTGACGGATTCGCCCCACTTCTCGTCCGGAATGCCGATCACGGCGCATTCCAAGACTTCGGCTAAGGCAAGGATCGGCGCTTCGACTTCCGCGGCGAACACATTGAAACCGCCCGTGATGATCATGTCCTTTTTACGATCGACGATGTAAAGATACTCGTCCTTGTCCAAATAGCCGACGTCACCCGTGTGGTGCCAACCGAATTTTCGCGCTTCTGCGGTCGCTTCAGGTTTTTCAAAATACCCGGGTGTAACAAGTGGTCCGCGACAACAAATTTCACCCCGTTCGCCTAATGGGAGAATGTTCCCGTCGTCGTCCAGTATTCCAACTTGAGTGGCCGAGGTCACCTTCCCTGCACTTTTCAGTCGCTCGGGATGCTCGCCGGCCGCAGCTGCAGCGACCACTTTCGGGCCTAGCCAAGAGATCAACATGGGCGCCTCGGCCTGACCGAAGCATTGGCATATAACGGGTCCGAAGACTTCCACACCGTCGCGAAATTTATCTGGTGATACCGGCGCAGCGGCAATTAGAATCTGACGCAAACTCGACGTATCGTAGCGCGTGCGCTTCGCTTCATCGAGCATCGCGTAGTACGCAGTCGGTGGCAGAAAAATATTTGTTACTTTGTGTTCTTGGATTGCTTCAAGCACGGCTTTTGCATCGAACGACTCGTGCACTATGTTTGAACCCCCTGCCGCGCCGTAGACCAGTATCATCACGCCGGCCGCATGCGTAATGGGCGCGACTGCTAAATGAACGATGTCTTCAGTGTCTTCGCCCACATAATGTTGCAGGCCAATTTCGAGCATCGCACAGATTGAGCGATTGCTCATATCAACGCCTTTCGATGGCCCTGTCGTACCACCGGTTGGCCAACGCGAGAAAACCACATCCGGCGCGCCGAACGGATCCGACCAATCCGGGATCTCAGTTGCGCTGCCAGCAGCACTAAACGACGCCAAAGACGGGTACGGTGTTGAATCCGAATCGAAACACACGATACCTTTCAATTCCGGTAGCTCGGGAATGACCTTTTCAATGTGCTCAAGCACTGATGAATGGAAAAACAACCAGCGCGTCCTAACGTAAGCCATATACTCGGCGTTCGTGGAAGCAGCGTTACGCACGTTAACTGGCACCCATGCGCCTCCGGCGCGGTAAGCACCGAAGATACACACCACTGCACCCGGGTCATTCGGCGAATAAACTGCAACCGAGTCACCGACTTTGAAGCCTGCTGCGTAAAGCCCCTTGGCCAACGCTTCGGTTGTCGACTTCGCTTCGGCGTAGGTAAATTCGCGCCCGTTTCCAGCGATGAACAGTCGTTCGGGCGACTTCGCCGCCCCTCGGTCGAAATAATCAATTGGTCGCATGGTCGAGCATTTCCTTAACGTCGAATGGTTTAAGTCAGTTTATGAACAGGGGAGCATTTTGCCTGATCCCACCCGTTCACGACATCCACTATCGCGGATGTATCGTTGTACGGGATCACAATCGCTTGGTCGACAACTGCGCGAGGTTACGCCGATGGCGCTCGCGAGAGATCCCATAGAAGTACAACAGCACGATTGCGATCCCGTAGAACGACCACAGCGCTGGAACGTAAGCGAGCGCCAAGTCATTTAAAACTGTCATAGCGACTTCGCCCGGTTTCGCTTCCGTGGGAAATTTCGACCACGCAAGTATTTGGCCAGCCACGATCACCCCTAAGCCATTGACCGCCTTTTGCGCAAAACTACTCGCAGCGAAAAATGAACCTTCAGATCGGCGTCCGGTTACGATCTCACTATCCTCCACGACGTCCGCTATCATCGCGCCCACTAAAATCCCGGACACGATCATTAAGGTGACATCGATCGTGTAGAAAACCATCAATGAATAAAACACCGTGCTCGTGCCATTGTCCGGAAACCAGCCCAGCAATCTCAAGATCATAGGTAGGGGCGTTAGCATGGCAGTTAGCGCTGAGGTGGTAATTGCCGCGCGCTTCTTACCGAAGCGGCGAGCTACCATTGGTGTGACGACGAGGGCCGCAAGCGCAGACAGAAAGTACGGCAGTTGCAGGACCCCTATTTGTTGCGTGGTTAACGCCCAAAAATGGCGTCCGAAATATATTCCGAGGCTTGTATTAACGCCGGCCGCCATGGCCGTGAACAGGGCGGCAGCGAATATAATCAAGAAAGCTCGATTGGAGAACGTTTGAACAAGCTCGCCAACGATCCTGCGCGCACTAAACGCGCGTTTCGGTGGCGGTTTCTTCAAATAGGGAATATGGCGATGCGTGCCAAATGCCGAAACGTAAATAGAGATCCCGATAATTACGGCGGCCGCAAATCCATAATTTTTCCATCCTTCCACATTCTCAAGGCCACCGCGATCTTCGGGTAAGAAGACCAGATAAACGAGCACCGACATCGTCAGCCCACCCCACCAACCAAAGAAATGTCGGAAACTCAGGAAGCGAGTGCGCAAGTCGTAATCGTCAGTGAATTCAGCAACGAGCGAGGTCGATGGAATTTCGTAAAAGGTGAGCAGAGTCCGAATAATAATGGCGAGTGTTACGAAGTAAACGAAGAGACCGTGCTGATCCAGATCCGGCGGCGCCCATAAATAGTAGTAAGCAATCGCAGCGGGTAATCCTGCGAGATACATGAGCGGATGACGGCGCCCCCAGCGGCCGCGCAGATTGTCCGAAAAATATCCGACCAGTGGATCAGAGATCGCATCGGCTAGCAGTGCGAGAAAAATACCGAACGACACCCATTCGGCCGGCAAGCCTACAACTTGGCTATAGAAAAACAGCAGCAGATAATTGAAGCCGTTACTTTTCGCCCCATAGGCAACCGCACCGACGCCATAGTACAGCTGCGTTGAAAGTGCGGAACGTGTGTCTGCTTTCGCTGGCATATTTTACGAAGGTGAAGGTCTCAATTCGCTAGAACGCATTACTCACACACGCCACGCCGGACCCGCTACGACTATCCGCGTATCATTGCAGACGCTACGTTCCTGACGGTTCGCGAGCGCAGCATTACTCGTCCATTAACACCCCGCTGCCACGTAATCCACCGAATTCGAACGGAAAATCCTTGTATTTTGGCAAGCCATCAGACATTGGAAGGACGGCCTCCGCGTAATTGAGATGCATGGTCGGAACAAACTTTAAACCCGGTGATACGCCAGAAAATACATCGTAAATTCCCAACTCGGGATGACTGATCATCACGTGTCCGCCGCACTTCGAGCAGTACTGACGATGACTCAGGCTGTCCGGCGATGATTGAAACGTCGCCAACGATTTCGCGCCAGCGCGCACGACGACATTGTCTCGCTGCCAAATGGTATAGGCATGGACGGGATCACCCGACCACTGACGGCACGACGTGCAGTGGCAATAACCCATGGTTTCTGGATCGCCAGTTAATTCAATTCGCACCGTACCGCAAAAGCATGCACCTTGATGGACCTCGCTCATCGTCTAGCTCCTTATCAGTTAGGGTTTAAGTAGCAAGGGAACTGTAGGTCAAAACTTATAGCGCAGCCTAACGCGAACGGCCAATCATCGCTGCGCTCTTATTTCGCGTGACATCTTTAATTCTCACCATTCGCCTAGTTTTCGGTCGCTTCGTCAATGTATGACGGCTTTGATACTTTGACTTTACTGGTAACGTGCCCGATGAGCTCTTCCAACAGCCAATCCAAGCGATCGTCGAATTCTCCGGCGCGTATGGCTGCCGAGAGTTCCTTAGTCAAATTCTGAACGTCGGTTTTATTTCCGCCGAGCAATGCTTGCAAGCGCTGGTCGTCGTCGGTTTCGAGCGGCGCCCATTCGACCAGTTCACGTTGGACAATGTCGAGTAAAAAGCTAGTACACATCGCGAAGTAGCGATCCTGGCCCTCGAGTCGCGGCGTGACATTGGCTAAGAATTCGTTGGCGGTGCGCACAAGCTCCGCGAGGTCTGGTTGGTCGTGAGGCATTAGAGTTCTCTCAGTCGAGGCGGCCGGCGATTGTCATCAACAAGTCGTATTCCATTAAGCTCGTGTTGCGTCCGCACGCAGCGAATGCGGGTGAGCGACGGCCGCCATGTAAATGTCCGTGTATTTGCATGATGTTCAGCATTGCCCAACGCATGGAGCCGAATATCTCCCACCAATGAACCGCTTCGCGATCGACTGATCGTCCGCCGGCTGCTTCATAGGCATCGAACAATGCCTCGCGCGTTCCAAAGCCGCCGGCGTGTAACTCATCGTTTCCGAATCGCCACGAGCGTGTGCAGAGCCATCCAAGATCTGCCATGGGATCACCGATATGCGCACACTCCCAGTCGAGCACGGCTTGAATGCCGTGTTCGTTGACAAGCATGTTGCCGTTACGAAAATCTCCGTGCACGAGACACGCGACAGCTTTCGCTGGACGGTGCTTATCCAACCAACGAAAGCCGAATTCTAATGCCGGGTGTGGCTCACCGTAATAATCGTAGCGCGCGATTTGTGCTTGCAAAGGATCGACACTGTCCAAAGTGTTATCGAGAAAATTCGCTTCTTGTTTGTCGATCGCGTGTAGGCGCACAAGAATTTCGGCAGCTTGCACAACAAATATTTCGCGCGCGTGCGTGTACTGCGAATCGTTCAGCAATCGCTTGGGTAACGTTTCCCCAGCTACGTGCGCCATAACGTGGCCGCGACCTAGACCATCGTCGTCGGCAAACTCGAATATCGGCTCGGGGACAGGAACGCCGTGTTTGTAGGCGAGTTGCAGTAACTTGAATTGCATCTCCGGCGGCAGAAACGGCGAAGCATCCATTAGGTAGGTTTCCTGTCGGGAAACTAATCGGCGTCGACTCGACCCATCAATCAAATCAAACAAGATCGTTCGACTCGATCCACCTAATGTCGCAACCGAGATGTCAGCGAGTGTCGCATTGGCGCCCATGCGCTTTTGCACGGCGATTTCCAAGCGCCTAACAATCTCATCAAGATCGCTAGAGCGCTCTAGCTCAGATTTCGGTAAAGACATGGTGTCGTGACTCTTTAAGACAAGCAGCTAGGGTCTCGGATCCAAGATTCCACTAAAACCGAAAAACACCGTAACCCGGATCCTCGATAGGTGCGTTCAATGACGCCGAGATCGCCATGCCAAGCGCGTTTCGTGTATCAACGGGATCGAGTATGCCGTCGTCCCAAATCTCCGAAGTCGAGTGGTACGCGCTCGCCTTGCTTTCATATTCCCGCGCAATCGGTTCGTGAATCGCAGCGATCTGCGCAGCACTGGGTGTTTCGCCGCTTTTCTCCATCTGACGCACCTTCACTTCAGTTAAGGTTTTTGCGGCTTGCTCGCCACCCATGACTGAAATTTGACTTTGCGGCCAAGTAAACAAAAAACGGGGGTCATATGCACGTCCACACATACCATAGTTACCGGCTCCAAATGAACCGTTAACAATCACGGTGAATTTCGGCACGGTGCTACACGCCTGCGCCATGATCATCTTCGCGCCGTCTTTGGTTATTCCTTGGCGTTCGTATTCCTTGCCCACCATGAAGCCCGTTATATTCTGCAAGTACACAAGTGGTACGCGATTCTGATTGCACAGCTCGACAAAATGCGCACCTTTTAACGAGCTATCATTAAAGAGCACGCCGTTGTTTGCCAAAATCCCAACTTTGAAGCCCCAGATGTAGGCGTGACCGCACACTAAGGTTGTTCCGTAATCTGGTTGGTATTCGTGAAAGCGACTGCCGTCGACAATTCGTGCAATCACTTCGCGCATGTCGAATTGCACTTTTATGTCGTCCGGAATAATGCCGTACAGCTGTTGCGGGTCGTAATAAGGTTCTTCGACCGCTTGGGTGTCGATTTGAGATTTTTGGATCGGCGTCCACGTCTCGACGATCTCACGCGCGATGGCAATCGCTTCCAGCTCGCCGTCGGCGGCATAGTCGGATACCCCGCTCACTACCGTATGTACGCTCGCGCCACCGAGTTCTTCTGCTGGAACTTCTTCGCCGGTTGCGGCTTTAACTAACGGTGGACCACCAAGAAAAATCGCCCCGTTGCCGCGCACCATCACGGAATATTCGCTCAAGGCAGGTATATACGCACCGCCTGCCGTGCATTGACCGAACACGATAGCGACTTGCGGAACACCCATCTTCGATAAGGTGCATTGGTTGCGAAAAATTCGCCCCGCATAGTAGCGATCAGCGAACAAGGTCGATTGCAAATGCAGGAACCCACCGGCGCTGTCGCATAAATGCACGACCGGCAAATGGTTTTCGATCGCGATGTCGAGCACTCGCACGATCTTTTTAACCGACAGTGGGTACCATGCCCCGCCTTTCACGGAACTATCATCCGCATGAATTAACACTTCACGGCCAGCGACCATGCCGAGCCCTGTCACGATCGAAGCTTGCGGTGCCTCGCCGTCGTAATCCATATTCGCGGCCAAGGTCGATAATTCTAAGAACGGCGTGCCCGGATCGAGTAGGTGTTCGATGCGTTCATGAACGCGGAGTTTATTTTGCTTGGCAAGACGTGATACATCGCGCTCGGGACGATCGTGTCTGGCCGCTCGGCTTTTCTCTTTAAACTCGGCAAGCAAACGCAAATTATGCTCACGGTGTCTTTTATATGTTTCTGAATTTGTGTCCAGCCGGGACTGCAATCTACGCATACGGTTTAACCCA
The DNA here is from genome assembly GCA_027618655.1 of Pseudomonadota bacterium. GTDB lineage: Bacteria > Pseudomonadota > Gammaproteobacteria > UBA11873. The sequence continues at coordinate 11,568 of JAQCEL010000046.1, read as the reverse complement.
CTTTATCAGTCGTCGGATCTTCAGTTGCTGCAAAACGCATTAACACCGCGCCTTTATCGAACGCTTCGTCTTGGGCAAAGAAAACTCCGGCAATGCAACCATCTCGATCCGCGATGATCGACGTTTGTAACTTCATACTCTCGATAACGATCAGCGTTTGTCCTTCACGCACCTCTTGGCCCGCTACAACGGGAGCTGACACCACAATACCTGGCATTGGCGCGATCACGGTGTCGTTGGAGGGCGATCCCGTTCCCGCCGCTTCGACCGCATTAATCGCACGAACTTCCCAGACCTCACCATTCATATGGATGAAAATATCGTCGCCATCGCGCGCCACGAAAATCTCGTTTTGTGTGTTATTGAACAAGAACGTCTGCGCGGCCGTGCCCATCGCGTACTCGTGTACGTGAACTAGCGTATCGTTGACGGACACACTTAATCGCGGTGTTCTTTGCAGCGGCGCGAGCGCGAATTCCTCGCCCAGAAATCGATAATTCAACTTCACTAGGCGTTCCTCCACGCACCCATTGCCGCGTGCGGTTGCGGCGTATCGAACGTGAGGCGCTGAAACTCAGGGTCGTTAAACGCTGCCATAACGACAAGCTCTGCGGTGCAGTTCTGATCGAGTTTCGGCCGGCGTAAGGCATCGCGATGCTCGTCAATAAAGTGCGTGTGAATCGCGCCGGCCCTAAAAGCGGGATGGGCTAATACGCGGCCGAGAAAACCACAATTCGTTGTGACACCTAAAATGACTTGCTCACGGATGGCACGATGGGCGATCTCAATAGCGGATTCACGATCCGCACCGTGAGCGATTAATTTCGCCAACATGGGATCGAACGCACTGGTAACCGACATGCCTTCAGCGAGCCCACTATCGAGGCGCACGCCAACGCCTTGGGCATCGCGCAAAACATGGATTTCGCCGATCGCGGGCATAAAATCCGCCTCCGTGTCCTCTGCACAGATACGCATTTCTATCGCATGTCCGTTGTGCGTAATTTGATCTTGCGTGTAGGCTAATGGTTTGCCCGCCGTGACCTGCAATTGCGCCTCAACTAAATCGATACCCGTGACCATTTCCGTCACGGGATGTTCGACTTGGAGGCGCGTATTCATTTCGAGAAAATAAAATTCGCCGTCTTCGCCTACGATAAATTCGACGGTTCCCGCATTCGTATAGTTCGCGGCCATGGCGATCGTGACAGCGGTGTCGCACATGCGTTTGCGCAAATCCGCGCTTAGCCCAGGCGCGGGCGATTCTTCGAAGACCTTTTGGAATCGCCGTTGAACTGAGCATTCGCGTTCGCCTAAGTGAACACAATGGCCGTGCTCGTCGGCCAGTATTTGGACTTCGATATGACGAGGCCGCGCCAAATATTTCTCGCAGTAAACGCGCGGATCACCGAAATAGCGCTGCGCCTCGCTCGTCGCTAGTGCATATGCGGATTTAAATTCGTGGTCCGCGTGCACGATATGCATGCCCTTACCACCGCCACCTGCAGCTGCTTTGATGAGGATCGGAAAGCCAATTTCTCGCGCTTGCTCGAGCAGTTCGGCTTCACTGCCATCACTCGAGGTTGACGGCGCCAACGGTACCGCATGCTGCCTAACAAATTCGCGCGCCTCGACCTTATCGCCAAGCAGCCGGATCGCTTCTGGACCTGGGCCGACAAAACGAATGCCGGCAGCCGCCACGGCCGCAGCAAACAAGCTATTTTCGGCGAGAAAGCCGTAACCAGGATGGACCGCACTCACATCATACTCGGCTGCGACGCGGACGATTTGCGCAATGTCGAGATACGCGTTAGTGGGGGTATCGCCGCGGATTTCACACGCTTCATCGGCGCACAGCACATACGGCGATTTGCGGTCGATATCGTGATAAATCGCGACGGTTTGAATATCTAATTTTTGGCACGTGCGAATAATTCGCAGTGCAATCTCACCGCGATTCGCGATCAGCACCTTCGGTATTAATTCTGCCAACGACATGGTCGTTTTAGTTCCCTAAATTCTGTCAAGCGTGATGGATGACTAGCTCAATGTCCGCAGTCCAGCGCCCGGGTTCTCGTTGCGGATCGAGAATGCGCCCCAGTTTCGTTAGACTTTCGGCATTTTTAGTGCTGCATTATATAGTGAACGCTTCGCGCCACGTGTCGAGCATCGACTAAGCGTCGACGAAGGACCACATCCTGGGCACGATGCAGACGAATAATAGGCCGAATATTAGGCCAAATATTAGGAAACAGACCCATGAATTTTGCGTTCGAACTCGACGACGACCAACAAAACATTCTCGATCAAGCCGACCGTTACGCGCGCGCCGAACTCTACCCCTTGTCCGCGAAAATGGATAACGAAGAATGGTGGCCGAGCGAGGCGTTCCCAAAACTCGGCGAAACGGGTTATCTCGGCATCACGGTCGCAGAAGAATTTGGTGGCGCCGGCATGGACTTAATGAGCGCCGGCTTGATTCTTCAAGCAATGGCGCGCTGGAATCATGCGTTCGCGTTAGCGTGGGTAGCGCACGATAATTTATGCGTCAATAATATTTACGCGAATGCCAACGACGAACAACGCCGTCGCTATTTACCGAAACTGTGCAATGGCACCCACATTGGTGCGCTCGGCTTAACCGAACCTGGTGCCGGTTCCGACGCGCTTGGCTCGATGCGCACTACAGCGCGACGCGAAGGGGATGTGTACCTACTCAACGGCAGCAAACTTTATATCACCAATGGTCCGGTTGCCGACGTCTTATTAGTTTATGCAAAAACCGACAAAGATAAAGGCCAGCATGGTATTTCGGCGTTCATTATCGAAGCCGGATTTGCTGGTTTTAAGGTTGCGCAGAAGCTAATAAAAATGGGTTTTAGAGGCAGCCAAACTGCCGAACTCGTATTCGAGGATTGCGCAGTCCCAGTCGAGAATTTGGTCGGTGTCGAAAACGAAGGCGTCAAGGTCGTGATGAGCGGTCTCGATCTGGAACGGGCCATGATCACCCCGTTATGCCTTGGGATCTGCGAGCGCGCACTTGAGCTATCAATCGACTATGCGAATACCCGGACCCAGTTCGGCCGCACGATCGGTGAGTTTCAAATGATCCAACAAAAGCTCGCCGATATGTATGTTTGGACCGAAACCTTGCGTACGTTTAATTACCGTACGTTAGCAGCAGCGAGTCGAATTGCTGCCGGTGAGGCCGGGCGTGGTGATATTCATAAGCTCACTGCCGCGTCGGTGAAGTATGGCGGCGAAATGATGAATAAGGTTCTAAATGAAGGCGTGCAAATCCACGGGGGTTCCGGATATATCTGGGAATCTGAAATCAATCGTTTATATCGTTCGATAAAACTACTCGAAATCGGCGCTGGCACCACGGAAGTCCGAAATCTGATCATCGCTGGCGAATTGCTTAGAAAATAGTGGATCTGCGCCCATCGATGTCGCCCTTGCGGGGGACATTTACGCGATTGTGATCGATAATCACTGGCCTTAGCTCGGCAAGGTCGTCCGCGAGTTCCGTGGACCGAGCTAGATAGCGCTAGTCCTGGAGATGGAACCCAAATGAAATACGATGCGATTGTTGTTGGCGCCGGCTTTGCCGGAATGTACATGCTCTACCGCCTGAGGAAGGCCGGATTTTCCGCCCGCGTACTTGAAACGGCCGATGGCGTCGGCGGCACCTGGTACTGGAATCGTTACCCGGGTGCACGTTGCGATGTGAAAAGCATCGACTACAGCTTCTCGTTCGACGACGCCTTGCAGCGCGAATGGCAATGGAGCGAGAAGTACGCGACCCAACCAGAGATCTTGCGCTATGCGAATCATGTGGCGGATCGCTTTGATTTGCGCAAAGACATCCAGTTTGAAACCGAAGTACAAGCAGCGACATTTGATGAGGCGCGCAAGCGCTGGATCGTGAAGACGACGCAAGGCGAGACCTTCGACGCGCAATTCCACATCTTCGCCTCGGGCTGCTTATCCGTGCCAAAGGCCATCGATATTGCCGGGCAGAAAGACTTCGTGGGCGCCACGTATCACACCGCAGACTGGCCGCGCGAAGGGGTCGATTTTTCGGGCCAACGAGTCGCCGTCATCGGTACGGGTTCGTCAGCTATCCAATCGCTGCCGATCATTGCGCAGCAAGCTAAGCGCCTCACTGTTTTCCAACGCACGCCGGCGTTCAGCCTACCGGCGTTTAATCAGCCGCTCACCGACGAACAACGGGCTGAAACGCAACGAACTTATGCCGAGCGTCGCGCGCAATCGCGTCACTCATTGTTCGGGGTGCCGAATTATCCAATGGAGAAATCGGCGCTCGAAGTCGATGCCAACGAGCGGGAGCGCGCCTACGAGGAAGGTTGGCAGAAAGGCGAATTGGTGGGGATCATGCAGCAATATCACGATCTGCTCATTAATAACGCAGCGAACGAGACGGCTTCGGAATTCGTACGGAATAAAATTCGCGCGGTGGTTAAAGACCCCGCGGTGGCAGAAACTTTGTGTCCAACGAGTTTTGCGCTCGGCACCAAGCGTGCGTGTCTCGATACGGGTTACTACGAAATGTTCAACGAAGCGCACGTGGAATTGGTTGATTTACTTAAAACCCCGATCGAAAAAATTACGAAAAACGGCGTTCAAACGAGCGATCGCGCATTCGAATTCGATGCGATCGTTTTTGCCACCGGTTTCGACGCCATGACCGGCGCGATCGTTAATGTCGATGTGCGTGGTGTGGGCGCCGTCCAGCTGGCCGAAAAATGGCAGGCGGGCCCACGCGCCTATCTCGGTCTCGCCACGCATGGCTTCCCAAATCTATTCATGATCACCGGTCCAGGTAGTCCATCAGTGATGAGTAATATGATGACATCCATCGAGCAACACGCCGAATGGATCACGGATTGCCTGGTTTATATGCGCGAGCACGGTCACGCGCTAATCGAAGCCAGCGAGGCAGCGCAGCAACAATGGGTCACGCACGTCAACGACGTCGCGAATATGACCCTATTCCCCCAAGCGAACTCCTGGTATATGGGCGCGAACGTGCCTGGCAAACCGCGCTTGTTCATGCCCTATATTGGCGGCTGCGGCGTCTATCGCGACAAGTGCGATGAAGTCGCGAGTCACGGTTACGAAGGCTTTCGATTGTCCATCGAATCAGCGCAAAGCGCCTCGGCTGGCTAGCACATTCATTAATTTCTCGAGGAGCATCCGAACATGCACGACATTGTGCTACGCAACGCGAAGATCGTAGACGGCTCGGGCGCTCCCGTCTCTTTCGGTGATGTCGCCATTGAAGGCGAAAAAATTGTCGCAGTCGGAGAAAAACTGGGCCGAGGCAAACGCGAAATCGATGCCGACGGACTGATGCTGTCGCCAGGTTGGGTCGATGTACATACCCACTACGACGGTCAAGCCACTTGGGATCCGTATCTCACCCCGTCTTGCTGGCATGGCGTGACAACTGCAGTAATGGGCAATTGCGGGGTCGGATTTGCGCCCGTACGCGAAGAGAAGCGTGATTGGTTGATCGGTTTAATGGAAGGTGTCGAAGACATCCCAGGTGCCGCCCTAGCGGAAGGGATCGATTGGTCTTGGGAGAGCTTCCCCGAATATTTAGACGCGCTCGATAAATCCGCTTATGCGCTAGACCTCGCCGCCCAAGTTCCGCACGGCGCCGTGCGCGCTTACGTGATGGGCGAACGAGGTGCGACGGATGCGCAAGCGAACGAAGACGAACGCGCTGCGATGGCGAACATTGTGCAACAAGCCGTTGCCGCCGGGGCGGTCGGTTTTACGACCTCGCGCACCGTACTGCATCGCTCAATCGATGGCGAAGTCGTGCCGGGGACGGATGCGGATGCGCTTGAATTATTAACGATTGCTAAAGGCATGCGGGCCGCCGGCTCCGCCGTGTTCGAAGTCGCTTCCGATCTTGCCCCTGAGAGCAACGAGTTCGACTGGATGGATCGGATCATCGACGAGATGCAATGTCCGGTGACTTATGCGTGCGTGCAAAACGATGAAGACCCGGCCCAGTGGCGACGCTTGATCGACTACGCAGCAAAACGCAACGGCCAGGGTATGTATCCGCAAGTCGCAATTCGTCCACCCGGCATGTTGATGTGTTTCAGCGGTTCACATCCGTTTGTCGCGCGACCAAGCTATCAAGCGATCGCTCACTTGCCGTTAGCTGCAAGGATCGTAGAACTGCGCAAGCCCGAAACGCGGACGCGTATTCTTAACGAGGCAACCGGAAGGTCCGCGCGGCTGCTGCGCTTGCTGTTTATCGAAGGCAAGGAAATGCGTTCGACGATTTCGAACTACGAGCGCATTTTCGTGCTCGGCGATCCGCCGAACTACGAACCGGGACCTGAGTTGAGCGTCACAGCGATTGCTGCACGGCGCGGGATCTCGCCCGAAGCCGCTGCCTACGATTGCCTGCTCGAACTCGACGGCAAAGCATTTCTGTATACGCCGCTGTTCAACTACAGCGCCGGAAATTACGACGTCGCTCGCGAAATGATGGTGCACCCGAGTACGGTGCTCGGCATTAGCGATGGCGGCGCACATTGTGGTGTGATCTGTGATGCCAGCGCGCCAACTTACTTGTTGTCTCACTTTGTGCGCGACCGTGATCGCGGGCCGCGCATCGCGCTGGAACACGCAGTGAAAATGCAAACCCGCGATACTGCCATGCTCTATGGGTTTAAGGATCGCGGACTTATTGCACCAGGTATGCGTGCGGACATTAATCTCATCAACTTTGAAGAACTCGCGCTACCGGCACCAGAAATGGTCGCCGACTTACCTGCCTCAGGTAAGCGCTTAATCCAACGCGCATCGGGATATCACGCAACCTTGCTACGTGGTGCGGTCACTTTTCAACACGGTGAAGCAACGGGTGAATTGCCCGGACGCTTGATCCGCGGGCGCCAAGCGGGGTTGAGCTAACGACCGGCGCGTGGTGTAAGGAGTCGCTCAGCGGTTCGTCGGATCCCCGCCTGAGGCACACGGTTTAGAACTCGTTAATTCACTGATCCTTATCTCGGAACGCGCTGCGGCGCGCTGCTATCGTGACCAGAATTAACGCGAGTGCGGAGAATACCGCTCCGAAGTAAAACGTAACCGGTGCCCCGAGTTGATCCCACAGCAGCCCAGCCACAACGTTTGCGATAAGCATCGCGAGGCCGCTAAACAAGTTAAAGAACCCAAACGCAGTGCCGAGTAATTCCTGGGGCGCGGCGCTGGCAACCATATTCGCAAACAGTCCCTGCGTGATACCGAGGCTGAGTCCCCAGAGCGCGACCCCAGCGAATACGACGTTCCAAGATGTCGCGAATGCTAGAACCAGGTCAGCACTGATGAGTACCACCAAACCGAAGGCGAGGAGTTTTGACTTACTCACCGTGTCCGACAGTCGACCGAACGGATACGCGGAAAGCGCGTAGACAATATTCATCGCGACCAGAACCAAGGGTACCCAGGCGAGCGCGAGTCCAGTTTGCTCGGCACGAAGAATAAGGAAGGCTTCACTAAATCGGGCCAAACTTACCGCGGCGCCAATCGCAACAACCCACCAATAGGCGCCGGACAAGCGGCGCAATTGCGCCCATTGGATGGGATTAACTCGTACGATACTGGGTCTTCGCGCCGGCTCTCGCACACCGATAACCAACAAGGCAACGGCCAGCGCACCAGGGATCACAGCGAACCAGAATACCGCGCGGAAATCGTTCGACCACAGCAGCATCAAGGCGATGGCCAATAGCGGACCGCAAAAAGCGCCAACGGTATCGAGTGACTGCCGCAAACCGAATGCCGCGCCGCGCATCGTCGGGGGCGCCAATTCTGCAACTAAAGCATCGCGCGGCGCGCCGCGAATGCCCTTGCCAATGCGATCGACGAATCGCGCAAAGAAAACCAAACCGGCGCTAGAAGCAATTGCGAATAGCGGTTTACTGATTGCACCGAGACTGTAACCCAAAACCGCGAGTCCCTTGCGCCGCCCCAAGTAATCGCTCAACGTGCCGGAGAACACCTTTACGATGAGCGCGGTGGCTTCCGCTACCCCTTCAATCATCCCGACCGTGAGCGCGCTTGCGCCCAGCCCAGCAACTAAAAAGACCGGTAACAAGCTGTGCACGAGTTCGGACGAGATATCCATCAGCATGCTGACGAATCCGAGCACCCAGATAGCGGTCGGTATGCGGCTGACTGTGCTAGTCGATTTTGCGAACATTATTCAAATCGTCTCGCAAGGGCACGTAGTGACGTGGTTCGCTTCCCAACAAATTAAAAAGCCCGCGAAGCGTGATTAATTCGGCGCGGACGGGGATTGACTCGCAAACGAAAGGCTTCGTTTCCTCGCCCCTGCGGGGCGCACTGCGTGCGCCCCATCTTCCGTTGGAAGATGGTCGAACTAAGGGTTCTCTTCATGTCCTCTCTCTCCAACAAATTTAAAAGCCCGCAAAAGCGGGCTGTTTAATTTGGCGGAGAGAGAGGGATTGACTCGAAAACGAAAGAGTTCGTTTTCTCGCCCCTTTGGGGCGCACTGCGTGCGTCCCATCTTCCGTTGGAAGATGGTCGAACTAAGGGTTCTCTTCATGTCCGCTCTCTCCAACAAATTAAAAAGCCCGCAATGCGGGCTGATTAATTTGGCGGAGAGAGAGTCCGCCACTCTCACTACCCAGTGTTTCCTAGACCTCCTAAATATATTTTCAAATCAACATTTTAAGAAGCTACTTCTTCCGGCTTGTTCCAGTGCATTCCCAATGCATCCCCCATAAAAAGGGGGATAGAATGGGGGACACTATTGAGAGAACGGAACGGGCAGTGTTCAAGAAGATTCACAGTAGCGTCTGATCCGCAGCGCGGCCCGAAACACGAATAGAGGGCATTGCCCGTGGTGCAGATAACAAATTGGAAATCCGCTCCATGACGCGGAGCGAAATCCTGTGCATCTTCCAAGGCATACCGAGACACACTTGGAGGAAACCGTAATGACCGAAACCATCCTGCGACGCCCAATAGAAGTTGGACATATGAAGGCGACGGTTCCCACGCGGAGACCCGAAAAGGTCCTTAGCGCTGCTTTCGTTCGGCAGGTGACTAAACCCGGAAAGTATTTTGACGGACACGGTCTTTATCTGCGCGTGCGACTCAACGGCGGGAGGCAGTGGATTCAGCGGATCGTCATTCGCCGCAAGCGGTGTGAACTAGGACTGGGCAATCCCTCGCTTGTCTCACTGGCAGAGGCGCGGGAACAGGCTCTCGCCAACCACAAACTGGCTCGGGCAGGAGGCAATCCGCTACAGGCAAAACGCGAAGGCAATGCCGTACTGACGTTTGAGGAAGCAGCGCGCAAGGTTCACGCCCTCCACTTGCCGACATGGCGTAACAAGAAACATGGTGCCCAATTTATTAGCACGCTGGAAACCTACACCTTTCCGCGCATGGGAAAACTGAAGGTGTCCGATGTGACAACGGCGGATCTGTTGGCCGTTCTTTCACCAATCTGGACAGAAAAGCCTGAGACGGCAGTCCGTGTGCGGCAACGCATTGGCATGGTGATGAAATGGGCTATCGCACAACAGTGGAGACAGGACAATCCAGCGGAGTACGTTGCGCAGGCACTACCCAAACAAGACAAGAGCAAGAAAAAACACCGCACATTCCTCCCCTATGCCCAGGTCGCAGACTGCATTGGCGTAGTTCAATCATCCCGTGCAGGAGTATCGACAAAACTAGCACTTGAGTTCTTGGTGTTGACCGCAACACGTTCTGGCGAAACACGGTTGGCCAGATGGGACGAAATTGAGTGGGGCGACGCTGCGACACCCGCGACATCTGCGACATGGGCAATTCCATCCAGCCGCATGAAGGCCAAACGCGCACATCGCGTCCCGTTATCGGCACGCGCAGTTGAAATCCTTCGAGAGGCCGAGACACTAGCCGATGGCTCCGGACTGATTTTCCCTGGCACGCGACACAAAAAGCCGCTCTCCGATGTGACACTTAGCAAGTTAGTGAAGGAACTCGGCTTTGATGCCGATGTTCACGGTTTCCGAACGTCATTCCGCATGTGGTCTCAGGAGCGCAACAACGCGCCCAGAGAGGTCGCAGAGGCAGCGCTTGCACACACTATTCGAGATAAGGCTGAGGCTGCATATGCACGTTCTGACGTATTCGAGAGGCGGCGAACGCTAATGGAAAGTTGGGCCGTATACCTAGCCAAGGAATCGGGCAAGGTCATCAAACTGGGAGTACGGGCGTGAACGCTCCTCCATCGTTTACAGAGGGAGTGGAAATCGCTCGGGAAGACCTCTCCATAGCAATAGAAAAAGGCGCTTTCGACTCAGCGAAAGCATGGAAAACCATCGTAAAGTACAACGCCATGCATTTTTTTGAAGGCATTAGGGAAGCCGAAGCAAACTTTGGCCTAACATCTTCGATTCTGACGGATCTAATCAGTCTGGAAATAAATCGCGCCGATAATAAAACACTCAGTTTTGATGTCTTGTCTGCACTCGCCGCAGAATATTTGGAAACGAGCAGACCAATGCCCGAAGTGCTGGCGCAATGGGCAGCCTCGATGATGAGAGGCGAAAAGAAAAGACCAATTCGCAATGGCAAATATGCACTCAGCACACTGGAGCGGAACACATATATTTGGCCGGTGCTAGAAAAGCTGGTTAAGCGCGGGATGACAGCAACGCGCAATGACGCAAGCCCCCCCCTAAGCGCATGTGACGCTGTCGCTGAGGCGTTGAAGCAGCTGAACAAAAGCCCCTCTTCTTATGCTTCAGTGAAGCGAATTTGGAATTACTTTCGGCGCTATCTAAACCGTTTGCCTGTAACGAGGAAAAATTCGATAGTGAAATCATTCACGATGCAATAAAGGGAAAAGAAGCCTGCGCGTTAGTTTCTTAGCCCGTCTAACGATACAAGCAAGCCTGATCTCTTGTAATTAAGTAACGGAATTAATACTACGAGCCTTTGTAGTCGGTTTCCGGCGGGACAGTGATTAACACCGGTCCTTTGCCTACTTATTCTCTGGGTGATTATTCCCTACTATAAAAAGAGTCTGGTGCGTAACAAATCAGGTGACTCTGGCGTTCACTGAGTGTCAAATTGACACCTAATTGTAAAAATGCGCGGGAAGGTAATTTTTTGTTTGTACAGGGATCTGGGCTATTAGCTCAATTGGTAGAGCAGTTGATTAAGAGTCAGCTGCTTTAGCAATAATCAGGTGGGTATTCGTGACTGTTTAACGCGGGTGAGCTTTGTCCCATTGCTTAGCTAGTTTTTGTGCTTCTGCTATTTGGGCGGGTGTCATTTTCGCTGCAATACCGTCTCGGTTTTCAGTGGCTCGGTTTCGGAGGTCGTCGACAAACGCTTGACTAGCGGCGAGGTTGTACCACTTGTGGGCTTCAACGTAGTCTTGCAGCGTGCCTTGGCCGTTCTCATACGTGGCCCCAGGTTGTTGCACCCGAACGCATTCCCTTCCCGTGAAGCCTAGCCGCTTAGAAAGTGTCTGCCGCAGAGCCTCACTGCCCT
>JAQCEL010000280.1 GCA_027618655.1 Pseudomonadota bacterium | reverse complement strand
ATTTGGGGTTTGGGGTCTGATCTGAAGTCATCTCGTTTAAGCAAATCGCGATTTTTCTATTCGATGGCGGTCCGTTGCTCATTGATGGCTGCCGCTGCTACGTGAGAGATAAATACCTGTCGCGATCCGAATGACGACAAGTTTATGGAACTGGCGGTTTCTGATCAGGCCGACATCACCCTGACCAGAGATGATGACCTGTTGGCCTTGCATCCGTTCGAAGACATTCGGAAAAGGTGACAGATTTATTTTCTCCGGTTTATTTTCTCGCGCAAGCAACAAGCAAAATAAATCTGTCACCTTTTCCCATGCTGCTAAGCAACGCATGAGCAGCTATCGAGAAGACCCAACTGTCATCAATTCACAACATTGAGTGACTAGGATGTTCTTTGGGAACTCATTATCAAACGAACCAATTGGAATCACTCTCACATGTTTAAACGCACTGTACTTACAACGGTCATTTTCGCAATATGCGCAACGGCGTCTGCTGACAAGCTCGTCAATATCCATCTGCAGCAATTGGGTCGTTTTGAAACGGGTGTGTTCGACGAAAGCGCCGCGGAAATTGTTGCTTATGACCGTGGGTCACAACAACTTTTCGTTATTAACGCTAATGAAAAATCGGTGGACATTCTCGATATATCTGACCCGTCATCGCCAAATTTGGTCAGTATGATTGATGTGACGACGGTTATTGCAAATGTCGGAGGCGTCAATGGTGTAGCGGTGCATAACGGCCTGGTAGCCATCGCAGTGGAAAATGAGATCAAACAGCATAACGGTTGGGCAGCCTTTTATAGTACTGACGGCCATTACCTGACTCACCTTGAAGCAGGCGCGTTACCCGACATGATCACTTTCACGCCTAACGGCAAGTATGTGCTGGTCGCCAATGAAGGCGAACCCAGTAACGATTACACCAATGATCCTGAGGGCTCTATTACCGTAATCGACATCAGGAAAGGTGTGTTGCGCGCCCGGTCCAGGCAGGTGGGTTTTACCCGGTTCAACAACCATTCTCCCAAGGGCGTGCGAATTTCTGGTCCGAATGCCAGCGTTGCGCAGGATCTGGAACCCGAATATATCGCGGTATCTGCGGACTCAAAAACTGCCTGGGTCACCTTGCAGGAGAACAACGCCATGGCCATTCTTGATATCAAACGTGCCCGCGTAGTGTGCCAAAACTCAGCCAACCTTCATGCTACCTTGCGATAGTAGTATTTTAAAATCCCTCCAAGCCTTTCTGCACATTCGACGGCGTGATTCAGATCAGGTGCGTCGACGCCGAGCGTCCGTGCGAACTGCCCGCCCCCTGCCTTAAGCTCCTAGCCGGGCATCTCACGGTTTGTCGGCCCCTCTAAGAAACAGTCCGTGAAAATGGGGTAAAACCCCTGGTGACGCGATGCGCGAACGTTGCCTTCCTTAAAACTTGACGTAGTCCGGAGCAAGCGGCTCCACCAGTTCCCGGTATGCCTTGACATGACGGTACATCCGCGGGCGCGCTGTCTCCACATCACGCGCAAGGATCGCCTCCTCGATGCGAGACGCTGCGTGTATCACCGCCGCACGCACGCTCTCCGACGCAAATCCCTTCACATGCGGTTCGAGCAGGCCTGGACTGACTGCTTCATAGATGGCGATGAGGATCGGGTTGTGACTTGCTTGTGCGATGGCGCGGTGCCAGGCCGTATTGGCAGACAGGAATCGTTTCGCGCTTCTTGTCGCGCGGAGGGTCTCAAGCGCTGACGACAGGATGGGAATGTCGGTGTCGTCGTGGTGTTGTGCAGCGAGGCCCGCCAAGCTGGGCTCTAGGGTCTCAACCGTCTCAAGTACTACCGGAAACCTTACGCGGCAGCCACGAATAAAAAGGCTGAGCGAGTCGCGGACCATATGCGCATCGGGCTGCCGGGCGCGTCGCCCGTTATTGCGCCCAATCGTCGTGCTGACCAGACCTTGCGTCTCCAGCACCCTTAGCGCTTCGCGAACTGACCCGCGGCTCAAGCCCGAGTGTTCAACCAGCTCTCGCTCATTGGGCAGAAATTCACCAATGGCGATAGCGCCGGTGAGGATTTTTTCCCGCAGCTTCTCCGCCAGCGCCTCGTAGCGCTTTTCGACCCGAATTTCGTCCAGTTCAAACACGAGCTCTCTCCTTCCGGCCTGTGGCGATCCACCGCCGTTGCTTATTGCGGTTCACGTAGAGTATGTAAATGGTCCTACCATTTGACAAGGCCTTAATCGCTCGACTAGATTTGGTCCGACCATTGGACAAAAGGGCGGGTGCAAACAACCCGCGGGGAGAAACGAAATGGACCCGGCGCTCGCCGTGCTTGGTTTCTTTGTCGAAGAGATGTCGCGGAGATAACGGTCGATGGCGGTCTTCAGCAACATCCGGTTGGCGTCGGCACGGTCGATGTACACGCCGCGCACCATCTCATCTTCGGTGCGTCGCGCCCAATCTTCAGCGTCGCGCTTCGTGCGAAAAGTTTTGATCGTGGCCGGCCAGCCGCGTTTGCGGATTGCCGCTTTCCAGGTCTTCGAAGGGGTCTTAGTAATCGTCGCCACGAGGTCCTCCGGTACACAAGTGTTCCGAAATTGTACCGGACGACCAAGGGATTGTAAGTAGCGATTTACTAAGTCATTGAAAAGATTGGTGGGCCCGGTAGGACTCGAACCTACGACCAAGGGATTATGAGTCCCCTGCTCTAACCAACTGAGCTACAGGCCCTAATGAGATCGATGCGCAGCCAGCCGGGTACGGAATCGCAGGTAGCGCGGATGCCGTACTAGCTAACTGTGGATACGTCGCCTAGTCGAGGAACGTACGCAATCTTTCTGAACGCGATGGGTGGCGAAGCTTGCGTAAAGCTTTCGCTTCTATTTGCCGGATCCGTTCGCGGGTTACGTCAAATTGTTTACCGACTTCTTCTAACGTGTGGTCAGTGTTCATGTCGATGCCGAAACGCATACGCAAAACCTTCGCTTCGCGCGCGGTTAAACCTTCTAAGACTTCGCTTGTGTTTCTGCACAATCCTTCGAACGTCGCCGAATCGACTGGCATTTGGATATTTTGATCTTCGATAAAATCGCCAAGATGCGAATCTTCGTCGTCGCCAATGGGCGTCTCCATGGAGATCGGCTCTTTTGCAATTTTAAGAACTTTGCGGATCTTATCTTCCGGCATCTCCATCCGCTCGGCTAATTCTTCAGGTGTTGGTTCGCGGCCTTTCTCCTGCAGAATTTGGCGGGAAATCCGGTTCAATTTGTTGATCGTCTCGATCATGTGGACAGGAATCCGTATGGTTCGAGCCTGGTCTGCAATCGAGCGCGTAATGGCTTGACGGATCCACCAGGTTGCATAGGTTGAGAATTTGTAACCCCGACGATATTCAAACTTATCAACAGCCTTCATTAAACCAATATTGCCTTCCTGGATAAGATCCAAAAACAGCAATCCGCGGTTTGTGTATTTCTTCGCGATGGAAATAACGAGACGCAGGTTTGCTTCAACCATCTCTTTCTTCGCGCGCCGCGCTTTCGCTTCGCCAATCGACATACGGCGATTGATTTCTTTGATTTCGCTAACGCTAACGGACGTTTGCTCTGCGATTTGGCCTAAACGGGTCTGGATGTGTTGGATTTCCTCCTGGCGTTCCTTGATTAGCGCCGCATACGGTTTTTTCTGTCGAATGACGGATTTTAACCACTTTCCATCGGCCTCTTCTTCCATGAAAGCTTTGAGAAAATCCTGGCGCGGCATTTTGCAGTCTTTCACGCAGATATCGAGAATAGACTTTTCTTGGTCGCGAACTTCTTCTACCGCACGTCTCACTTGTTCCGTAAGGAGTTCCGTCTGCTTCGGCGTGAGTTTGAATTCGAGAAATTTTTCTTGAAGTTCGGCGCGTAGTTCAATGGTGCGCTTATGGTCGCGACCATTACGTTTCGTTGCGGCGACAACTTTCTTATATTGCTTTCTATATTCGTCGAAACGCTCGATCACTTCCGCCGGATCAAGTGGATTAGGCGCCGGTTCGTCTTCGTCAGAATCGTCACTGTCGCTAACCGGCAATGATGCAGCATCGTTCATTGCTGGGGCCGGGTTCGCCTCAGCATAAATGTCGACGAAGCCGCTAATAATATCTGTGAGTTTGATTTCTTCAGTTACTGAACGGTCGTAGTTATCCAAAAATGTCTCAGATACGGCGGG
>JAQCEL010000045.1 GCA_027618655.1 Pseudomonadota bacterium | reverse complement strand
CAACGGGTATAATTTGCGGTCATGCCGAACTTTTCGCCGAGACCGGAATCGCTTTACTGGAGCCCAAGATGAACGAACTAAATGAAGTATTACTAGAAACTTTAGGGGAGATCGAATTCGACCCCAAGGCCCTCAAAGAAAAATACCTGGCCGAGCGCGACAAACGCTTGCGCGACGATGGTAACGACCAATACGTCGAAGTGACCGGTGATTACTCCAACTACATCGATGATCCGTACGTTGAACGAGTGGAACGTGAAGCAAAATTCGACGATGTCGAAATCGCCATAATCGGCGGCGGCTTCGGCGGGTTGATGATGGGCGGACGTTTACGTGAAGCTGGCTTCAGCGACATTCGCATGATCGAACAAGGTGGCGATTTCGGCGGCACCTGGTACTGGAATCGATATCCTGGCGCGATGTGCGATGTCGAATCGTATTGTTATTTGCCGCTGTTGGAAGAGTTGAATTACATCCCCAAGCACAAGTATTCCTTCGCGCCAGAAATCTTAGAATATTCGAAAAGCATTGCACGACATTACGGCCTTTACGAAAATGCACTGCTGCAAACCAGTGTGACGTCGATGACGTGGGACGACGGTGACGAGATGTGGATCATCGAAACTGATCGCGGCGATCGCATGCGCGCCCGTTATGTCGCAATGGCAAACGGCCCGTTAAGTCGACCGAAACTGCCAGGCATTCCTGGAATCAATTCCTTCAAGGGACACACTTTCCACACTAGCCGCTGGGATTACAATTATACGGGCGGAGACAGTACTGGGGACTTGAGTAAGCTTGCCGACAAAAAGGTCGGCATCATTGGCACGGGCGCCACGGCTGTGCAGTGCATTCCCCACCTCGGTGAATCCGCCGAACAATTGTATGTTTTTCAGCGCACCCCATCGTCAGTAGATGTACGCAACAATCGCGAGACCGACCCTGAATGGGCCGCCTCACTTGAGCCTGGCTGGCAAACGCGCAGAACTGAAAACTTCAATATTTTAGTTAGCGGGGGCGATCAAGACGAAGATTTAGTTGCCGATGGCTGGACAGACATTTTCCGGAATTTAACCGGTATTGCCGCTAAGACTGCCTCAAGAAAGCTCGGCCGTCGCCTGAGCAGTAGCGAGAAAGCCATGTTAATTGAAATGGCGGACTACAAAAAAATGAATACGGTTCGCGCGCGTGCCGAAGCCATTGTGGAAGATCCGGCCGTCGCAGAAAAACTGAAGCCTTGGTACCGTCAATTTTGTAAGCGTCCGTGCTTTCACGACGAGTACTTGCCGACATTTAATCGCCCCAACGTCGAACTCGTTGATACCGAAGGACGCGGGGTCGAAAGAGTGACCGAAACTGGGGTCGTCATCAATGGCAAAGAGTATGAAGTCGATTGTTTGATCTTTGCGACCGGATTCGAAGTCGGCACGACGTACACGCGGCGCGCGGGCTACGACATCATTGGTAAGCATGGCCAAAAATTAAGTGAGAAGTGGGAAAACGGATTACGCACGTTGCACGGACTACAAACGAACGGTTTTCCGAATTGCTTTTTCTTAGGGTTCACGCAAAGCGCAATCACGGTGAATGTTCCACAGTCACTGAACGAACAAGCGCGACACGTCACCTATATTCTTGATCAGTTACGCCAACGGGGTGCGAAAACTGTCGAGGCGACAATGGAAGGCGAAAACGGCTGGGTCGCAGAGATGGAAAGCAAAGCGAATATGGGAGAACGATTTCGGGTCGAATGCACACCGGGTTATTACAATAACGAGGGGAAAACAGGTAACCCGAACGGCTTCTTTGCTTTCGCCTACGGCGCAGGACCGCTACGGTTCTTCGAAATCCTAGATCACTGGCGCGCGAGCGGGGAGCTCGACGGTTGCAGTATCCGCTGAGATCTGCAATTCCATAGCGTTTAAGCGACAAGCACGCTCTACCACGACGAGGATATCGTTACATTGAAGGCTGAACTACTTTGCGACGGCTACGGATTGATCGAAGGTCCCGTGTGGGCTGACGATCAAGGCCTATATTTCAGCGACGTCATTTTCGGCGGCGTGTTCTGTCTAGAACTGTCGGGCACGGTAAAAACAATCTTCGAACATCGTCGTGGGATCGGCGGCATGGCGCTACACGAGGCTGGCGGACTCATCGTTAGTGGCCGTAATATCGGGTTTAAGTCGTTTGACGGTGAGACGAGTATTACCGTGTTTGATAACGACGCCGACAATGGTCGGGTCGGTTTTAACGATCTCACCACGGATGCCGCCGGACGCATCTATGCGGGATCACTTGGATCAAGCCCGGTCTTCGACGACGGCTTAGAACCGCGCGCTGGCATGCTCTATTTGATCGACCTTGACGGCGTCGCTCGGGTCGTCGCGCAAGACGTGATGTTAACGAATGGTCTGGGCTTTTCCCCGGATGGTAAAACCCTGTATCACTCGGATTCACGTCGCAACGCAGTGTTTTGTTATAGCGTCAGTGCAGACGGTAGCCTGGGACCGAAATTACCGTTCGCAGAGCCGAAAAACGGGATCCCGGATGGGCTCGTTGTCTCTGAAGATGGTCAGGTTTGGGTTGCGCTTGCTGATGGTGGCGCTGGTGTCGCGGTTTATTCTCACGATGGAGAACAACAGGATTTCATCAGCGTCCCGAATCCAATGTGCACAAGCGTCTGCTTTGGTGGCGCGGATTTAAAAGATCTCTATATCGTAACGGGATCGCACGGTTCAGACAGCGAGCGTGCCGGCGGTGTGTACCGCGTACGCTCGACCGTTGCCGGCTTACCGGTCGCTAAGGCGAAAATTAAACTCTAACCCGCGGCAGGGATTTCCGAATTTATTTATTTCGGAAATCCTTAATTCATCATTGCGGAAAAATTATTTGCCCGTGAATTTTGCTTTGCGCTTTTCAGCAAAAGCCGTCACGCCTTCTCTGAAATCTGCGCGCGCCGCACAATCCGCGAATGTCTCGCCTTCGAGCTGAAGTTGCGATTCCCATTCGTTTTCTAAGGAACGATAGAGCAAGCGTTTGGTATTGCCGTAGACGTGGGTGGGTCCGTTCGCAAGGCGTGTCGCCAGCTTATCGGTTTCTACAGCTAGGTCAGCTGCCGGGACGACGAAGTTAATCATGCCAATGTCTTTCGCGGTTTGCGCGTCGTAGCGATCGCCGAGTAGGGCTATTTCCATCGCTTTTTTGATCCCGACTGCGCGCGGAAGATTAAACGACGCGGAGCCGTCCGGCGTCGTACCAATATGCACGTAGGCTAACGTAAAGAACGCAGTATCGGCCGCTATCACGAGATCGCAAGCCAGCGACATACTCACCCCGGCACCGGCAGCCGCGCCCGCAACACTTGCGATGATCGGTTTAGGCATGCGCCGCATGGTGAACATAATCGGGTGCAGATCGTGAATGCGTTGGGTGAAAGAAGCGCGAATTTCGGCTGCTGGTTTATCGATGAACTCGACCATGCGTTTGACGTCACCGCCAGCCATAAAGTGTTCCCCAGCCCCTTTCAAGACGACGCAACGGATATCGTCGTCGTATTCGATTTCTGCCAACACGTCGCGCAAGCTAGTGCGCATCTCAACGCTCAAGGCGTTGCGTGCCTCGGGGCGGTTGAACGTCAATGTCGCAATGTTATTTTTCTTCTCAAAAAGCAGGTCGGCCATGCTGGACTCCTAGTAGTTGGCGATGAGGAATTACAGGATCCTACCGGACTACGGCCAAACATAGCTAGCAGAGAGCTACCGCACGTACGTCGCGTTGCGCTGGATAAGCGAACGCAATGTATACATGACCTAGCAAGCGCGCCTGCGCGCCGCTGCACTGCGCACCTGGCAGACGCAACATAATTTAGACTAAATCGAACGAAAATTGTAGGCTGTTGGTTCTGCCGAAAGGGCTAGGTGCTCCATCTCGAGCGACGACCTTCGTAGGTGGCAGGTCTGCGAACCATTTGAAATTACAATAAGGAACGCAATGATGAGCCAAAACCCCGATCTCGCCCTTTCCGATCTTCGTATTCTTGATCTCACCCGTGCTGTCGCGGGTCCAACGTGTACCAGAATGCTCGTGGAAATGGGCGCTGACGTGATCAAAGTGGAGCCTACTCCCGCCGGAGATTTAACGCGCGCGATCACAAAATATCGAAACGAACGCAGCCTGTATTTCGTACAGCAAAATCGCGGAAAGCAGAGCTTTTGCGTTGACCTGAAGGATCCACGCGGCATCGCGCTTGTCGCAGAACTTGCGAGTCAAGTCGATGCCGTCGTTGAAAATTTTCGCCCTGGGGTCATGGAGGCAATCGGGCTCGGCTACGATCGCTTATGTGAACTCAAAAGCGATACCATTTTGTGCTCCATATCTGCGTTCGGTCAAACCGGTCCATTAGCCAAAAGACCTGGCTACGATTTCATTGCGCAAGCATATTCCGGGATTATGTCGATGATCGGTGAGCCGGGCAAAGCCCCCAGTTTAGTGGGCGCCGCGATCGGCGACGCAAGTACCGGCGTGCACGCCGCGCTCGGCATCGTCTCCGCAATTCATCGGCGTAACCGCACCGGCAAAGGCGACCATTTGGACGTCGCGCTACTTGATGCCTATTACGGTTATCACGATGCCAACGTTGTTGTTTATAGCGGATCAAACGGTGAGGTAAAGCCGACCCGCGAAGGTTCTCATTACGGGCTCGTCTGCCCCGCCGGTATCTTTCATGCTCCCGGCGGATTCATCGTGATCATGGGCTTCATGCACCACTGGCCGGATCTGTGCCGCGCAATGAATCGAGAAGACTTGATTGAGCATCCGGATTTTTGCGACGACAGTGTCCGCGTGCCGCGCAAACCAGAGGTCACGAAACTTGTCGAAGATTGGCTTGCCACGTTCGCCGACATCGATAGCGCCGTTGATGCGTTGCACGAATTCGACGTGCCATGCGCGCCAGTCCTATCGGTCGCCGATACCGTGCAAAACGAACATATGCGTGCGCGGGGTACTGTCCGCACGGTGGAGGATCCGGTTCATGGACCGGTCGACATTCCGGGTCACCCCATCAAATGGAAGAACCACCCGAACAACATCGAACTTACCGCACCAACCTTAGGGCAGCACAATGAAAGCATCATGATGGAACGGCTCGGCAGGACCGCCGCCGAACTTAAACAGCTGCGCGACGACGGAATTTTGCTTGAGAAGCCGAGTTAGTTCCGCGATCGGTAACGCTCCTCTTCCAACGTTCGTCGCACTTCACGAGTGCGACGAACCTAACTGGGATGGCGGGAGCCTACGAGCGGCCGTCGGATGCTTACGGACTTCCCCAACGATTCGAATAACAAACGTCCCGCAACGGTAATCGCTTAGCGCGACCCAAGTCACCCCCTTTCAACCAAGCGATTGGTAGCAAAGCGGCTTGGGTCACGTCATTCGGAATGCCGAGTAGCTCGGACACCTCCTTCTCATAGATCAAATGCAAGCTAGTCCAGGCTGAAGCAATGCGTCGAGCGCGCAAGGCCAGCATAAGCGACCAGGTCGCCGGCAGAATAGAGCCGTACATGGATGCTTGAGTAAAAACATCTTCTTTTTCGAAGCGACTCTCGATGCACGTAATAATGAGTGCTGGCGCTCGTTGCATGTTTTCGAGCAAATGAATGGAGGATTGAATCACGCCATGGGCTTGTGTCGCACGCAGATCACCCTCTTCGAATTTGCGGGTGGCACTGACACCCGTGCGCGTCATCGCGGTTTCGTCCGCTAAATATTTTTCTGCACCTTTTCGATAATACTCCGCGATTCCAGATTTCAATGCGGGGTCCGTCACGACCATGAATCGCCAGGTCTGGGTGTTTGCGCCGGTTGGTGCTTGAAGTGCGATTTCTAATGCTTCGTCGATAATCGATCGTGATACGTCGCGGTCAAAATCGAGACGCAGACGAACGCTGCGTGTCGTACTTAACACGTGGTCGACACTAGCTAAATCAAACGCAGTGATTGCATCGCTCATACTCAGTTCCTCAATTATATTCGTCGTAGATTAAACATTTGATAACGGGTAGGCGCGAATGGTCGACGACGGAGCGCTAAACTCGGCGTGCGACCTGCCTGCAGGTTCACGTCAATCGACTTTAAAATTTGCGAAATCATCAGCAAAGGTTTCGTCCCAACGTGAAAGAGCCGTTCGGTTGTACGCGAGATCACCGGCGGCCCAAAGTATTCGCCGCGCATCTTCGGCCGATGACACTTCGTTGTCGGGACAAATAATATAAAAACGCCCTCGATTGATAGCTTCCACCATGTAGTCGACAACCTGCCGCGGCAACCACGCGCCGGCGGGTTTTTCACTGACATGGCGTTTCGTTAAGCCCGTATACGTATAGCCCGGAACCAATAAATGCGCACTCACTTGGCAATCGTTGGTATTGCGTAATGCGTGCTGCAGACTTTCAGTCGCAGCTTTCACGCCGGCTTTACTCACGTTGTACGCGGGGTTACCTGGTGGATTCGTGATCCCTTGTTTCGAGCCTGTATTAATGATTAAACCCGGCGATGCCTGCGCGATCATTGCGTCAGTAAAAGCGTGTACGCCGTGAATGATGCCCCACAAGTTGACTTCAATCAGGTGACGCCAATCGTCGAGTTCACTCCAACTCGACGTTTTTCGGCTAGTCCCTGCGTTGTTCATTAATACGTCGACTTGGCCGAACGTTTCAAACGCGAATTTCTTCAGCTCTATCACTTGTCCCAGTTGCGATACATTGAGCGTGTG
The DNA here is from genome assembly GCA_027618655.1 of Pseudomonadota bacterium. Classification (GTDB taxonomy): domain Bacteria; phylum Pseudomonadota; class Gammaproteobacteria; genus UBA11873. The sequence continues at coordinate 17,993 of JAQCEL010000045.1, read as the reverse complement.
CGTGACTATCTGATTATCTTTAAAGACCTTGGCGCTACGGATCTCCGCCGCGACCGTGTCTAATTTTTCTGCCTCGATATCGGCCATTAAAACGTGCATGCCGTACCCAGAGAAGCATTGCGCGGCCGCCAACCCAATGCCATCTGCAGCACCTGTGATCACGGCGACATTGCCAGGTTTGAAAGCGGGATGATTTTCCATGGTGTTGGTCCTGATTTAGACGTGAATAAACTTTAGAGCGCGCAAGGGGCGTGTTCGTTTGCCGATCAATTGTGTGCGATTCGATCGCTATGCTTTTCCAGCAACGACAATTTCTAACACGTAGGGTTTTCCCGTGCCGAGTGCGCGTCGTAAAGCGTCCGCTACTGCGGCTGGATCGCTCACTGCTTCGCCAGCGATCCCCATGCCTTTTGCCATAGCGATAAAATCTAAGGGCGGATTATTCAAATTCATATGCGGATACGGTTTGTCGGACATAATATCGAAGCGACGCCGATAGGTATCCAAGTTGTGTTTCAGCACGCGATATTCGCGGTTCGATAATATGACAAACACAATAGGGAGCGCGTGGTGTGCCGCTGTCCATAAGGCTTGAATGCTGTACATCGCCGACCCATCCCCTGACAGCGCAACGACTCTTCGATCAGGACAGGCTACTTGCGTGCCAATCGCTCCGGCTAAGCCTTGCCCGATCCCGCCCCCGCGACCCGCGAAATAATCGCCCGGGCGATGGAAATCGAACAGCCGCGCAACATCGGAAAACGCGGTGATCGATTCGTCAACAACAATAGCGCCTTCCGGTAACCCATTCGCTAATTCATGTAATGCCCGAAACGGCGCCATCGGCGTATCGCTCCACGCGCGCTCTAACTCGGCTTTGGCCTGTTGTGCCTTTGCTTCGCTGCCGGTCGCCAGGTCCGAGTTGCGACTATTAGCGGCTTTAAGAAAGTGACTGTCGCCAGCGCGGATTGAGACCACTAAGTCCGCGAGCGTTGGCGCAAGATCTGCACAGATCCCGAGATCCAACGGAAAGTTGAAGGCGAGTTGTTGATTATTGTTTTCGATCTGGATGATGCGCGCTTTGTGTGGAACTGCGCTAACGTCATCATGCCAAATATCTTCGAAAAACGGCCCGCCCAAAAAAATAATCAAGTCGTGAGGACTCAGTAACGCGGCGGTTTCTTTCGCCGTAAATGGGACCCGACCGCGATAACTTGGGTGCTTATTCGGAAATGACAGTTGCGCGCGCAAGCCCTCGTGATAAACCGGCGCGCCAATTGTCTCGGCAAGTGCAACAACGCTGTCGAACGCACCAGCGCGCGCGGGATCGTCGCCAGTCACAATACAGGGGCTGGTTGCGTTCATCACTAATCGCGTCGCCTCATGGATGAGGTCCGCGCTTGCTGTGCCTTGGCTGATCCGGCCCGAAGTCGTAGCAAGTATCGTCGTTTCTTGTTCCATGACGTTGACTGGCAAGGCAATGAATACTGGGCCACACGGTGCTTCGTTAGCAATCTTAAACGCGCGCCGCATGAGTGGCCCCATTTCATCGGCGCTTTGCGGCTCCGCGCTGAATTTTGTGACCGGTGCTGCCATCGCGACGAGGTCGTGCGACAACAACGGATTGCGTAAGCGCATCCGCGTATCTTGCTGACCTGCTGTGACGACGAGCGGCGAATTAGACTTCAGCGCGCCGTACATCATGCCAATCGCATTACCAAGGCCAGGCGCCACGTGTAAATTTGCCACCGCTGTTTTGCCGCTTGCTTGCGCATAAAAATTCGCCGCACCAACGGCGACACCTTCGTGCAGCGCAACGTAGTACTGGATCTGCGGATAATCTATGAGGCGATCGAGCAGCGAATTTTCAGTCGTGCCGGGATTGCCAAAAATGCACTCAACGCCATGAGCGATGAGAGAGTCCATAAAGACTTGAGCGCCGCGCATACAAGCTCCTTGTCAGATCACATTTAGAGATTGGTTAAGCGTACAGGCACCATTGTGTCTGTACGCCCCAACGATCGTACACGCCACTGCGTGCATCTAAGACCAATCGAGAAGCTTTACCCGACCATGCCGCCATCCAAATCATCGAGACGTCGGCTCGCGTATTGCTTACGGTCAGCGCTAGCTACCGAGTCGCACTCCTTCATAATCGCCACGACTTCGTTGCTCAGATCGCGAAGCAGATCGTCATCGTCACGATCCGTAGCGCGTGGGATATTTAAGACCGAATCAGCACTGTACATCGGTAAGGTGTCACCCGCCGCGCGGGCCTTCACACGCGTCGAATCCGGCGGTGTTTCGCCCCTGATTGCCGCGCGTAACAAGTTTCTACACATGTACACGCCAATGTCGGATCGGCCGGGGTGTTCAAGCGCATGCGGCGCAATTTTCCCAATACTAGTAATCGCCTCATAGTCGCCTGGCGCAAGTTGTCCTTCGAGATAGGTACGGTGGCTCGTCTGTCCGATCAGAAAATCAACCTTGTCAATCCCGCACTCATTCTCATCACCAGTATGCTTCGGATCAATCTCATCATTAAAATGCCGCCAACCAAATATGATCATATTATGGTCGTCGACGGGCACATGCCACCGTGTTAGTCCGACCGTGGTGTGACGTAGCTCAGCAGCTGTCGGTACAACGGACGCCGTTTGCACGAAGTTTGGAAATGTCATCTCGGTTATACGGATCCAAACTTTATCATCCGCGATACGCCGTCCCGCAGAAAACATCATGCTGTTGCCATCGCGCGTCTTCTCCCATTGAATAACTGGCATGGTGCGAAAGCACTGCCCGAGGCTCACACCTTCGGCGACCTCGGAATCCACACTCGCGACTGTCATGTTGTTATGCAGGGTTGCAGCGTGATAATGATCAATAAGATTTTCGGATACTTGCAACCAATTACATGCATAAACATTCGTAAATGGGACCAGACGCCCATCAGACGGTGAGGTATAGGCGTCGAATTCTTCGAATTCCGGTTGCGCGTCAGGCGGTCCCTGCAAATGACTGTTATCAGGCCAGATAGAGCTATTCGAATACTGTCGATCTAAGTCGAAAGTCGGATGCTAATCTACAAGACGAAATCCAAATTTTTACACATTAAGTCCCACGTCTTTCGCCTAAACAGCGTGCTCCGCTGTTTCGAACCCTTTCGGTACGCCGGCGTTAACGATGGCACCGAAAGTAGGCTCATCGTTTAGGTGCCTAACCATAAACTCTCGCGCTTCAAGCAGTCGGTCAAGATTGACCCCGGTGCGTAAGCCCATGGCTTCGAGCATAAAGACGAGGTCATCGGTCACCACGTTGCCGCTAGCGCCGGGCGCGTATGGGCATCCGCCCAGTCCGCCCAAGGAAGAATCGAAACGTCGCACGCCGACTTCAAGTGCGGCGTCAACATTCGCTAAACCGAGACCGCGTGTATCGTGAAAATGCCCGGCGACCGGTATATCACCGGCCATCGCAAGAATTTCCCGGAAAATCGTCCGACATTGTGCTGGGTTACCGTAGCCGACGGTATCGGCGACCGCGATCTCATCGACCCCAAGCGCGATCACCTGTCCCGCTGCGCGCAGTACATCAGCTAACGGCACCTGGCCAGATATCGTGCACCCAAACGCCGTCGCAAGCCCGGCTGCGATACGTACGTGAGCGTATTCGGGATTTTCGCGACGGTGCGCTATGACACGCGCAAAGTCGTCGATCGCGGCGCTTACGGGTTTACGTAAATTCGCTTGGCTATGCGCTTCCGAGACCGACAGCGGAAAGTTGAGTTGATGCGCCCCACTCGCCATGCCCGATTGCGCACCACGCAGGTTCGGAACCAGTACGGAGACGCGCAAACCTTTGACCATCAATGAGCCTTCCACGACCTCGGCCGTATCGGCCATTTGCGGCAGTAGTTTCGGTGGAACAAACGAGCCGACTTCAATCTCAGGAACCCCGGCAAGCGCTTCGAGTCGGATCCACTCGAGTTTGTTAGCGGTACTGAATTGCGTTTGAATACTTTGCAATCCGTCGCGCGTACCCACTTCACGGATCCACACATCGCGATTTGTATTCATGGAATATTCTCCTGTCACGTTATCTATCGACCTTTGAATTGCGGCTTACGTTTCTCATTGAATGCCCGCACGCCCTCGACTCGATCTTCAGTTGGAACCATCCGATTGTATGCTTCAAGTTCAAACATATAGCCAATATGCCGATCGACTTGCGTTGCTACTGCCATCGATTTCTTCGCTTGGCGTACTGAAATCGGCGCACTTGCGCTAATTCTCGACGCTGTTGCGATCACTTCTTCGAGTAGCGAATCAGTAGCACACACTTTATTGACTAAGCCCCATTGCAATGCGTCATGCGCACTGAACGGTTGGCCTGTGTAAATTATTTCGCGCGCGCGGCGCTCGCCGACGGCGTGCGGAAGATTCATCGTGCCACCCGCACCAGGCATGATCCCGAGGGTGATTTCCGTTAACGCGAAACGCGCATGCTCGGCCGCGTAGAGAAAATCACAAGACAGTGCGAATTCGCACCCACCGCCGTAAGCGGCGCCATTAATGGCGCCGATAACCGGGATCGGACACTCGCGCATGCCGCGCACCATTTGTTCGAAGATTGCGTGCTGGGATTGCCATTGCTGATCCGTCATACCGTCGCGGTCTTTCAGATCGCCGCCGGCGCAAAATACCTTTGCGCCGCGGCCAGTGACGACCACACAGCGAAAGTCTTCGATGTCGACGTACAGATCCAGGAACACTTGGCGTAAATCGAGGCCCATCTGGGTGTTCATGGCATTCGCCCGTTCGGGGCGATCCAACGTCAACAGTAAGACATGCTCCGCCAGTGTCTCAAGCGTAATCGTTTCGTAATCTGTGCGCATAATTAAGGTGCTAATCGAACCGTGAGACCATGGTTGCGCGTGAATTGCAACGCAGCCGGATGAACAAGTAAACAAAACAGTACTGTTACCTACCTCGCAGGTGTTTTCAAGATGCATTCGATTGTTGCTTGATCGCGGCGCTAAAAACCGCGAGAGTTGACCGTCCTATGCCACGAGTTCGAAGTCACAACGACTTCCCACCACCAGCGAGATCCACATGCCCGATACCAACGATTTACCCTTAACTGCCACCCACTGGGGCACCTACGGGGTCGAAACTCACAATGGGATCGTGCGCGCATTACATGGCTTCAGCGAAGACCCAGACGTCTCGCCGATTGGGCACGGGATAGTTGATTCGCTCGATGCGCCAAGTCGGATCCATGCGCCGATGGTGCGCGAAAGCTGGCTAAATAATGGCCCTGGTTCGAATACGGCTGGACGCGGCGTGGAGGCTTTCGTCGAGGTCTCATGGGAGAGCGCAGAACGACTCGTCGCAAGTGAACTCGATCGCGTTCGGGCTCAATTCGGTAACCAGGCGATATTCGCAGGGTCCTACGGCTGGGCAAGTGCCGGCCGCTTCCATCATGCACAAAGCCAATTACACCGATTCATGAATTGCCTCGGTGGCTACACGAGCTCGGTGAACACGTATAGTTTCGCGGCAGCTGAAGTTGTCGTGCCGCATATCCTCGGCAGCTTTCGCTACTATCTGGAGACGATCACGGCGTGGACCTCGATCATTAAACATACAAAACTGGTCGTCGCGTTCGGTGGGGTCCCGCTCAAAAACGGCCAAATAAACTCAGGCGGTGTCGGCAGTCACGGTCAACGTGAGAGCATTGCAGCAGCGCGTGCGGCTGGCGTCGATTTCATCGTGATCAGTCCCTTGAAATCCGACATGATGACGGAAGCCGAAGCCGAATGGATCGCGCCACGTCCGACCACTGACACGGCGCTGTTGCTCGGCATCGCACATACGTTGCTCGACGAATCACTGCACGACATCGCATTTCTTGAGCGCTATTGCGTTGGCTTCGAAAAATTCGTGCGCTATCTACGCGGCACAGACGACGGCATTGTAAAAACCGCCGATTGGGCCGCGCAGATTTGTGCCATTGACGCGCAGCAGATCCAGCAACTTGCACGGCGTATGGCGGCCGAGCGCACCATGATATCGGTTAGTTGGTCACTGACTCGCCAAGATCACGGTGAACAGCCATTCTGGGCCGCGATCACGGTGGCTGCCATGCTCGGGCAGATCGGCTTGCCCGGCGGGGGCATCGGCTTCGGCTATAGCGCGGTCAATAGTATCGGCAGTAATGTCTCCTCGATCCCGGTTAAAGCCTTGCCGCAAGGATCGAACCCGATTGATAGCTTCATTCCAGTCGCGCGCATAAGCGACATGTTGCTGCACCCTGGCGCGGCGTTCGACTACAACGGCAAGCAGTATACCTATCCGGAAATTCAACTCATCTACTGGGCTGGGGGAAATCCCTTCCATCATCACCAAGACTTGAATCGAATGGTGGAAGCGTGGCGACGACCAGCCACGATTATTGCGCATGAGTGGTGTTGGAACGCGCAAGCAAAATTCGCCGACATCGTGTTGCCGTGCACCACACCGTTAGAACGAACCGACGTCGCACTGTCGCCGCGCGACCCGTATTGGATCTTCATGGAGCAAGCGATTGCGCCACACGCCCAAGCGCGCGACGACTTCGACATCTTTCGCGCTATCGCACGTCACCTCAACGTCGAGGAAGAATTTACGGGTGGCCGTGAAAAAGCTGATTGGTTGCGCTGGATCTATGCGCAAGCTTGTGCGGCGAGCACAGCGCGCGGCCATGCGCCGCCCGATTTCGACACCTTGCGCGCGCAACGTTGGTTTAAACACGATGAGCCGCAAGAGGCCGCAGTGATGCTCGCCGACTTCCGCCGAGATCCAGTCAAATGCGCACTAAAAACGCCGAGCGGAAAAATCGAAATCTATTCTGAAACCGTAGCTCAGTTTGGCTATGCCGACTGCCCGGGACACGCGAGCTGGCTTGAGCCGATCGAATGGCTGGGAAATTCAAATGGCATACATGATTTGCATCTGATTTCTAATCAGCCGAAGACGAAACTGCACTCGCAACTCGACCAGGGCGCACATAGTCGAGCGCATAAAATTCAACAACGCGAACCCGTGACCATGCATCCAGATGATGCGAGCAAGCGCGGCATTGCCGCAGGCGACGTCGTTCGCCTGTTCAATTCCCGCGGCGCTTGCTTGGCCGGCGTTCGTATCGACGCGGGTGTTCGTCAGGGAGTTGTGCAGCTAAGTACCGGGGCGTGGTTCGATCCCGCCCAATCAACGCGCGCTGGGCACTTGTGCAAACACGGAAACCCGAATGTGCTCACCATAGACAAAGGCACCTCGCGCTTAGCGCAAGGGCCTATCGCGCACAGCTGCCTGGTTGCAATTGCACGCTATGATGGCGAATTGCCGCCGCTCACTGCATTTGATCCGCCACCAACGGTCGTCCAACACAGTGACGGCGAATAAGGCACAGATAGCGCGTCGATTCGCTTTCGTGTGCGGCGCAATACCGTAGGTCCGAAAGCGCTTCCGCGTTTTGCGCGGCTATGCCATAGTCCCAGCACCCATCCGCAAGGTTTTAAGCGTAAACAAGCGGGTTCGATTTTAACGTTAAAGACAGCGACTCACTGCCAAATATTAGGCCAATTGCCTATTCAAATAAGCGACGGGAGAAATTGATATGGTTGAAAGAATAGTTCCAGATACGATGAAGGCGTTTTACAACGACTTTCATTTTGCGCCGGCGGTCATCGACGGCAATCAAGTGCGTTGTTCAGGCGTGATTGGCGTCGAAGCCGACGGCAAGTGTTCTGATGACCCGACGACTCAATTCACGACCGCATTTGAAAGTTTAAGCCAAGTGCTATCAGCCGCTGGCGTTTCATTCGCTGACGTGACCGAAATGACAACGTTCCACGTCGGTTTACAGAAGCACTTAGCGACGTTTATGGCAGTAAAAGATAAATATGTAAAAGAACCTTACCCGGCGTGGACCGCAATCGGGATCACCGAGCTCGCGTTCCCAGGCGGGATCGTCGAAGTGAGAGTGACGGCGCGCAAGGGTTAGTATCCGCTTGTTGAAGCGCGTAGCGATTCACACTCGTGCGCGCTTCATATTTCAACGGCCGCGCTTAGAGACGCAAACGTGGTGTCACTCATGGTTTTAAACGACAGGCAAATCGCTCAATACGAAAAAGACGGCTACGTATCGCCGATCCCGGTGCTCAGCAACGCGCAAGCAAATGAATTGCGCGCGCGGCTAGAGAAGACGGAACGAGCACAAGGCGGCGCGCTTTATCCGGCGCAACGTAGTAAATCTTATATCTTATTTAAATGGCTGAACGACCTCGTCAGAGACCCCCGCGTGCTCGATCCGATAGAACAACTCATCGGACCTAACATCCTGATCTGGAATACGATATTTTGGGTGAAGGAAGCAAGGTCTAAGAGTTTCGTATCCTGGCATCAAGATACCCACTATTGGGGCTTGTCTAACGATAAAGTTATCACTGCCTGGATAGCGTTGTCTGCGGCGCCGATCGAATCAGGCTGTATGCGCGTGATGCCAGGAACTCATCGACGAACCCTGCGCCACGAAGATCGTTATCACGACGACAATATGCTCACCCGCGGCCAAGAAATTGATGACGGCCTAGATGAAAACGACGCAGTTCATATGCCGCTCGCGGCCGGCGAAATGTCGATTCACAATTATTGTCTTGCTCATGCATCCGGTCCGAACAACTCCTCAGACCGACGGATCGGGATATCGCTACATTTTCTGCCGCCAGACACTAAACAAATAGTCGGCGCTTGGGATTGCGCGACCTTAGTTCGGGGCATCGATCCCCACCATCATTTCGAAGACGCCGCAGTACCCAGTTGTGACTTGGATCCTGCGGTCGTGGCTTATCACGAAAAGGCGTCGCGAGCGCTTAGCGAAGTGCTGTACACAGGGGCGGCGATTAAAGACCGAAAACTCTAAGCAGCTAGCGACGAGCTACCGAGGCAGTTAAGTTGGCCGTAGCGCATCCATTGTCACAGCAGTACCAATGCTAAGCTCGCCAAACCCAAAGTGTAGTCACCGTTATTACAAAAACTACCGCTACTTAAGTCAGCCGGAAACGCTGGAAACTTGCTATGCTGCCCGGCCTTCTCAGACCTCGGATCGACCACGAACGCACTCCCATGAACTCTACAATTGCAACTCAGCCAGATTCGTCCGATAGCGGCGCTTTTTGGCGAAATCTATCGAAATCACATCGTCTTCTCGTCAGCTCATTGTTGAGCGCGATCGTGTTAGCCGCGTCAGCGCAAGATGCACCGCCCCCGCCAATCGTGTCAGTCGCAAACCCGGTATTCAAACAAGTCACGGAGTGGGATGAGTTCACTGGGCGATTCGTCGCCCAACAAAGAGTCGACGTTCGGGCGCGAGTTTCTGGTTATTTAGAGTCTGTGCATTTCGTTGACGGCCAGATTGTCGAGGCCGGGCAACTGCTGTTCATTATCGATCAACGTCCGTTTCTCGCCCAAACTGAAGGCGCGCGCGCAGAGGTGCAAAGCGCGACGACTGGGCTGAAACGTGCGCAACTTGAATTTGAACGTGGCAAGCGTCTGCAATCGGCCCGAGCCATGAGTAAGGAGACGATCGAGGAACGTGGTGCGACCCGTGATGCAGCGCAAGCGATGGTGGCAGCGGCCACTGCGAAGCTACGTAGCGCTGAGCTCGATCTAGGTTTCACTGAAGTCCGCGCACCACTGACGGGTCGTAGTTCGGACATTAAAATCGACGTCGGCAACCTAATTTCTGGTGGTGCCGCCGATTCAACCGTTTTGACCACGATTGTGTCGATGGACCCAATTGAGCTCGAATTCGAGGGTTCGGAAGCGGAAATGCTACGTTATATGCGCACGAGCCAAGTCTATCGCCTGCCGACATCCACCGAACGTACGAATCCCGTCGAAGCGCGCTTAATCGACGAAACTGGATGGCCGCATAAGGGTTTCGTCAGCTTTCTGGACAACCAACTCGATTTCGATACAGGTACGATCCGCGCGCGCGCGACGTTTGCCAATAAAGACCTGCTGTTTCTACCGGGCATGTTCGCGCGTATGCGGATGTTCGCGCAGGAAAAGCATGACGCCGTATTGATCCCAGATAGCGCAGTCGTTGCCGACCAAGCGCGCAAGATGGTGATGGTTGTGGACGCCAACGATACGATTGAGGCGAGAATTGTCTCCTTAGGCCCGCTCGTTGACGGCTTGCGCGTCGTGCGCGATGGACTTCAAGCGAGAGACCGGGTCGTTGTGAATGGCGTGCTACGCGCGCGACCTGGCACAAAAGTGACGCCGCAAATGGTAGCAATCGTCGATCCAGGAAACACCCCCTAGAGCGATGCGTTTCTCACACTTTTTTATTGATCGGCCGATTTTTGCGTCGGTCTTGTCAATCGCCATCGTTTTGATCGGCGCGATCTCGTACTTTGCATTACCGGTCGCGCAATATCCGGAAATCGTCCCACCGACGATTCAAGTCAGCGCAACCTATCCGGGTGCGAGCGCAGAAACAGTCGCGGACACTGTCGCGACCGTGCTCGAGCAAGAGATCAACGGCGTCGACGGTATGTTGTTTATCAAGTCTGAGTCGACGGGTGATGGTCGCTTGCAGATTAATGTGACGTTTAATCTCGGCACGGATCTCGACACCGCCCAAGTATTAGTGCAGAACCGAGTGGCGATCGCAGAACCGCGTTTACCCGAAGAAGTGCGCCGGCTGGGAGTCAACGTCGCAAAATCTTCGCCTGATCTTCTCTTGGTCCTGCACATCCTTTCGCCTGATGGTTCTCGCGACGCAACTTATTTATCGAATTTCGCTCGCACCCAACTGATCGACCGATTGTCTCGTTTAGACGGGGTCGGTCAAGTCAGCATTTTCGGTGAACGCGCGTATTCCATGCGTATTTGGATCGATCCGGAGCTCGCGACATCGTTCAACTTAACGGCGCTTGAGATCGTGCAAGCCGTTCGAGCAAACAACGTTCAAGTTGCCTCTGGCACGCTAAACCAACTGCCTGTGCCAGAACCCGGCGCGTTCGAGCTCGCCGTCGAGAGTCAAGGACGGTTTATTGAGCCTGAGCAATTCGGCAAGATCGTCGTCAAGCGCGCCGCGGATGGGCGGGTCGTTCGCCTGCGGGACGTCGCTCGAATTGAACTGGGCGCGCAGGATTACTCAACGATTGGCTACGTGGATGGCAAATCCGCGCTGCCCGTGGTGCTGTTTCAACGACCAGGGACGAACGCACTCGAAACAGCCGACGAAATTAAGGCCTTGGTGCTCGAGTTAGCGAAAGATTTTCCTTCTGGCGTTGGCTACGAATTTGCGTTCAATCCGACCGAATTCATTCGCGATTCGGTCAAAGCTGTGTACGTGACAATTTTCGAAGCGATCGTGCTCGTCGTCTTAGTCATTCTGTTGTTTCTGCAATCATGGCGGGCAACGATCATCCCGCTCATGGCCATACCGATTGCGTTGATCGGCACGTTCGCAGTGATGAGCGCATTCGGATTTTCCATTAACAACCTCACCTTGTTCGGACTCGTATTGTCCGTTGGTATCGCTGTCGACGACGCGATTGTTGTGGTCGAAAATATTGAGCGTTACTTAGCGCAAGGGTTCTCGCCGAAAGAAGCCGCACACAAAACCATGGACGAAGTCGGTGGTGCACTCGTCGCGATCGCGCTGGTCTTAAGCGCCGTATTTATTCCCAGTGCGTTTATTGAGGGGATCTCTGGCCAGTTCTATCGCCAATTTGCGTTAACCGTCGCGAGCGCCACTGTTATCTCGGCCATTGTGTCGCTCACTTTGTCGCCGGCGCTCGGTGCATTATTGCTGAAACCACACGTTGCGAGCCATCGGCGAAACCTGCTTGCGACAACGCTGACGCTTCCGTTAACGATTGTGGCGCGCGTATTTAATCGCGGGTTCGACGGATTTACCCGCACGTATGGCACGCTCACCCACCGCCTTTTACGTATGACGGCAATCAGCTTGGCTCTCTATGTGGCCTTGCTTGGCTTAACTTGGGTCACGTTTCTAACCACCCCGACGAGCTTCGTACCGCAACAAGATCAAGGGTACATCATCACGGTTTATGTATTACCGCCGGGCTCATCAGTAACGCGTACTGATGAAGTCGTGCGCCGCGCAAGCAAGCTTATTTTAGACATTCCCGAAACCTTGCACGCATCTGGCTTTGCGGGTCTGGACGGCGCGACCCGAACAAATGCGCCGAACGCAGGCGCCATATTTGCCTCACTGCAGCCGTACCACGAGCGTGTCCTTTCGGGTAAAAGTGTGCAAGACACGATGGCCGAAGTACAGCAACGCCTAAATGACATACAGGAAGCAATGGCTTTCGTTGTTCCACCACCACCGGTGCGCGGAATCGGCACGACGGGGGGCTGGAAGCTGTATGTGCAGGACCGTGGCGGTCACGGCTTGGCTGCTTTAGAAGCCGCGAGCCAGGCATTGATCGCACGCGCTAATGCCGATCCCAAGTTGTCGCGCGTTTTTACATCGTACAATTCGGCGACACCAAAAATCTATGCGGATATCGACCGTATTCGCGCCGAAAAATTACAAGTTCCAGCCGAACGGATCCTCAGTACCTTAGAAATTTATCTCGGCTCTGCTTATGTCAACGATTTCAATTTCCTTGGCCGCACGTATCGAGTGACCGCGCAAGCCGAGGGAAATTACCGTGACGAGCGTGACGATATTTTAAAATTACGCACACGCTCTGACCGTGGTGCGATGGTTCCCTTGGGCTCGGTGACAAGTTTTCGTGACGTGACCGGACCTTACCGAGTGCCGCGCTACAACTTATTCCCGGCGATTGAAGTTCAAGGCGGTGCGGCTCCGGGTATTTCAAATAGCGAAGCGATTACGCGCATGGAAGAACTCGCCGCCGAGGTGCTACCTGAAGGGATCAGTTTCGAGTGGACGGACCTTGCCTTACAAGAAAAAATATCCGGTGATTCCTCTGCGTCCGCGTTCGTACTCGGCGTCGTATTTGTATTCTTAGTACTAGCCGCGCTCTACGAAAGCTGGATGCTGCCCTTGTCGGTGATTCTGATCGTACCGATGTGCTTACTGGCCTCATTGGTCGGCATTGTTCTGCGCGGCCTGGAGAATAATATTTTAGTACAAATCGGTTTTATCGTTTTAATTGGCTTGGCAGCTAAGAACGCGATTTTGATCGTGGAATTTGCACGGCAAGGGGAGAATAACGGCGAATCATTGATCGAGGCGACTGAGAAAGCCGCGCGAACGCGCTTGCGACCGATCCTGATGACGTCTTTCGCATTTATTATGGGCGTAATGCCTCTTGCGCTTGGCACGGGTGCTGGTGCCGAGATGCGCCAATCATTAGGCACTGCCGTAGCGTCCGGCATGCTCGGGGTCACCTTCTTCGGCTTACTATTTACGCCCGTTTTCTACATTGTGTGCCGGCGCTTAGCGCTACGTGCGAGCGCTGAACGCGACAAAAACGCGAAATCAAAACCGGCCGCATGAACTTTCAAATTCTCTTATTAGCGCTAGTCACCGGATCCTCGCTCGGTTGCGCTGCGGTCGGACCTAACTACAGCGGCACGCCGCCCAGTAACGGAGATCTCATTGCAAGCTGGCCTTCGGCCGCCGCAGAACATGCCGGCCCCGCGATGCTCGCCGAGGAACCGGCGCAAACCTGGTGGCGCCAAATCGACGACACGGCGCTCGACGAATTGATGTCCCGCGCGGTCACGGCAAATTATGATTTACGCATCGCGGCGGCGAATATCGAGTCCGCGCGCGCAATTCTGGCTTCCGTCTCAACGCGGCGCAGACCGAGCGTGGATGTAGGCGCTTCCGTAGAAGAGCGACGCAACTCGTCCGCGCTCACTGTCATAATGAATTCACACGACGCGCTTCCAAGCACCAGCAGCGGCGTTTTCGGTGCGAACTTAAGTTGGGAGATAGACCTGTTCGGCAGAGTCCGGCGTTCTATTGAAGCAGCATCGGCAGAGCTTGGCTCACTCGAGGCTGTGCGCAATGGCGTGATGGTTGCTGTATTGGCAGAAGTCGCGCGCGCGTATGTCGATTTTCGCGGCTCCCAATTGAGACTCGACGTTGCACGTCAGAATGTTGCCGTACAAGAACAGACCTTGGAACTCGTCGCTGTGTTGTTAGAAGAAGGTGCGGCCACCGAACTCGATGCTGCGCGCGCGCGCACGCAACTACTCACGAGCCGTGCTCGCATACCCGCACTGGACGCACGCTCTAGGGCTGATGTGAATCGGCTGACGACACTAACCGGACAGCCCCCTGGCGCGCTCGACACGACAGTTGCTGCGTGGCAACCCTTGCCCGAGCTCGCAAAATTACCCGACTTCGTCGCAGTCGGTAGTCCCGCCGATTTGATGCGTCGCCGTCCCGATATCGAGGCAGCTGAGCGCGCACTCGCTGCCGCGTCTGCACGCATCGGCGTCGCCACGGCCGATCTATTTCCGACCGTCTCGTTCGGTGCGAGCGTTGGCGCCGGCGCCGCACCCTTGTCTGGATTAATTGATGCAGGCGCGCCGTTTTTCGCACTCGGTCCGTCGATTACTTGGAACGTATTCGATCGCGCCGGAATCTACGCGAACATTCGACAAGCCGATAGTAATGCAGCCGCAAATCTTGCGCGCTATGAGGCCACTGTCACTCGCGCTTTGGAAGAAGTGGATACCGCGATCAGCGCGTACCGAAATGAAAGACTCGCGCGCCTGCAACTTTCCGAAGCGGTTGAATCGAGCCGCCTAGCAGCGAATCTTGCGCGCTTACGTTACCGCGAAGGCGTAGAGGATTTTCTTGATGTGCTCGACGCCGAGCGCAATCTATTGGTCGTCGAAGATCAGCTCGCTGTGTCTGGAATAAAAGTCGCGCAAAATTTGATCGACATTCATCTTGCTTTGGGTGGCGGATGGCAAGCGCTGACCCCGGCCGCCCACCAGCCCTACCAGGTAAACTGAGTACCTCAGCAACACTGTTTAGTATCACGCGCAGATCATGCCCGTGCAGACGATCCGACGAGCAATAGTTCACACGCCGGATATTGCGATCTTCGAATTAGCGAGTTTTGTCAGTGATACCCGCGGGTTTCGATTGGCCTTTGGATTTTTTCGCCGCCTTTTTCTCTTTCGGCGTCAAAAGCGCTTTTTTCTTGTTTTCGCGGTTACTTTTCTGTTCCTTGCTCATTTGCTCACTCCTATTAGTTGCTCGAGTGTACTCGCTTAGCTGTTCCAAGGTTGAACTTAATCTGACAAGCAAAGCGGTCACGGGTATCAACGAAGTGCCAGAACAATCCCATCAGTTTAGGAACTAACGCGTATAGTAAGCGCCCCGGGTCCAATGCCCGTCTTTAAAGGACAACACATGATCTACCCCATCGTCATCTCGCAATTCAGCAAAATGCTCGGCAACCTCTTGACCATTCTGGACAAAGCGGCCGTACATGCGGAATCTAAAAAGTTTGATGTGGACGTGCTGTTACAAGCGCGTCTGTCGCCGGATCAGTTCAACTTGATGCGCCAGATACAAGTCGCTTGCGACACTGCCAAGCTAGCCGCGGCGCGACTTGCCGACAAAGAACAAGACGCACCAAAACATGAGGATTCAGAGACTACCCTCGGAGAAATAAAAGATCGCCTGCAAAATGTCATCGACTATTTGCACACGTTTAAGGTCGTTGACTTTGCCAGCGCCGCCGAACGCCGCATAACGCAGCCACGCTGGAAGGGTAAATCGCTATCCGGCGAAGAGTTTTTAATTCAACACGCGCTCCCGAACCTGTACTTCCACGTGACAACCAGCTATGCCATCTTGCGCCACAACGGCGTAGAAATTGGCAAAATGGACTATCTCGGCGCGCTGCCGTACAAACAGTAGGCCGTGCTATCGAGAACCTGCGTTGCTTAGTCGCGTTTGCTCGAAGAGGTTAATGTTTTGGAGCTCAGGTGTTCGCAGTTCGGATTCTGTCGCGCGCGCGTCGCACTGCACGCGCGACATTTTAGGGTCACCGGGAAAAACGTCCCTGTGCCAAACTGCGGGCCTTTGGCACAATGAGGGCGTCGTCCGACTAAGGACAGCCTAAAAGCGATCGGAGAATCTTAATGAGCAGGGCGTCTACGTGGTTGTTGGAGTACAAACGTGATGTGTATTCGCAAACAGGCGAAGACGGAATAATTGAGAAAATTTTAGAAACGATTGGGGATAATAATAAATGGTGCGTCGAGTTCGGTGCCTGGGACGGCATGTATCTGACAAACACCCGCTATCTCATCGAATCCAAGGGCTACTCGGCCGTTCTTATCGAGGCTGATCCGAGCAAATTTATCGAGCTGGAACGTAATTATTCGCGTTTGGATAATGTCATCCCAATCAATGAGTTTGTCGGGTTCGACGACAAAGACAGCCTCGATCACATTCTTAGCCGTACACCCGTGCCACACGATTTTGATCTGCTGTCGATCGATATCGACGGTAACGACTATCACGCCTGGAAAGCGATGTTGAAGTACAGACCGAAGGTAATTGTCGTTGAGTTTAACCCCACGATCCCGACCTCGATAGAATTCGTCCAGCCCGCGGATCCCTCTTTAAACCAGGGCACAAGCCTATCGTCGTTCGTCGCCTTGGGTAAGGAGAAAGGCTACGAGTTGGTGTCTTCTTTACCTTGGAACGCATTTTTCGTCAGGAAGGAATATTATCCGCTGTTCGAGATTGAGTCGAATAGCCCAGAGATTCTGCGAACTAACCTCGATTATCTTTCGTATATTTTTGTCGGGTTCGACGGGCAGGTCTTTTTGCGCGGCCGCTGCACACTCCCCTGGCATGGCATGTCGCTGAAGGAATCACAGGTGCAGCATTTACCGAAATTCCTGCGCAAATTTAAAAGCAATTATTCACCTTTGCAACGCATGGTATTTCGCCTCTTTCGGATCGCAAAAAACCCGCAGAGGCTACTTCAGTCGATTCGCAAACAACGCAGTAAAGTAACCGATTGCGCTGATCTATAGAGCGCACAGCGAACGTCCGTTCTCAGCCGAGTTTAGGTCTACCTACGACACTTGCTTAACCGTCACTTGCAAGTTACGCCGCTGACCGAGGGTGACTCACTTCCGCGAGGTGCCAATCGCGGCGATAGCGATTGCGACTACCGCGAATGAATCGGCTGATTATGTGCAGCACAGCGCCGCTGTCGCGAACGATGAATTCGAAGTCTCTGGTCCGATGCGATCGATTTAATGTTTCGGAGCTAAAGCGCTCAAGGTTTGACTTTCGCATGGGTTGCCCGTCGCGGTATCAAATGGCAACACGATGATCCGACTAGCACCTGCCGCCTCGTGCGCAGCGATGCGCTCGTTCAAACTGTCCGCGTTACCCCACGCGACGATTTTGTCGATAAGGCGATCGCTGCCGCCATTGGCGAAATCATCATCATTGAAACCGATTTTCCGCCATTCGCGATGGTAGTAGTCGAGTCCCATATAGAAACTAAGTGAAGCGCGAGAAATTTGGCGAGCGATCTTAGGATCAGTTTCAGCAAGTAAAGGGACAACGACATTGAGTTCCGCCGTCGACCCTATTCTGTTACGCGAATGCGCGGTATGTTCCGGTGACATCAAATACGTCATGATTCCACCGCTACGTGCCGCACTAATGCGCTGCAGGACGGGGCCATGTGCGGCGATAATCACGGGGCCTAAGTTGCTAACGGGGACCTCAGGTTTAATCGCCGCCATTGCGTCCAGATAGCTAGTGAGCTTCGCTGCCGGGGCGACCCAAGCGTGACCGCGCAACCCGTTTATTCCAACGTTTGATACCCCGATTCCTAAGACAAAACGCCCGCCAGAATTTCCCGCGAGCGTGTGCCGCGCTTGAACCATGGCGTGCGGATCGCGCGCATAGATGTTCGCGATACCGCTGGCAATTAAGATCCG
>JAQCEL010000279.1 GCA_027618655.1 Pseudomonadota bacterium | reverse complement strand
TGATTCGGATACGGATCCAAATTCGCGATTCAGAACTAGAGTCCACTTTAACGGTGCCGATCTATGCAAATGTAGACACCAAACGAACGGCACTGCGCGTTCTCGACACCAATAACGCGCTTCGCCGTAACAATATCGGCGCCCGCCGCGCTGCACCGGCGAACTACAGCGACCGTCCGAGCATGCCGGGATTTGTCCGATGAGACGAATGCGCGGCTTTGCGCTGATCACTACGGTCGGATTAATCGCTTTAGCGGCGATAATCGCACTCAATTACTCGCAAACGGTCCGCCAA
Source organism: Pseudomonadota bacterium (assembly GCA_027618655.1). GTDB lineage: Bacteria > Pseudomonadota > Gammaproteobacteria > UBA11873. The sequence goes on along the minus strand of JAQCEL010000279.1, from coordinate 3,918 downwards.
GAAATTAAGATTTCGACGTTCGAATTAGACCGAATTCAAGCGCGCGAAGCGGCAGAATCTGGTATCTGGACAGCCCTGAAAGAACTCGTCAGCACCCAAGCAGAGGAACCGTGGCCGACCAATAGCACGGCTCAGCGTGTCGCGTTTAACGGCATCGAAATTGAAGTAGCAGCACAAGATCTGAGCGGGCTTTTAGATTTGAACACGGCCTCTAGCGCGAATCTCGATACAGTCTTGGAGTACGTTCTCGATGATGCAGCCCGCGCAGCACAAATTCGCGATCTCATTCTGGATTGGCGCGACCCAGACGACAATACGCAACCGTTCGGCGCTGAAGATAGTGACTATAGAGCGAACGACTACGCTTACGGAGCCAAAGATGCCGCGTTCCATGTGCGCGAAGAATTACAACTTTTATTAAACCTAAGCTTAGACGAATACCGCAAAATCGCGCCCTACGTAACTGTCCATGGACAGTCAAACTCCGCTAATATGCGCGTTGCGCCAGATCGAATGCTGAACGCCATGCAATTTTCACCGACAAGCGAAGCTCGTATAGACGCGACACCGTTGCGACCTGCGAACCCATCCCCGAGGAGTGCGTTTCGCAGAAGATTCGCGCGCCAACGTAGTGTTTATGAAATTTTCGCTAAGGCCAAGAAAGGCGCAGTCACCAGTAATGTTTCTGCCACTGTGGAATTGCAAAGTACGGGTCGAACGAATTCTCTCTATACCGTGATTGAATGGAGAGAATCGTGGCCATTTGACCCGACTGATCCAACCGACCAGCCCAAAGATGAGTTTTGAATTTAGCCAATACCTCGACCGATTTCTGAACTGGTGGTCGTCAGGACTGTGTCTCGCGTTGCCAAAAAAATGGCGTGACCGGCAAAAATCTTTGAGTCGTTTTTTAATTGCGCATACCGAACAACACAGTATTCAATTCGAGTATCACGCAGACGATACCAAGCGCTCCGAAATTCGATGCCCGCTATCTCAAACCGCAACCCATGAAGAACCTGGGCTACGCGAGTGGCTGAGCCACATTCCAAATGCCGAGGCGTTACCGTTCATCGTCCGCGTGCCAGCCGATCAGATACTAACTAAGCGCGTCCGCTACCCGCGTTCAACGCAAAATAGTTTGCGCGAAGTGATCGGTTTCGATATTGAGCGGCAAATTCCGTTTAGCCGGGAAGATGTTTATTTTGATTTCCTCGTGCAAAACACCCTGGATTCGGACGAATTTATCGATGTCGATCTGCTTGTTTTCCGCAAGCAGGACCTCAAGTCAGAATATGTCGTTATCGAACAATGCGGTTTAATTCCCACGATTATCGACTCAGAAGAATTTACATTTTTCGATCACCACATCAATTTTCTAGAGAATACGCGATCGACCCATACCGAGCACTCACCCTACCGCGCCGCGTTCGCTTTGCTTCTTTTGTGGCTGCTAATTATTGGACTCATTCCAGGTAAGCTCGCGATCGAAGCTAATTCAATTGCAGATCAACTAACGTCTCAGGCCGACAGTGCGCGCGCGGAACTACGCTCGCTGGAACCGTTAAAACTGAAATATGCCGAACTCGTATCGAAGGCAAATTACTTCCATGAGTTAGAAGCCGGGCACGTCTCGCCGATCGACCTCTTGCTAGAAGTAACGCGATTACTCGACGACGATACATCACTGCGCATATTCGATTTAAAAGACGATCGACTGACAATCCAAGGTGAATCAAGTAACGCCTCAGAGATCCCCGTGAAGTTTGAGAATTCACCGCTACTTTCATCACCCCAGTTCAATTCGCCGGTGACTCGCGATAACCGCTCCGGGAAAGACCGCTTTAATATAACGGTTATCGTGAAGTCTCGAGATCCTTCATGACCGACTCACGCCACCTGGTCCAAGCATGGACGGTACTATTCGGGATTGTCAGCTTATTTGCTGTTGGACTCTGGATTCCATTGAATGATTCGCGAGTTGCCACCCAAGAAAGAATTTCCGCGCTTGATCAGCGGCTCTCAGAATATCGCGCCTTGAAACAGAGCCAAGCGAAGATCGAGCGAGCGCTTGCGGCGCTCAAAGGCGATGCGGCATTAAATCAATGGGATCGCTTTGTGGTCGCCAAGTCGGTCGCGCTAGGAGCTGCCGAATTGCAACGTACGATCAAAGATATTATTGAGACTAATGGAGGCCGGCAAACGAGTAGTCAATCGCTGCTCGGCGAAAAGAGCGACGATTTCCATAACCTACTCTTAAACGTCAGCTTTTCTGGTGATCTGCCAGCTATTCAACGCATACTGATGGCATTCGAGCGTAACGAAACTCGGCTGTTCATCGATCACGTTTCAATCAACGCAAATAGCGCCCAGAGACACGGGCGGTCCTTAAATACACGTAGTAACCAAGGTCCCGCGACATTAATTGTGCGCATCGGAGTCTCTGCCTATATGCACAAGCGCGAAACCAACGATGTCTAAACCCTTGTCGTTGCCTATTAGTAGAATTCTTTTCGGCTTATGTATTGCAACAGCAATCACTGTCTGGCGCGTTGATGTGCCGCGCGATAGTTTCGGCGCCACGCGGGCCAAACTTTCCGCTGACACCGAAAACTTTGAACATTTAGCACGCTCCGCCAATGCCCAAATTGCACCGCGAGAATCAGAAGACTATCTTGAAATCGTACAACGTCCATTGTTCGATGTGGCACGCAGGCCCCCTGAAACGGACACTGAGCTCACGCAAACATCCGCTGCGGATATGGCCGCGACTAAGGTATCTGAAATATCGAATTCGAAACTCAAATTACTTGGTTTGGTAATAGACCAGGAGCGACGAGCGGCGTTGATTGTCGAGATGGAATCTGCCGTTACACGACTCGTCACTGTAGGAGACAGCGTAGCTGGGTGGCGCCTTGAAGAAATTGACGCGGCATCAGCGACGTTGACCAAGAACGCCCGAACAGAGCGGTTGACTCTAGTGCGCAAAAGCGACCCACTAGCCGCACGACGAATTCAAAGCGCGCTTCGGCGCAGACAGCAAAGTACCAACGCGCCTGTGACGACCAACGCTAACATCAAAGTGGCACCCAATGACGACGAAACAGAACAACATGAAGATGCTGACGCGGATAATGAGCAATTCGACCATAACGAATAATAATTCTATTTGCTGTTCGGATAATCCACCTGACAATTCCGAGCGACAAAATTCACGGGTGCAAAACCCTTCGCGTCATGTCGCCGTCCTCAGCGCGCGAGCCGCACCGTTGTGCCTAATTATTCTTATCGGTGCCTGCGCACATTCGGGATCAAACAATCACATACTGCAGGAGGCCCTGGAAAGGACCCAATCTCGGGGTTCCACCGTGTCTGAAGTGGCCGCCAAATATCCCCTGAAACAGGCTGGCGCGCCTGCTTCGGAGCATGTGCCCCCAGGGCAGGTTGACGCTAGCGAAATATCACTGGGCACGGGTACCTTTATAGGCGGCACGGTGGGATCGCCAACGATCGTCGGTTCCGGGAAAAAAGACGATCTCACGCTTAATTTTCAAGCCGCGGATATCCATGAAGTAGTCAAAGCGATTCTCGGAGAATTACTCGGGGCGAATTACATCATTGAGCAAGGCGTGACTGGCACAGTCACGACCGACACGACCGGCGGATTGCGCAAGTCCGACCTTATCACCGTACTTGAAATGCTGCTTCAACAATCCAATGCGGCGCTGGTCGATGAAGGGGGACTCTATCGCATTGTTCCAATTTCGAAGTCGATGCGCAGCGGTCTCGGTTTCAGGAACGGTCGCGCTGATCCCACCTACGGGATGCAAATAATCTCGCTGCGCCACATAGCGGTTAGCGAAATGCAAAAAATCATCGACCCGATATTGCACGAGGATGCGCTAATTTATGCCGACG
>JAQCEL010000278.1 GCA_027618655.1 Pseudomonadota bacterium | reverse complement strand
ATTCGGTCCCGCTGGCATCGGCGTTGGTGCTGTAATCTATCTTGGCCAGAAAATGTTCAAATCAATTCCAGAAGCCGTCGATACGCTTTTAAGCCGCGAATATTCGATTACGGGAAATTGGAAGCAACCGATTATCGAACGAATCTAGACACGCACGCTTCGCCATCAGAAGACGATTACAATGGCGGTGCGTAACATTCGCACTGTGCTTAATACGCTAAAGCAATGCTGAAACTGCTGACAAACTTTGGTCGCTGCACCTTCCCGTGAGATTAAATGGATTATCAACTTAGCAACGAATCTCTTGAGCAATGTCGTGACCGTTCAGATCCGCACATCGTCGTTGCAATGTCTGGTGGCGTAGATTCTTCAGTGACGGCGCTGTTATTGAAGCAAGCGGGCTACCGCGTGTCGGCGATATTCATGAAAAATTGGAACGAACCGCGCGAGGACCAAGCCTGCGAATGGGAAAAGGACGTCGAGGACGTGCTCGCCGTTTGCGAACCACTTGAGATCCCTGTCAATACCGTCGATTTATCGAAGAACTATTGGGACTGCGTATTCGAAGAATTCGTCGACGAATACCGTCGCGGCCGAACCCCAAACCCAGACATCTTGTGTAACAGAGAGATAAAGTTCAAAGCCTTCTTAGAGCACGCCACCAAGCTCGGCGGTGATCTGATCGCGACAGGGCATTACGCTAGAATTCAGCAGGACGACAATCGGCGCTACCAATTGCTTAAAGGACTCGATCCGGGCAAGGACCAGTCTTATTTTTTGTACGCGATCGGTCAGGCGGCGCTGCGCCGAACAATTTTCCCGATCGGCGGTTTAGAAAAACGCGATGTGCGCCGGATCGCGCACGAGGCCGGATTGGCGACGTCGAAAAAAAAGGACAGTACGGGAATTTGTTTCATCGGTGAACGCCGATTTCGCGATTTTCTCGGTCACTATCTACCAGCCCAACCTGGAGACATTCGCAATACCGAGAGCGCTGTCATCGGTCGCCACGCAGGCGCCGCGTTCTACACACTTGGGCAACGCGAAGGACTAGGCATCGGCGGCGTAAGCGGATCGGAAGAAGGTCCGTGGTTTGTTGTCGCGAAAGATGTTGGGAAAAACGAATTAATCGCCGCCCAAGGCCATGACCATCCACTCCTAATGACGAAATCGCTGTCGGCTGATACGTTGTCCTGGATAGCTGGAGAACCACCGAAAACTGGTTTGCAGTGCCACGCAAAAACCCGCTACCGACAACCAGACCAGCCGTGCACGATTAGAGAAATCGATGGCGATCGGTTAGCTGTGAGTTTTTCCGAACCCCAACGGGCGGTGACCCCAGGACAATCTGTTGTACTTTATGTCAACGACCAGTGCCTAGGCGGAGGGATTATCAACGAAACTGAATAATTCATCCGAATTGGGTCAAAATTACACTACAACATAGCGCCTTAATTACCGATAATGGCGCACCAGCCGTCGCATTCTCTTGGAGCAACAATGAATAACAGCTTTGACACACACACAAATTTGAAGATTGGGAACACCGAATACGAAATTTTTAGTGTTCAACGCCTTGCCAGTCGTTTTCCGATCGATCGATTACCTTTTGCTCAAAAGATTCTGTTGGAAAACTTATTACGCCATGAAGACGGCATCAACGTCACCCGCGACGACATAGAAGCCCTCGCCAATTGGGATCCCGCTGCCGAGCCTTCAAAAGAAATCGCGTTTACCCCAGCCCGCGTCCTGATGCAGGATTTTACCGGCGTCCCGGCTGTCGTGGACCTCGCGGCAATGCGCGACGCAATGCGAAGCTTGGGTGGCGACCCGAACAAGATCAACCCACTGTCACCGGCCGAACTCGTGATCGACCATTCCGTACAAGTCGACGTATTCGGTACCGCAACCGCCGCCGAACAAAATGCGAAAATTGAGTTTGAACGAAATGAAGAGCGCTACGGATTCCTGCGTTGGGGCCAGCAAGCGTTTTCGAATTTTAAAGTCGTTCCCCCAGATACCGGCATCGTCCATCAAGTAAATTTGGAGTATCTAGCGCGCACGATTTTTTCGGCGGAAAAGGACGGCAAGCTGCGTGCTTATCCCGACACCGTGGTTGGAACCGATTCGCACACCACCATGATCAACGGTCTCGGTGTATTAGGCTGGGGCGTTGGCGGCATCGAGGCTGAGGCTGCCATGCTGGGCCAACCCATCACCATGCTCATCCCGCAGGTCGTCGGCTTCGAACTAACGGGTAAACTGCCAGAAGGTGCAACCGCCACCGACCTCGTACTTAGAGTCGTGGAAATGTTGCGCAAGAAAGGCGTGGTCGGAAAATTTGTCGAGTTTTTTGGTTCTGGATTAGACCATTTACCGCTCGCCGATCGCGCCACGATCGCAAACATGGCACCGGAATACGGCGCGACGTGTGGAATTTTCCCAATCGACGTGGAAACCATCCGATATCTAGAATTGTCCGGCCGCGCGCCTGATCAAGTCGAACTCGTGAAGCGCTATGCGCAAGAAACCGGTATGTGGAGAGAACCCAACAGCCCAATCGCTAGCTACTCCGATACGATGTCCTTGGACATGGGTGATATCGAGCCGTCTCTCGCGGGTCCAAAGCGACCACAAGATCGCATCGCATTGAAGTCCGTGAAACAAGAGTTTGAGGGATTCATCAAAGACGCAACGAAAAACCGTAGCAGTGGCGGCACGACCCAAGTCGGTTCCGGGGCTAGCGCTTATGCGTTGAACGACGGCGCGGTCGTGATCGCGGCGATTACATCCTGCACTAACACGTCTAATCCCTACGTGATGATGGGTGCCGGCTTGTTGGCAAAAAAAGCGAACGAACGTGGGCTCAAGTCAAAGCCGTGGGTTAAGACGAGTCTCGCGCCCGGCTCGTTGGTGGTGAGCAACTATCTTGATAAAGCGGGGGTTACGGAACATTTAAACGCGTTGGGATTTCAAACCGTCGGTTTCGGTTGCACGACGTGTATCGGCAATTCCGGGCCGTTGCCTGCAGAAGTAAGCGCAGGAATAAAAGAGGGTGATCTCGTCGCCTGCTCAGTGCTGTCTGGCAATCGAAACTTTGAAGGGCGCGTACACGCCGAAGTAAAAATGAATTTTCTTGCCTCGCCGCCACTCGTGGTCGCCTACGCGATCGCCGGGACCATGAATATCGATATGTTTAACGATCCGCTGGGTAATGATAAATCTGGCGATCAGGTTTACCTGCGCGATATTTGGCCGAGCACTAAAGAAGTCGACGATGCGGTTAACCAAACGATTGATTCGAAAATGTTTAAATCAAGTTATGCGAACGTTTTCCGCGGCGATGCGCGCTGGGCTGGTATTAAGGTGCCCGCCTCAAACCAATTTGAATGGGACGAAAATTCGACCTACGTGAAGAACCCACCCTACTTCGTCGGCATGGGGATCATTCCTGAAGCAATTAAACCGATTGAAAACGCAAGAGTGTTAGCGCTCTTAGGCGATTCAATCACGACAGATCATATCTCCCCGGCCGGAGACATTACGGCCGATAGTCCTGCCGGAAAATACCTCATTGAACATGGCGTACAAAAGCAAGACTTCAATTCCTATGGCTCCAGACGTGGCAACCACGAAGTTATGATGCGCGGTACATTCGCCAACATACGCTTACGCAACCAACTCGCCCCTGGCACCGAAGGCGGTTGGACGACCCATCAGCCATCGGGTGAACAAATGAGCATCTATGACGCCTCAATGCGGTATCAGGATGCAAACGTTCCGTTGATCGTGTTCGCGGGCAAAGAATACGGAACGGGATCGTCGCGCGATTGGGCTGCAAAAGGCACTCGCTTGCTTGGCGCCCGGGCCGTAATCGCGGAAAGTTTCGAGCGGATCCATCGCAGTAACTTGGTCGGCATGGGTATCCTACCGCTGGTTTTTGAGGACGGACAAACGGCGCAAAGCCTGGGCTTAGATGGTACTGAAACAATTACGATTGAGGGCCTCGCGGACGGCGTAAAGAAGGTCACCGTGGTTGCGACCGCGAGTACTGCTAGCGTGACGCGCTTCGATTGCGTCGTCCGAGTAGACACGCCAAAAGAATGGGAATACTACCAACATGGCGGGATTCTACAGTACGTCCTTCGGCAACTTGCCGCTTAGTTCTAGCAATTTAAATGCGATCGGGTTTTACGCAGCCGGCACTCTGTTGC
>JAQCEL010000044.1 GCA_027618655.1 Pseudomonadota bacterium | reverse complement strand
TTTTCCCACCATGCTCGCTACGATTGCCTAAGTCCGACAGTCTGCTAGACAGCGATTATTGAGCGGCTAATAGCCGCCATGTGCGAGTGTAAAGTTCGCAGTCAAAGTGGGCCCTAGCCGGGCACCTCAAACAGAACGAAAGCCAGTGAGAACAACACGATGCCGACGACATTTCCGACGGCTAGCCCGACGAGGAGGCATGACACGGTTTCGAGTACGATCGCGCGCGAGCTAGGGCTGCCGGGTTCGGGTTTAATGTTTGCGTTCATTGTTCGCGGATCGCCAGAGGGTTCGAAGGCCAGGTACATTCATGCAGCTTCTCCGTTGCGTAATCGATGCTGGTTTAAATTGGGTTCTTGCAAATGAAATTTAAGTCCAATTTTAGGGCGTCGCGCCGACTACGATGAGACGTGCGTGTGGCGAATTCGGGCAAAAAAATGGAATTTGCTTCGTCTCACGCCGGCCGGTAGGTTATTCCGTTAGAGTGGCGCTTCAATTAACGCTTGCGTAGAGTTCTAACCCATGCCGCGAACCGTTGCCATAGTCGAAGATGAAACCCCGATCCGCGAAAACTACGCTGATGCGTTGCGCCGCCAGGGTTATCGAGTACAGACCTTCGCCAACCGCGAGCACGCCATGGGAGCATTTCGGAGCCGCCTTCCGGACTTGGTGCTGCTTGATATTGCGTTACAAGATGAAATCGATGCGGGTTTCGAGATGTGCAGAGAGTTGCGCACTTTAAGTAGCAAGCTGCCGATAATTTTTCTCACTGCGCGCGACAGCGATTACGACTCGATTGCAGGCCTGCGCGTCGGCGCTGACGACTATATAACCAAAGATGTTTCCATCCCACATATCATCGCGCGAATTAGTGCGTTGTTTCGCCGCGTGGAAGCGCTCGGAGATCCAACGGATCAGCGTAATGAACGAAAATGTGGTGAACTTACGATCGACCCTGATCGAGTCATCGCCAGATGGACAGAGTCCGTTGTCGATCTAACCCTCACGGAATTTTGGATTGTTAACGCCTTGACCAAGAATCCGGGCCATGTGAAAACTCGTGAACAACTGATGAGCGACGCGAATGTTGTTGTAGATGATACGACTGTTACGTCGCACATCAAGCGGATCCGTCGAAAATTCAAGGCGATCGACGTGAACTTCGACTCAATCGAAACGGTCTATGGCATGGGTTATAGATGGACCTGATAGCGCGCTGAAACGACGCACATTCAATGCCCAAAATCACGATCCGCATAAAGCTAGCGATGCTTTCGATAGCAATGCTAAGCATCCCCTACGTCGGGTTCCAGTATCTGCGCGAAACCGAACGTTATCTTCAAAGCAGTCTTGAGGATTCCTTGTCAGCGGTCAGCGGCGCATTGGCGGTTTCTTTGCAAAACCAATCGGCCCTATTTCGTAATTCTTCGGACAACGCTCTATCGCGTGATCCGATTTTCTCTCACCCCCTTAACTACCCCATTCATATCGATGGTTATGTCGACGATTGGGAAGGGTATCTCCAATGGGCCGACCATTTTGAATCCAGTGGTCGTTCTACGCTAGAGCAGCGGAAACCTCCGGCGTTTGATTTGATAGTTGGTGAGCACGAGCAATATTTGAATGTGTTGATATTGGCATCAGACGAAAGCTCTGTGTATCAAAAAGGCGGGTCGTTCGATCCGCAAGCTGCGGATACGGTTGAGCTAACGATTTACAAAAATGATGGGCTTATAAAGTCGATATTTCTCGGTACCGCCGGTCCAGGACCAATAACGGCCTACGACATCAGCGAAAACTGGGATTTTTCGACGACACGCAACCCGATTGCAAATGTATTTGGCGAGTGGCGCGAAACCTTAGCAGGCTACACCGTCGAGATCCGCATTCCGCTGGACTTGGTCGGCAATGCACTCGGAATAAGTATTTACGACAAAGATGTCGGCTTTAGCGAATCGCTCAAGGTATCAACCATGGGTGAGCAGATAGCAGCTAGACCAAACCCGCTACTTCGAACCTCTGCGATGCTGCAGCAAACGATTCAAAAAATAGGATTCAAAAAGGGCCGTCGGGTGTGGGTAATCAACCGCACCGGACAGGTTCTTGCAAGTACCGGGACCCTTGTCAGTGAGACCAAGCGTGGTGCAATCAATTTCATCCACACTTGGATTTTGCCGATCGCGAGTGGGACATTCGAAGATGAGCTACGCTCCGCTTCGCGCTTACGCAGCGCGGAAGTGCTGCTCGCTCTAAGTGGGCAGGCATCGACGCGTTGGCGATCGTCGGCGGATGAGCGTGCAGTAATAGTTTCTGCGGCACACCCGGTTCGTTCTGGAAACGAGCTAGTTGGCGCGATTGTCGTCGAGGAAACCACAAACAGTATTCAAACGGTGCAGCGTGACGCGATGGCCGCATTGTTTAACAAGTCGATCGGTGTATTTGCTGGTGTCTCGCTAATTTTATTGATATTCGCGAGTCGGCTTTCGATTCGAATTGCGAGACTCCGTGATCAATCCGAACGAGCAATCGATCAACATGGCCGCGTCGTAGGTTCAATTTCGCGAAGTTCGGCGTCAGATGAAATCGGCGATCTAACGCGAAGCTATAGCGCGATGCTTGTCCGACTGAAGGACTACAACGCGTACCTGGAAAGCATGGCGAGTAAATTGACTCATGAGTTGCGCACGCCGCTCACTGTCGTATCGTCGTCGCTGCAAAATCTTGATTCGACGACGCTAAATTTGGATCAGGAAAAGTTCCTGGATCGAGCGCGCGAAGGTATTGATCGTTTACATAACCTCGTGTCGCGGTTGAGCGAAGCTTCACGCATTGAACAGGCAGTTTCAAACGTAGAATTCGAGTGGTTCGACTTGGCCGCACTAATTCGCGGGTCAGTCGACGGATACAAAAATGCTTATATCGACAATCGCTTCGAATTAAATTTGCCCAGTGTTCCCTGTGAGGTTCTCGCTTCAGACGACCTCGTCGCACAATTATTGGATAAACTGATCGATAACGCGGTCGGGTTCAGTACGGTAGAAAAAGCTATTGAAGTCCGATTGTCGTCTAACGATGATGAGTATCTTATCGAAGTGAAGAACTACGGTCGCCAACTCCCCGAGGCGATGCAAAACGAGCTGTTTAATTCGATGGTCTCAGTGCGATCTGGAGGTCATGGTGGCGACCTTCATCTGGGGCTCGGATTACACATCGCCCGACTCATTGCGGAAATCCATCAAGGCCGTATTGCCGCAAAAAACCTGGACGACGGGAGTGGTGTGTCCTTTACAGCGTCGTTACCGCGCCGAGGGCGTCATGATCCGCGTTGACTGCTCGCTCGACGTGTCGAATTGAGTCTGCCAAGCTATCGATTCCGGCACCAGTCTTGGCGCATCTTTCGCTCAAATGACGGCGCCATTGGCGCGCACCGGGTTGTCCTTGATACAAATAATGTAGCGGTTTGACCAATTCGCGCGTGCTCGTGCCTTTTTCCAATTCGTGAGCCGCGTACGCTAAGTATCGCTTGAAGATCGTTTCCCTATCTAGCGGCCTTGCCGTCAAACCGAACACACTTCGATCGATTTCTGCGAGAAAGAATGGCGTGTTGTAGGCCGCGCGACCGATCATGACGCCATCTACGAAATGCAAATGGTCGATCGTCGCAGCGATAGAATCGACGCCACCATTGATGACGACGGTGAGATCCGGAAAGTCACGTTTTAACTGTCGAACAACATCGTAACGCAACGGCGGTATTTCTCGATTTTCCTTTGGGCTCAGTCCGTCTAACCAGGCCTTTCGCGCGTGAATAATCACGACCCGACATCCTGCATCGTGAATCGCTTGAATGAATGATGCCAGCTCGTCGTAAGAATCCGTGCGGTCGATTCCAATGCGCGTCTTGACGGTAACCGGAATATTGACCACCCCAATCATCGAGCGTACGCAATCAGCCACGAGTTGCGGTTCGGCCATCAAGCAGGCACCAAATTTTCCAGATTTAACTCTATCGCTAGGGCAGCCCACGTTCAGGTTGATCTCACAGAAGCCTGCGGCTTCACCCAGTATGGCTGCTTGTGCCAATGTGAGTGGATCGCTACCACCAAGCTGCAAGGCAACGGGGGTTTCGAAAGTTGAATGGGTGAGATACCGTTCGGGGCCAGCGTGGAGAAGCGCATCGCAGACCACCATCTCCGTATACAAGCGCGCCTCGCTACTCATGATCCGAGCGAAATAACGAAAATGGCGATCGGTGTATTGCATCATGGGTGCTATACAAAATCGCCATGGCGAGGACTTCACGTTTTCAAAGCTCATTGAACGGTGTTATTTACTGTTAAGAATGTAATCTTTGGAAAATCATTAGGGTTTCTTAGCGCAGGAGAATTTTACGAGTAAACGACGTTCTTAAATAGAATCCTCGTGGCAGCGTTAAGCTTGGCGCGCCGGCTCCGTTCGTCGCGGCAGTAAGTTCCCTTCGATTGAGGGCTTTCGGGCGTATTTGTAAGTAAGTTCCATGACGCGCATCAAGTTCGTCTAGACGACCGAACGCGATCCGTTCGATATGCTCCTCCCAATCAGCGCGTAGGATATGTTCATCCTCGTATGAAGGGCTCCACAAAAAGGCCGATCCTATTCGCCGCTTGGCGATGGGAAGATCCTTTGCAGCTTCGACTGGAATCCATAGCACTTTGCTAAGTTTCGCTTTCACCGCCGAGGTTTCCCATTGCATGCCAACAGTATTAGCTAATGGCGCACTAGAGACAAAAGTCGATTCCTGGGGCTGCAGGCGCGCGTTCAGAGGTATTGTCTTGAGCTCTATTCCTAGCGTTTCGAAGTCAGGCACGGGTCGCGACCCTGCTTCTGCGCCTAGCGCGAGTTCGATCAGTTCGCCGACCCAACCTTTAGCATGGGTCAAGTTGTCGGGAACCGTTTCGTCGAGGTAGTCAGCAAGCTGTCCGAGCGTTTTACCGGCGAGCCCCGACGCATTGGTGAGCAACTCGGCTTCACTTCGCGGTGTATTTTGATCAGCCATCGCGACCCGTCAAGCGTAATCTCAAAATGGCAAACTATCCGCTAAGCGCGGTGAGTACGGCGTTTTTCAAACGCGGGATCTGATTTTCTGCATCGAGTTCTTTGTTGTTACGATCAGTAATATAGAAATAATCCTCAACGTGCGCACCGAACGTCGCAATTCTGGCGTCGTGTAATCTGACATCGCACTCTTGGAGCGCGCGGCCAATTTTCGATAGAACACCAGGTTCGTCCGTCGCAATGACTTCCATGACCGTGCAGCCATGGACTCTATCGGATTCGAACTCGACGCTTGTTGGAATCGTAAAGTGTTTAATTTTTCGGCGCGATACGGGGGTCGGGGGGATTTCATCTCGCTTGCCGCTGCTGATCGTTGCGCGAATTTTGTTACGTATCTGCTCGATCCGTTCGGCGTCATGAATCATGTTGCTACCGTCAGTCTCGACGACCATGAAGGTATCTAAGGTAAAACCAGCGTTGGAAGTAATGATTCGTGCTTCCTTGACGTCCAAGCGTAACCTATCCAGGGCTGAGCTTGCTAAAGCGTAAAGGTTGTCAACGTCGTTCTGATATATGAAAACGGCTGTCGCACCCCGTTCGTCGAAACTACGGACTGCGACGAGTGGGAGGTCGTCACTCGCAGTAGAGAGAATTGACTGCGTATGCCAGGCAACTTCGTCAGGACGATGGCGCAAGAAGTAATTGTCACCGAGAGAATCCCAAAGTAGTTCAATTTCAGGTCCGTCGCATTTTTGCGCTGCTAGAATTTCTAATGCATCGCGACGAGTGGACTGAATTTTTTCGTCCTTGTCTGCTGGCAACTTGTACCCTCGATGAAGCGCTCGCCGCGTTGCTATATATAGCTCGGATAGAAGCGCTTCTTTCCAACTCGTCCAGAGTTCGGGATTGGTTCCGCGTATGTCCGCGACTGTTAGCAAGAAGAGGTAATCCAAGTGCATTTGGTCACCGACGAATGCCGCAAATTCTTTAATGACGTCCAGATCGTAAATGTCTTTGCGTTGTGCGGTCGTGGACATCACTAAGTGATTGCGGGTTAACCAGGCGACGACATGCGTATCATAGTTGCTTAGACCGTGCGATTGGCAAAACGCGACGGCGTCTTCGGCGCCGAGACTTGAATGGTCACCGCCGCGACCTTTTGCGATGTCGTGAAATAGGCCGGCGATATACAGAAGCTCAAGCTTCGGCACCTGTTCGATTGTGCTTCTCACCAGTTTTGACTGGTCATTTTCGTCGCGAGGAAACGAAAAATAGCGCATGTTTCGAACAACAAATAAAGTGTGTTCGTCGACGGTATAAATGTGGAATAAATCGAACTGCATTAAACCTTCGACTGCGCGGAAAACAGGCAAATATGCGCTCAGCACGCCATAGCGATGCATGCGTTGTAGTTCGTGGCCAATCCGTCGAGGGTGCCGAATGATCTCCATGAAGAAGCTTTTGGCGCGCAGGTCGTTGCGAAAGTTCTCGTCTATTCGATGCAAGTTTTGTCGCAGTAGGCGAATTGTTGCAGCGCTTATTCCAATTATTTCTGGACGCTGTTGGAGGAGCAGAAATATCTCGAGTAGGGCGGTCGGTGTGCGAGCGAATACAGACGGATTACACACTTCAATTGCATTATTTCTGATCTGGAAACGGCGGTTAAGCGGCGCAACGCGCGCCTTGCTCGCCGGTTCTAAGATCGCCTCCTGAAACAAGCCAAGTAGCACTTCATTTAGACTGCTCAATTCTCGAACGGTGCGGTAGTAGTCTTTCATGAAGTTTTCCACGGCTGCGTTCGAGTCGTCGTCTGTATACCCAAAACGATTAGCAACGGATTTTTGATGCTCGAATAGCAATCGATCTTCGCGCCGGCCCGCTTTGAAATGCAGGGCGCAACGAATCTGCCAAAGGAATTCTTCGCCCCCGAGTAGGTCGGCTCCTTCAGTCTCTGTAATAAATTTGTTCGCGACTAGGCCACGCAAGCTGGCTGCATTGAAATGCCGGTTTGCAACCCAAGCGATCACCTGGATATCACGCATGCCTCCAGGGCTCTCCTTTACATTCGGCTCGAGCTCTTGGAATGCATCATTGAATTTCGCATGGCGTGCCGTCTGTTCGGCAAGTTTTGCAGCGAAGAATTTTGCGGTCGGCCAAATTTTATTCGATGCCGTGAGTTTGCGGAGTTCGGGCAATCTTTCCGCGGCCCCGCAGAGATGGCGAGCCTCCATTAGATTGGTCATGATGGTCAAATCGCTGCGTGCTGAAGTCGCGCATTGTTTAACCGTGCGGACGCTGTGACCTACTTCGAGGCCGATATCCCACAGGAAGGTTACTAGCGACGTAATCGCAGCGGATTGCGATTTTGACGCTCGCGCGCCTAAGACGATCGCGATATCGACATCAGAATACGGATGAAGCTCGCGTCGGCCGTATCCGCCGACCGCCAGGAGTGCGTGCTGACTGGTCGAAAGCCCAACTCGCTGCCACAGTTGAATTAGAAGAGTGTCAATAAAATCCGATCGTAGCGCGACGAGTTCGCGTGCGTTTACGCCATCGTCGAAGCGCCGTTCGAGTTCTACGCGGGCAGCAGCGATCGCTTCGCGGTAGACACTAATGTGATTGTTAGATAAGGGCGAGCTGACGTGCTTTTCCAGCGCTGCCAGATGGCTAATCACAGGTTCAAATGAGTTTTGCAATTGGATCATTGCCCGAACGTTTCGTCCTTGCGCGCGGTTAGCACTTCGTAGCCATGCTCGGTGACGAGGATGGTGTGTTCCCACTGCGCCGAGAGGCTGCGGTCTTTAGTCACGACGGTCCATCGGTCTGGCAGGAGCTTCACGTGTCGCCGACCCGCGTTTATCATGGGTTCGATTGTGAAAATCATGCCTGGTTCCAGCACGATCCCAGTGCCCTTCGTGCCATAGTGAAGCACTTGCGGCTCTTCGTGGAATCCTCGGCCAATACCGTGACCACAATATTCGCGCACGATGGAGTAATTCCTCGCCTCGGCATGCGCCTGAATCGCGGCGCCAATGTCCCCGAGGCGTCCGCCGGGACGGACTAGGCCGATACCGATGCTCAAGCACTCGTAGGCTGTTTCAACCAAGCGCTTCGCCTTTACTGAGGGCTCCCCAACGAAGAACATTTTGCTCGTATCACCATGAAAATCTTCCTTGATCACGGTTATATCGACATTGAGGACGTCGCCATTCTTCAACACTTTATCGCCAGGAATGCCGTGGCATACGACGTGATTCACGGAGGTGCAAATTGATTTCGGAAAGCCGTGATAATTCAGTGGCGCGGGTACCGCTCTCTGCTGATCGACAATGTACTCGTGACAAATTTTATCGAGTTTCGCGGTCGTAGTTCCTGGTTCTATATAGGGCTCAATGACTTCGAGGACGTCAGCAGCCAAACGTCCGGCAACGCGCATTTTGTCGATCTCAGCGGCATTTTTGATACTAACCGGCATAGTTGTGTAAGTCCCAAGTCATTTCCAAGTCATTGTTGCAAAAACACTTCTATGTTATAAAGCGCGCGCTCAACGAGCAATCACTAATAATCCGCACACGTTCCGACACGTGCGCCGGGGTGTCTGTCGAACTGATCGACGGATCGGCGCATGGGGCACGTGGAGGCCAAACCCCCAATAAAAGGAGACTACACGATGTCTGACGTCACAATGCGCCAGATGCTTGAAGCAGGCGTCCATTTTGGACACCAAACCCGCTTTTGGCACCCGAAAATGGCCCCGTATATTTTCGGCGAACGCAACAAAATCCATATCATCAACTTGGAAAAAACCTTACCACTGTTTCATGAGTCAACCAATTTCGTTGGTCGGTTGGCAGCAAAACGTGGACGGATCCTGTTTGTCGGGACCAAACGTGCGGCTCAAGAGGCTATTGCGCGTGAAGCTACCCGTTGCGGAATGCCGTATGTCAATCGCCGTTGGCTTGGCGGCATGTTGACGAATTTCAAGACGGTCAAGCAATCGATAAAGCGCCTCAAAGAGATTGAGTCATTGATCGAAGAAGGTGGACTCGAGCGCATTACCAAAAAGGAAGGCTTAAACCTGCGCCGCGAATTAGAAAAACTCAATCGAGGCCTCGCGGGTATCAAAAACATGGAAGGGCTCCCTGACGCGTTGTTCGTCGTCGATGTCGGCCATGAAAAAATCGCAGTCGCCGAA
This sequence comes from Pseudomonadota bacterium, assembly GCA_027618655.1. GTDB lineage: Bacteria > Pseudomonadota > Gammaproteobacteria > UBA11873. The sequence goes on along the minus strand of JAQCEL010000044.1, from coordinate 15,617 downwards.
GCCGTCAAATTGAAGATTCCCGTAATAGCTATCGTCGACACGAATAACAGCCCGGACGGTTGCGACTATGTGATTCCTGGGAATGACGATGCGATTCGATCGATAAACTTGTATGCCAGCGGCATTGCTGACGCTGTGCTGGATGCGCGTTCAGCCACTACCGTGGCGGTGGCCGGATCGCAAGATGACTTCGTCGAACTTGATACCAGTGCCGAGAGAATTGCGCCGACTGTCAAAGCAGACGTTCCGTCTGCGACCGAAGAGGCCTCCCGTGCGGCAGTTGCTGCACTCGACGAATCTTCACCAGCACGATGAGTGCCTAACACTAACGCAATGAACGTTAGGTCGGCACGTGTGCGCTGAACTGACATTTCGTGGCCACGCAATAGCGAGACCGCGAAACGGATTACGAAATCAAGACATAAGGAACAACACACAATGCAAGTGACCGCCGCAATGGTAAAAGAGCTACGCGAACGCTCTGGCGCAGCGATGATGGATTGCAAAAAGGCGCTCGTCGAAACAGATGGCGATATCGAGGCAGCTCTCGATGTGATGCGCAAATCGGGTGCGGCAAAAGCGGCAAAAAAAGCTGGTCGCATCGCGGCTGACGGGGCCGTTATCGTTAGAGTAGCGGGAGATAGCGCAGTCGTCGTTGAAATTAACAGTGAGACGGACTTTGTCGCGAAAGACGAAAACTTCGTTTCATTCGCAACTAATGTCGCGACCACGATTTTAAGCTCCAATGCGACGACTCCCGACGAATTAGCGGAACAAACGCTCGCAAACACTTCTGGTACGGTCGAGTCCGAACGCCAACAACTTTCTGCGAAAGTCGGAGAAAAGATTTCAATACGGCGCTTCGAGCGACTGCAGAGCAGCAACTTGTTAATTGACTATGTGCACGGCAATCGCATCGGGGTGCTAGTTGAATTGCAGGGTGGCGACCTTGAGCTCGGTAAAGATGTCGCGATGCATATCGCCGCCAGTAACCCAGTGTGTGTCAGCGAGGAGCAGGTTCCAGCAGAACTCGTTAGCAAGGAAAGGGAAATCCAAATCGCGCAGGCCGAACAAAGCGGTAAGACGCTCGATATCGCCGAAAAAATGGTTGCCGGACGAATTCGAAAGTTCTTGGCAGAAATAACCTTGACCGGGCAGCCATTCGTTAAGGATCCTGACAAAACGGTGGGGAAATTACTTAAGGACAACAATGCCGTCGTGGTGAATTTTATTCGCTTCGAGGTCGGTGCAGGGATCGAGAAAAAGGCAGAAAATTTTGCGCAGGAGGTAATGGCCCAAGCACGAATGGCCGACGGCGCAGGTTCGTGACGTTAACCCCAGACCGCAACATGTCTCGCAGGGTCCTAATAAAACTCAGCGGCGAGGCGCTAATGGGCAATGAGCAATATGGTATTGACCCAAGCGTCTTAAGCAGAATCGCGCTCGAGATGAAAGAACTGGTCGACGCTTGCGTACAAGTTTCGATAGTCATCGGCGGTGGGAATATTTTTCGTGGTGCGGGGTTGGCTGCGAAGGGGGTAGACCGCGTTTCGGCGGACCAAATGGGCATGCTGGCGACGGTAATAAACGCCTTGGCCATTCAAGATGGGCTTGAAAAGGTCGGACTGTACGCACGGGTGATGTCGGCGATAAAAATCAACGAAGTTTGTGAGGACTATATTCGGCGTAGAGCAATCAGGCATCTCGAGAAAGGTCGAATCGTTATATTGGCGGCGGGAACCGGTAACCCGTTCTTCACAACTGACTCCGCGGCCAGTTTGAGGGCAATCGAGATCGGCGCCGACTTGATGATCAAAGCGACGAAAGTCGACGGGGTTTATTCCGCCGATCCAGAGAAAGTTGCCAACGCCGTGCGCTACGACGAACTCGACTACGACGACATACTAAGGGGTAAACTCGACGTGATGGACGCGACCGCAATCGTCCTTTGCCGAGACAATAAAATGCCGCTTAGGGTTGTTAACATGAACATTCCTGGTTCACTCGTCAGAGCAGCCTTGGGTGAATCAGTAGGTACTTTAGTAACAAATCGAGGAGCGCGTTAATGACGAAAGAAATTATCGCCGATGCCGCGACGAGGATGGAGAAAAGCATCGAGTCGTTCCGTATTGATCTAACGAAAATTCGCACAGGTCGCGCTCATCCGAGTCTGCTTGACCATGTAACAGTTGATTACTACGGCACGAAAACACCGCTTACGCAAGCGGCGAATGTCACAGTGGACGACGCGCGGACTTTGTCTGTCACTGCATGGGACAAGTCGATGGTGCCGCTCATCGAAAAGGCAATTTTAGAATCTAATCTTGGACTCAATCCTGCCACCTCAGGGACCGTGCTGCGCATACCCTTGCCACCGCTTTCCGAGGAGCGACGCCGCGATTTGATTAAGATCACAAAATCGGAAGCCGAGGGCTGTCGAATCGCGATCCGCAATATCCGGCGAGATGCGATCCAAAACTTGAAAAACAAGGTCAAGAACAAAGAAGTAGCCCAAGACGAAGAGCATAAGGCCGAAGCGGGAGTGCAAAAACTTACCGACTCGCATATTAAAAAAATTGATGAACTTCTGGCTGCAAAAGAGCGAGAGATGTTAGAAATCTAGCCAACTCATGGGCCAGCTACCGCCGTCTACGTTGCCGCAGCACGTTGCCATAATAATGGATGGGAACGGCCGCTGGGCTAATCGCCGCCAATTGCCGCGGGTTGCCGGGCACCGCGCCGGGGTCGAGAACGTGAGATTAATAGTCGAACGTTGCGCCGAACTCGGTATTCGCGTCCTAACGGTATTTGCATTCAGCAGCGAAAACTGGCGGCGTCCGCCAACCGAAGTCCGACTTCTCTTGGAACTGTTTTCGGGTGCCCTCGAACAAGAGGTGGAGAAGCTCAATCAAAACGGTATTCGCCTCCTTGTGATCGGTGATCGTGCGAAATTTCCGGGCAAACTCCGACGGCGCATCGATAAAGTAGAACAGCTAACCGCTGACAATGAAGGATTGACCTTGGTCATTGCGGCAAACTATGGCGGACGGTGGGACATTGCCCAAGCGACTCGGCGTATTGCCAAGGCAGTTGCTTCGGCCGAATTGTCTCCTCACGAAATTACCGAAGAATCGATCGCCCAATACCTGTGTTTACCAAGTTTGCCCGAGCCTGATTTATTCATCCGTTCAGGCGGCGAACAGCGGATCAGTAATTACCTTTTATGGCAGCTAGCATACACGGAGCTATATTTCACGGATTGCTTATGGCCGGATTTTGACCAGGCGGAATTCGACCAGGCTCTGGCCAGTTATGCGACTCGACAACGTCGTTTCGGAATGACCGGTGACCAAGTTGAGCGAGCTAGATTACCGACTTCCTCGACTGGCTGATCGAATCTCTGTGCACCAAGTTGGGCTTTACTTTAATCGATTCGCGGCCCGCCTTCGTTTTAGTCTAGTTCCGCAATGTAGCGACGATTTTCTATCTGCGGGTGCGCGCCGTTGAAACGACGGCTCATCACTGCGGGAATACTTGGGATCCTTATTATGGGTGGTCTGTTCTACCTACCGATCGGTGCGAACGCAGTGCTACTCGGTGCGTTTCTCGTGGTGGCTGCTTGGGAATGGTCAGCGTTAGTTGGATGGTCGAGTCTCATTGCCCGTCTTTGCTACACGGTGCTTGTCGTCACGCTTTCAATCTGCATTTGGCGGTGGAACGAAACTGCGGAAATATTTACTTTCATCTATCGCGGCGCAGTTACCTGGTGGTGTTTGTGCACCATTCTCGTGATACTCGCACAGCGACGTCGGCTGGGTAGTTTAATTCTGATAGCAAACAATGCTACAGCCGGGATCATCGTTTTGTTATCGGCCTGGTCTGCGATAGTGTGGTTACTATTTAACGATCGAACCTTATTGTTTGCCGTTTTTATGCTTGTCTGGGTGGCCGATGGGGCAGCGTTCTTTGTCGGTAGACGCTGGGGACGCCGTCGCTTGGCGCCGAACGTAAGCCCCGGAAAATCGTGGGAAGGCGTCCTTGGTGCGATTGGCTTTGGTGCCATCAGCGGCGTACTAATTAGTTATACAATCGTCCTATCTGACAAAGCACGAATCGCGTTCGTGGTGATCTGTGTCGGCACAATTTGCATCTCGATTGTTGGAGACTTGTTTGAAAGCATGTTGAAACGAAACCGTGGCGTTAAAGACAGTGGTCAGATCCTACCGGGTCATGGGGGTGTATTGGACCGAATTGACGGATTAGTCGCCGCGGCGCCGATTTTTGTCGCGGGAATACATTCATGGGTGCAAAATCTATGACTGGCGTTACGATTCTCGGATCAACCGGCACGATTGGGGTGAATACCCTAGATGTTATTGCTCAACATCGAGATAAGTTTGAGCTCATTGCTCTGACGGCGAATCGCAGCGTCGACGCGCTTTACGCGCAATGCCTAGAATGGCAGCCCAAGTTTGCAGTCATGGTGGACGATGATTGCGCTGAGCAACTTTCGACATTGCTGATCAGTGCCGGCTCACAGACCGTCGTGCTGAGCGGTGTCGCTGGACTCGAGCACGTTTCCTGTCTCGCCGAGACTGAATCAGTCATGGCCGGTATCGTTGGGGCTGCGGGTCTGCTGCCGAGTATTGCAGCGGCGCGCGCTGGAAAGAGAGTAATGCTCGCGAATAAGGAAGCCTTGGTTATGTCGGGCAAATTATTTATGGATGCCGTCGAAAGCAACGGCGCCGTGCTACTACCGATCGATAGCGAGCACAACGCGATCTATCAATGCATGCCAGCGAAATTCGAAACCGGATTAAGTCGAGTTGGCGTTCGCAAGATCCTCTTGACTGCATCGGGCGGACCATTCAGATCACGCGCAATTAGCGAATTACACGAAGTAACGCCGAATGAAGCTTGCGCGCACCCAAACTGGGTGATGGGGCGAAAAATATCGGTTGATTCCGCCACCATGATGAACAAAGGCCTGGAAATTATTGAAGCGTGTTGGTTGTTCTACACCACCCAAGACAAAATCTCCGTAGTAATTCATCCACAAAGCATTATCCATTCAATGGTTGAGTATGTTGACGGGTCAGTTCTAGCTCAACTCGGCAACCCGGACATGCGCACGCCAATCGCCTACGCCCTAGGTTGGCCTGAACGTTATGAATCTGGGGTTGAACCCTTGGATTTATTTAGCGTCCAACGCTTGGATTTCGAACCCCCCGACACTGACCGATTTCCCTGTTTGCGCTTAGCGCGCGAGGCCATGACGGCCGGCGGAACGGCAACTGCAATTTTGAATGCGGCAAATGAGCAGGCCGTCGCGGCGTTTTTAGAAGAGAAGGTGCCGTTCACCATGATTCCAGAATTGATCGAAAAAACACTCGAAAATGTTAGTGGACGTCCCGCGGACACGCTCGACATTGTCTTGGAAGATGACCGTAAAGCTCGCGCCTTCGTGCAGCAAGCGCTTCGAGATGGCGGATTCTGATGGCGTTTTTGCAAACGATTGCATCGTTCATTGTCGCGCTCGGAATATTAGTCACCATTCACGAATACGGTCACTACTGGGTGGCGCGCAAAGTTGGCGTGAAAATCCTGCGCTTTTCGGTTGGATTTGGGAAACCGTTGTGGTCAATGAAAAAAGGCGACGACGAAACTGAATTTGTCATCGCAGCCGTGCCTCTCGGTGGCTATGTCAAGATGCTCGACGACCGCGAAGGCGAAGTTCCTGCTGAGCTTCGGCACCGCTCGTTCAACGCACAGTCACTCGGCGCGCGGGTTGCTATTGTACTTGCCGGCCCGGTCGCGAACTTATTGTTCGCTGTGTTTGTTTACTGGGCGATGTATTTAGTCGGCGTATCTGGACCGCGGCCGGTCGTCGGCGAAATAGTCGAAAATTCGATTGCGTCGCGCGCAGGATTAAAGGCCGGCGAAGAGATTAAAGGCGTCAACGGCGATGTGGCGCCCACTTGGGATAATGTCTTTAGATCCTCGATTACGGCGATCCTCGACTCCGGATCAATTGAGCTACAAGTCGACGATAAGGATGGCTTGCAACGAGACGTTGTGCTCAATCTCGAATCGATTTCCATCGATGATTTGAGCCGCGGTGATTTTTTTGAAAAAGTTGGATTCAAGCCATTCCGACCGATCATTGAACCAAGAATTGGCCGCGTCGTTGCGGGTGAATCAGCCGCGCTTGCAGGTCTGTTGGCGGGAGACCTCATAGTCTCTGCGGACGGGCAGTTAATCGGCGATTGGATCGAATGGGTCGAATTTATCCGTTCGATGCCGGGTCGTCGAATCGATGTCAGCCTCATGCGCAATGGACAGCAGATTAATCTTTGGTTAATACCGCAGACAGTTTCCGCCGACGGTGAGTCCATAGGGCGCATTGGTGCCGAAGTAGATGCAACTGGTATTGAATCTGTGCCTATGGGGATCGAGCGATACGGCTTGCTTGAGGCGATGCCGCGCGCAGTCGCGCGCGCCGGCGAAGCGATTTCAACGACACTGAAATTTATTCGCAAAATGATCATTGGCGAGGCCTCAGTAGATAACCTTAGCGGGCCGATAAGTATTGCGCAGTTCGCTGGTCAGTCCGCCAAATTAGGCTTGTCGAGATTCTTGGATTTTCTCGGCCTAGTCAGCATAAGTTTGGGCGTCCTAAATTTGTTACCAATTCCGTTGCTCGATGGCGGACACTTAATGTATTACCTGTTAGAATTCGTGCTACGCCGACCAGTACCTGAATCAGTTCAAGTTGTTGGGCAACAAGTGGGATTTATGTTGTTGCTCGGGTTGATGGGACTCGCGGTGTACAATGACATCATGAGAATGATGTAGCTGGTGGCGGACGCAAAATTATAATTAATAAATTCTATGCACATTACCCTCGTTAAGCGCTGGGCTCTGGGCTGCTTGCTCTACGCGATAGTCACTTCAGTCGCGGCGATCGAGCCATTCATTGTCGACGATATCCAAGTTCAGGGTCTCAACCGGATACAGCCCGGAACGGTATTTAACTATCTGACTATTACCGTTGGCGAAACCGTAGACGATCAAAAATCTCGTGACGCAGTCCGGGCGCTGTTTAAGACCGGCTATTTTCGCGATGTGCGACTCGAGCGCAAAGGCGACATACTCGTCGTCATCGTTGATGAACGTGAATCTATCGCGGAGATCACGTTTAAGGGTAACAAAGCCCTTAAAACCGATAACCTGATCGAAGGACTTGGCGACGTGGGCTTCGCAACGGGTGAAGTGTTCAACGAAGCGAAATTAGACAAGGTCAAACAAGAACTTCAGCGCCAGTATTTCGCGCACGGCAAATACGGTGTGCGGATATCCACAGAACTTGAAAACTTGGACGACAGCACCGTGAGCGTCCATTTTACGATTTCGGAAGGTCAGGCGGCCCGCATCAAAGAAATAAACATTGTCGGCAACACGGTGTACAGCGACGAAGACCTCATTAGCGGATTCGACTTAACGACGCCGACCTGGACGAGTTGGTTTACGAAAGACGACCAGTATTCAAAACAGAAACTGCAAGGCGATCTAGAAAACTTGCGGTCGCGTTACAACGATAACGGCTACATCTATTTTGAAGTAGATTCCACGCAAGTCTCAATAACGCCAGATAAGGCCGACGTCTATATCACGGTCAATATCACTGAAGGTGATCGGTACAAGGTTTCAGACGTAAAACTCTCCGGCAAATTGATCGTTGAACCCGAAGAATTATTCGACCTCGTCGCGACCCGCAAGGGCATGACGTTTTCCCGCAAGGATATGACACAAACCGCCAAAGACTTAACGGAACGTCTTGGCGATGAAGGCTATGCATTCGCGAACGTCAATCCGATCCCGAAGACCGACGAGAAGAGCAAGACGGTCACAGTGACGTACTTCGTCGACCCCGCTCAACGAGTGTATGTGCGACGCGTTAGTTTTTACGGAAACAGCAAGACGCAGGACGAAGTCTTGCGCCGAGAAATGCGGCAATTGGAAGGTGGTTGGATTTCGACGTCGAAAGTTGAGCGCTCCAAGATTCGGCTTCAGCGACTTGGATTTTTCGAAGAGGTTAACGTAGAAACCCCTGCAGTTGATGGCTCTACCGATCAGGTGGATGTCAATTTCGCAGTCAAGGAAAGACCATCCGGGAACTTGCTGCTTGGGGTGGGTTTTTCGCAGGCCCAAGGGATTATTTTCAACACCAATGTTACGCAAGATAATTTTCTTGGCACCGGTAAGAACGTTAGCTTTGCCTTTAACAACAGTGAAATTAACCAAATATTTAGACTCGGCTATATCAATCCTTACTGGACAATGGACGGTGTGAGCCGTGGATTTAATGTTTCCTACCAAAAGACAGATACAGGCGATAACGACAATATCACTCAATTCGAATCGGAAATCTTCGGTGGTGGCGTCTCGTTCGGTATACCGATTTCTGAGCACAACTTCGTGTCGGTTTCAGGCGATTACGAGTCGACAAGCCTCGATACGCCGTTATTCAACCTCGACCCAAGAATCGCAAGATTCATTATTATCGAGGGCGACCAATACGATGTATTTCGAGCATCCACGTCGTTCGCATACGACACCCGCAACTCAGCGATATTCCCGACTCGAGGAACCCTGCAGCGGATCAGACTCGAAGCTGCTGTACCCGGTGGTGACCTGACGTACTGGAAAGTAGATTACGATTCTCGACTATTCGTTCCCTTAATTGATGACTACACATTGTTGTTAAAAGGCCGTGTAGGGTATGGTGATTCTTACGGGGACACGTTCGAGTTGCCGTTTTTCGAGAATTTTTACGGCGGCGGCCCGAGAACAGTCCGTGGCTATGAGGAAAATTCGCTCGGCCCTCAAGACAATCGCGGGCGCGCGCTGGGCGGCGATACGCTGGTGGTTGCCAATGCTGAAGTCATTATTCCCGTTCCGTTTCTTGCAGATTTCAAGTCTGTACGATTTACTGCGTTTATTGACGCGGGTAATGTCGTCGGCTCGGGCGAGAAATTTGAATTTAACGACTTACGGGTGGGCACTGGGCTGTCTGGGATTTGGTTGTCCCCGTTCGGATTATTATCGGTTAGTATTGCCCAGCCATTAAACGATCAAGATGGTGACGAAATACAGAAGTTCCAGTTTTCCTTTGGAACATCGTTCTGAACGTGGGGCGTAAAGTCACCAGCGTGAACAGAAACATTAAGACGTCGACGACGTACACTTAGACGAAGTATGGAGAAAATCGAGTTGAGAAAATTTAACAGCAGTCTTTGCCTGGTAGCGGTTTGCGCATTGTTAACCCCCGGTGGGAACGTCTGCGCTGCAGACCTCAAAATCGGCGTAGTAAATGCCGTTCGTGTTCTTGAAGCAGCGCCACAGGCTGACGTCGCTCGCAAGAAACTTGAGAGTGAATTCGCCGCCCGTGACCGTGAACTCGTTGCCGCACAAAAAAGTCTGAAAAGTCTGGAAGACCGGATGGTAAAAGATGGTGCTATCATGAGCGAAGCGGAACGCCAGGGATTGGAGCGAGATATCCTCGGTAAGAGGCGAGAACTCAAGCGCGATCAAGATGAATTCCGTGAAGATGTTAATTTCAGACGGAACGAGGAATTCGGCAAGATTCAAAGAGAAATCGTCGAGGCCATCCGTGAAGTCTCTCAGAAAGAAAATTACGATCTCGTCATAGGCGAAGGCGTGATATACGCCAGCAAGGCCGTCGACGTCACGGATATCGTGATTGGACACATGAAAAAATAAGAAATAACTGCGCGATTATTGGAAAGCACCAGTTCGATAAAAGCATCAGTTCGACGTTGCTGCCGAGAAACAGACTGCCAGCAGGACGTTTGACGAGACGCGCGTAATCGGGCCGATTAGGTTCGAGAACAAACGCTCTACAACTAAATGGAGACGGATCCGTCCTCCCACGGACGGTATCCGGGCTTGATTACGACGTCTAGCTTATTTTTTGTAGCGGACGCTACGCCGGCAGAGGATTGGATCGGCGTTAACTCGGTTTGCCTATGCAGAGCCGTTGCTCCTCAAGTAATTCCGAGCGTATTCATCAGCTAGTTTTCATTAGCGCGACAGGAAGTAAATTTGCGATGATCGCCACGTTGCATACGACGCAAAAAATGCGTTTTCGGTTTCCGCTACGTCGTGGTGCAAGTTTATTCAAGTGGAGTTACCGCGACAGGCTACGAACGATTAGACCAAGCATAGCAAACCGGCAGTGCGCAGTTCTGCGGTTCGGAGCGGCGGGGGGCTGGGCTGGGCGAATAATGGAACATATCGACGTTAACAGCCCGGCTAGAATTCGATATGCATTATCGAAACCGGAATGTTTCAATAAGTTGGGGATCACTCGATGAGCTGTATGACGATACAAGAAATTCTCGATATGTTGCCCCATCGCTATCCATTTCTGCTGATCGATAAAGTTATCGAGGTAGAAGCCTTTGCGTCGATCACAGCAATCAAAAACGTCACCATAAATGAACCGTTTTTTCAGGGACACTTCCCCAACAGGCCAATCATGCCTGGTGTACTGATCCTTGAGGCAATGGCTCAAGCAACTGGGGTTCTAGCGTTTTACTCGCATAACTCGCGAAGTAAAAGCGATGCTGAGTATCTTTTGGTCGGCGTCGATAAGGCGAGATTTAAACGGCCGGTAGGGCCTGGCGACCAATTGGTCTTAAAGGCTCGGCTGACGCGCACGCTGCGCGGGATCTACCGGTTTGAGGCAACGGCCCATGTTGACGATGAGCTAGTTGCCGCAGGACAGTTTATGACTACGGAATCGGCACGTACCCGTTGATCGATCCGACCGCAATCATCCATCCGAACGCAAAGATCGCAGCGGACGTTGCGGTTGGACCTTGGTCGATCATTGGTGCGGATGTTGAAATCGGGGCAGGAACTTGGATCGGCGCCCACGTCGTCGTTAAGGGCCCAAGCGTAATCGGTGCAAACAACCGGATTTTTCATTTCTGCTCGATCGGTGAGGATCCGCAAGATAAGAAGTTTGACGGCGCGTCCAATTCGTCACTCGTGATTGGCAACAACAATATCATTCGGGAATATTGCAGTATCAATCGCGGAACGCCGCATGGTGGTGGTCAGACATCGCTAGGAAACGACAATTGGATCATGGCTTATTGCCACATTGCACACGATTGTCACATCGGTAACCATACCGTGTTTGCGAATAACGCTACCTTAGCTGGACACGTCGAAATCCATGATTTTGTCGTGCTCGGGGGATTCACTGGGGTACACCAATTTTGCCGGATGGGGATCGGTTCCTTTTCGGCTATCGCAGCGATCATTGTTAAGGACGTGCCCCCCTACGTTCTCGTTGAAGGAAATACAGCACGTGCGCGAACGCTTAACCGCGAAGGCCTAAAACGTCGCGGCATCGATAAAGAAGTTATCGTCAGACTGAAGCGGGCTTATAAGACGCTGTACCGCCAAGGTTTGGCACTACAAGATGCCCTGGCGGCACTAAAACTTGAAGCTGATGACGTCCCCGAGGTTGCGGAGTTAGTGAAATTTATTGAAGCGTCTCAACGCGGCATCGTGCGCTAGATCTGCCCATGCGCTGCTGATTGTTAGCGCACAACAAGTTCGCGCATCAAAGCGATGATCCATGTCGGAATTGTAGCTGGGGAGTCGTCAGGGGATCAGCTTGGTGGGACCCTTGTCACTGCGCTACGCCAAGCGCACCCAGATATTCGAATAACGGGTATGGCGGGTCCAAAAATGGTCGCGGCAGGTTGTGAAGCGATTGCCAATGTCGACGAACTTTCAGTGATGGGGATTGTCGAGGTATTACGCAAATACCCGCAGCTGCTTCGGCTGCGCGCTCGGATTTCGGCGTTCTATCTTGATAATCGCCCGGACGTTTTCGTCGGTATCGATGTCCCAGACTTCGTTATGGGCATAGAAGCGCGTTTGTTCGCAGAAAATATCAAGACCGTGCACTACGTCGCGCCTCAAATCTGGGCTTGGCGTCAATCTAGAGCCAAAAAGATCGCGAAGCGACTCGACCTATTGCTTGCGTTGTTCCCGTTTGAGGTGCCGTTTTATGAACGTTATGGCGTTAATACAACGTTTGTTGGTCACCCACTCGCGGATCTGTTTCCGATTACCCGCGATCGCGAACGTGCTCGCCTGGCACTTAAATTGGACACCAGCCGCACCTACATCGCGCTAATGCCAGGAAGCCGACGTCAGGAGTGGATTCGACACGGTGATCTGTTTCTCAAGACTGCTAAGTTAGCAGCCAACCAACATCGCGATACGGCCTTTCTCGTTGCAGCCATTAATGCGGACGCTCGCGAATACATCGACAGGCGCGCACGCGAAATATGTCCGGGTCTCGAGATCGACGTTCGTGTTGATCATTCCCACGAAATTTTGCGCGCCAGTGATGTGGTGCTTTGCGCGTCTGGAACCACCACGATGGAGGGACTATTTGCCAAGACTCCGATGGTGGTCGCGTATAAGCTCTCTCCGATCACGCACTTCATAATGAAGCGAATGGTCAAGGTGCCCTACATAGCGATGCCCAATCTTTTAGCCGGCGCTACGCTAGTGCCTGAGTATTTGCAGGACGAAGCTCGACCCGAGACGCTCGCTAAAGCGCTGAGCGCGTGGATCGACGATCCTAATAAGGTTCAAGACTTCCAGAGAACTTGCACTGATCTTCACAAAAGCCTTCGCCGAGGTGCGGCTGAGCGAGCGGCATTTGAGATATTGCGGCTTGCTGGGGCAATCGCCTAAGCCTATGTTAGTTGCTGGTATAGATGAAGCTGGGCGTGGGCCTCTAGCTGGACCCGTCGTTGCGGCTGCTGTAATACTGGGCGCAATGTCAGACATCCCGTATCTCAATGATTCGAAAAAACTCTCAGAGAAACAGCGTGAAATCGCTTTCGCTGCCATCGTACAGTCCGCTGTTGCCATCGGGGTTGGCCAGGCTAGTAGAGCAGAAATAGATGAAATTAATATTCTTCATGCATCAATGCTGGCGATGAAGCGGGCGGTAGGGGAACTATCTGTTCGACCCGACACGGTACTGTGCGATGGGAATCGTTGTCCCGATCTTGATGTACCAGCATCGGCGGTGGTGCGTGGCGACGCGACTGTTGCGTGCATTAGTGCTGCGTCTATTATCGCGAAAGTGACGCGTGATCGGATCATGTTCAATCTGCACCTTGAGTACCCAAACTACGGTTTCGACCGACACAAAGGTTATCCGACCAAAGCGCATTGTATCGCGCTGCAAACTTTCGGCCCGATGATCGAACATAGACGCTCGTTCGGACCCGTACGACGTTATCTAATCGAGCAGGAAATAAACCGTGGATAGTTGCTTCGTCCACTTACACGTCCATTCCGAATTTTCCTTAGTCGATGGACTTATCCGCCTGCCTAGCCTCGTGAAACAGGCCGCGGAATTAGGGATGCCCGCGATTGCAGTTACTGATCAATGTAATTTATTTTCGCTCATAAAATTTTACCAGGCGGCACGTAACGCTGGGGTCAAACCACTCATCGGCGCGGATCTGTGGATTGAGTCGCGAGAAAATTCCGATGTCCGAAATCGGTTGGTGTTCCTATGCAGAAACGAGTCTGGGTACAAGAATCTCTCTGAATTAATTACGCGAAGTTATCTTGAAGGCCAGAGCCGTGGAATTCCTGCGATAAGCTATGACTGGTTAGGTCCTCAGAATTCTGCAGGGCTCATCGTTCTTTCCGGCGGTATACACGGAGATGTTGGGGCGGCTCTGATCGAAGGTAATCTGGAGCGCGCATCCGATCTTGTGTCCTATTGGCGCGATCTGCTCGGCGACGCGTTCTACTTGGAGCTAACCCGCACGGGGCGCCCTACTGAGGGACCTGCAAACAACGGCGCCCTAGATTTGGCCGAAAAGTTCGGCATCCCGGTTGTGGCGACTAATGATGTCAGATTTCTTCGCGCAGATGAATTTGCCGCTCACGAGGCGCGGGTGTGTATCCACGATGGTCGGACATTGTCGGATCCGCGCCGTCCAAGAAATTACACTGCCGAGCAGTTCCTGCGCACACCAGCAGAAATGATTGAGCTGTTTGCAGATGTGCCGCAAGCGATAGAGAACAGCGTTGCGATCGCGCAACGTTGCACTCACGAAATCGAACTAGGAGCTTACCACCTCCCGGTTTTTCCGGTTGATCCAGCGACGACCGTCGACGCTGTTTTGCGTAGCAAGACCCAGGCCGCGCTAGAAGCCTGGCGAGAAAAATTGAAATCGAAAGGAACGGAGAAGGACGCGAAGCAATGGCTGACCTATGATGGTCGCCTGGAGCGTGAGCTCCAAGTTATCGTTGAGATGGGGTTCTCTGGATACTTTTTGATCGTCGCTGATTTCATTCAGTGGGCGAAGGATCACAAAATTCCGGTTGGACCGGGGCGTGGTTCCGGTGCTGGATCGCTAGCGGCATTTGTTTTAGGCATCACAGAGATCGATCCGCTCGATTACGATCTTCTCTTTGAAAGATTTCTCAATCCGGAGCGCGTCTCTATGCCGGATTTTGATGTCGATTTCTGCATGGAAAGACGTGACGAAGTGATCGACTACGTCGCCGAACGCTATGGTCGAGATAAAGTCGCGCAAATAATTACCTATGGCACCATGGCGGCGAAGGCCGTCGTACGCGATGTTGGCCGAGTCTTGAGTTTTCCTTACGGATTTGTCGATCAGCTGGCAAAACTGATCCCGTTCGATCCAAACATGACTCTAACGCGGGCCTTGGACGAAGAGCCACTGCTCAAGCAACGCTACGATGCTGAAGACGACGTTCGTGCGATCTTAGATTTAGCCTTAACGCTTGAAGGACTAGCGCGAAATGCGGGCAAGCACGCTGGAGGCGTCGTGATTGCGCCGACGGCGTTAACGGATTTTATGCCGCTTTATTGTGAGCAAGGTGGCACGGCCGCGGTAACACAGCTCGATATGGGCGATGTTGAAACCGTTGGTCTCGTAAAATTCGACTTTCTTGGACTACGCACATTAACCATTATCGATTGGTCGCTCGACAATGTTAATGAAAAGTTAGCGCTTGAAGGCAGCGACCAATTAGATCTTGCGGATCTGCCGCTAAACGATCCGGCAACATTTAAGTTAATTCAAGACGCGCAAACGACGGCTGTTTTCCAGCTCGAATCGCGCGGTATGAAAGAGTTGATCAAACGCCTGCGGCCCGACCGTTTCGAAGATCTTATCGCATTGGTAGCGCTTTTTCGTCCCGGGCCATTGCAGTCTGGCATGGTCGACGACTATGTCGATCGCAAGCATGGACGCGCAAGCGTTAGTTATCTAAATCCGAAACTCGAACCCATACTAAAACCGACCCACGGGGTGATCCTGTATCAAGAGCAAGTGATGCAGATCGCCCAAGAATTGGCCGGCTACACGCTTGGGGCGGCTGACTTGCTACGCCGAGCAATGGGCAAGAAAAAAGCCGAAGAAATGGCGCAGCAACGTCAGGCATTTATGGATGGTTCGTCGGCGAACGGAATTGATGCCGAAATAGCCGCGCAAATTTTCGAT
>JAQCEL010000277.1 GCA_027618655.1 Pseudomonadota bacterium | reverse complement strand
CAAATGATCAATGTGGCTGGCGGCGCGGCGTGCAACAACTTTTGCTGCGTTATCGCGTTTTGGGGCTTTCGAAGAATTGTTTGCATCGTTCTCAAGTTTAGCCGTCAGTTCGTCAATTTGCGTGGCAACGTTGTCGAGGATCGTGGCCGTCTCGCGAGGATTAGCCCGAATTCTGTCATGACGATTTTCCTGCAAAAGCCTTATGTGGTCACCAAAAGGCAGCTGCGCTGCGATTTCCTTGCCCTTTTCGACGTCGAGCGCCAGCATTTCTATGTCATAGGTAATCTTGTTTCGCAGCGCGATATAATCGATCTGACCTTCATGATTCAGTGACTCGAAATCTACCTTTTGCAGTTGCTGACGCCAGCCGTTCAGGAATTCCCGTAGTCGTTGATGTCGAGCAGGCGAGTATTGGACCTCATAGCGCCGTTCGATCGACTTTCTATCCTCAACGAAGCGAATCGTAGCCACTCTAAGATCACTCTCTTGCCGGGCAAACGTGACCAGCGAGGAAAGTTCGGGCGGATCAGCACTCCAGGTTTGTTGCGTATCGGTATCGGGATTTTCAGCCAGCAGGCATGTTGGCAGCAGGAGAAGGGCAAATAGGCAAGCTTTCATTGTCGAGTACTCCGGTCAGGAAGGTGCATGAAGATCTCGATAGTATATAATATATTCCTTTAAAATCCTTCCTTTTAGGTGAGAGACTAGCCGTGGTTCCACGGTGAGTCTGGAAAGACCGCGGTCGGAATTCGACTACGAATTACTGAGCCAGGATTATCAGCTTAGCTACGAATTATGTGTGTTCAACGCAGAACGGGACCTGAGAAAATGCCGAGTTCTCCAAGCATAGTCACTTGACAATACCCGCTTATGGCGTGACTAAGACAATTTCCGCTTTGCGGAGATGTACCGCTCCACCTGTCGCTCAAGTAACTGCAATGGCAGTGAACCGGCGCCGATAACTGCGTCGTGAAACTCGCGAATATCAAATGCGCTGCCCAATTCTTCCCTGGCGTGCTCACGTAACTCAAGGATTTTGATCATACCCATTTTGTAACTAAGTGCCTGCCCGGGATTGACGAAAAATCGCTCGACTTCGGTAACGATATCTCCTTCTGACAACGGTGTATTTTCGATGAAGTACTTAATCGCCTCCTCACGTGTCCAGCGCTTGGCGTGAATTCCAGTATCTAGCACAAGTCGCACTGACCGCCAAAGTTCATTTTGCAGCCGTCCAAAGTTTTGGTACGGATCTGCATAAAACCCCATCTCTTTGGCTAGTTGTTCTGCATACAGCGCCCAACCTTCGGTAAATGCGCCGTAACCGCCGTGTTTTCGGAAGCTGGGCAACCCTTTAAGCTCCTGAGCAAGCGCAATCTGGAAATGATGACCCGGCACCGACTCGTGATATGTGATCGCTGTGAAAACGTATTTCTGGACGCTGGTCATGTCCGCAAGATTGGCATAGTAAATGCCCGGCCGGCTGCCATCCTCGGAAGGTCGGTTGTAAAACGCGATACTGGTTGAGTTCTCCCGCCACGGTTCTACACGGCGAACTTCCAGTTCAGCGCGTGGTAGCGTGTTGAAGTAGTCTTCTACAACGTCATAGATATTATCAACCTGCTGTCGCGCATCACGAAGGAACTCTCCCCGACCGGCATCCGAATCCTCGTAGTAATTGTTCGGATCCTCTCGAATGAAGTTGAAGAATTCACGAAGCGTGCCATCGAACCCAACGGCATCGCGGATCTCACGCATTTCTTGATGGAGCCTTTCTACCTCCCGCAGACCAATGTTATGAATCTCTTCGGCGCTGAGGTCCAGCGTCGTGTGGTGGTAAATCCGGTTGCGATAGAAATCTGCGCCGTTTGGCAGCGACCAGACGCCTTTATCGCCCTCTGCGAGTGACTGCTGCCGCTCGATCTCAGCAATCAGTGTACCGAAGCCGCGTTTAAACGGACCCTTCAGAGCGGCAGTCACGCGCATCAACAGCTCGCCTGTCTTCGTACTACCCAACCCGAGTGAGATAACTTTGTCACGAAAATCGTCGTACACAGCATTATGGAACAGGGTATCCTCAATCGGAGCTCCCGACGAAATGCTGCGGGCATCGTTGATAACATCGGCAAAAGAAAACGCTGGTGCGATCACTCCGTAGGATGCCCGGTCCTGCAATTGCACGGTAAACTCCTTGAGCACATTTTCCAGCCCTACAATCCTCGATATGTAATCCTCCGCATCCTTTACAGAATTGATTGGATGGTTGTTTTGTAAAACGGTAATCAGCCCCGACAACTGGCCGTTGAACTGATCAACGATGTAGTGATTTCGATGAAATTCGAAGTTGCGTATCGCCCTTTTTACGTTCAATTCGAACAGGTCATAGCTAAGCTGGGCATCATTGCCCAACTCTTCATAGGAGAAATCCGCTCTTAGTTGCTCGTAGTCTGCACGCAAACGATCGACCCTTTGCGCAGCAGCCTCGTCAGAAAAGTCGTCCCATTCCCCTAGCTGATCGGTTTTTCGCCCCAACGACGACTGACGAATAGGACTTAAAGAGATTTTCCGCTCGAACACAGCGTCAAAAAATTCATCGATTCGCTGATCTGCGGATGGGGCGACAACATAGGAATCTGGAGCAGTCTCCCTGAATAACCCAAAATAAATGCCCGCGCTGACCAGAATTGCTATCAATCCCGCCGACACTACTACTTTCCTGAATTCTGTACTCATCGTTTCTTCTCTGGAGACTTTAAAAAAAGATGGTCAGCACAAACTCCCATCCATGCACCAAACTGACGATATAGCGATTATTTCTGACCGTCGTTGTCGAGCACGAATTTCGCCAGATCCTGCTTAAATTTCGCCAGCGAAGGTGGGTGCACATACATCATGTGCCCAGCCTCATACATTTCCACAGTAATTCTTTCACGTTGCTCCACATCTAGATCCATATGGCTTAATACATACTCGAGCACGAAAAACGGCGTCGCCAGATCATAATACCCCTGCTGAATGAGCACCTTCATATGCGGATAGATAGTCATCGTCGTTGCCAGATCAATGGCAGTGTTGGTGATCAGCGTCTTCTGCCCATTTGGCAACGTATGCAGCCAGTTCCAATCCTCGCCCACACCACCTGAGACCGAGTATTTCCGGTCCTGTCTGAATCCCAGATCATTCGTATAATAATGCATAAAACCTGCGTTAAATGCGGGGCCAACACCGGCATTGAACGGATCGTATTCCATACTGGCACCGATGCGATTGATACTACGCCCCTTGAAGCGCGAATCGACCCGACCAACCGTGACATCCTGATCGCGCAATAACTCCTGAACAAAGTTTGTGTGGCTAACTCTCAGGTTAGAATGGTCCCAGTACTTTTCAGTGAGTCCGGTATATCGAGACAGCTTGCCAATCAGCTGAGAGCGTTCGGCTAACGGTAAACTGGTACCTTTAAGCAACGCTGGTGAATACTCGTTTAGCGCGAATTCTTTGACCTCTGCCAAGAATGCGACCAGGTTTTCCGGACGCTCTTCGAAAGCATCGTGATACCACGCTGTAGCCGCGAGTGTCGGTAGATACAACGCGTGCGGCAGATCGATTGCGAAGCGATCACGTGCGGCAGCAGCATCCATGAACGGCGATACAAGGATGGCGCCATTCAGCCCGATACTGTATTCAGTAAGCAGCTTGTACGCGACACCGCCGGTCCTGATGCCGCCATAACTTTCCCCAAGTACAAACTTGGGTGAATTCCAGCGATTGTTATCTGTAATAAATCGTGCAATGAATTGTGTGGCAACGTCGATATCCGCATCGACACCCCAAAAATCCTCACCGCTACCCTCACCAACCGGTATAGCGTATCCGGTTCCGACCGGATCCATCATGACCAAATCAGCAACATCGAGGATGCTGAATTCATTGTTCACTGCGCCAAACGGTGCCGGGCCAGTGACCTCCGTATCTACGACCGGGATCCGGCGCGGGCCGAGCACACCCATGTGCAACCAAATTGAGGCAGAACCGGGACCGCCATTGTAGGCAAACATTATTGGGCGCCTGGACGCATCGTCAACGCCATCCCTGATATACGCGGTGTAACCGAACTGGCCGATCAGTTTGTCATCGTCGTTACGAATTAGCGCCAGTCCGGCGGTCGCAGAATAACGGATTTTTTTGCCGTCAATGTTTACGCTATGTTGTGTGGTTACAGACTCAGCTTGTGGCTCCTCTACAA
>JAQCEL010000276.1 GCA_027618655.1 Pseudomonadota bacterium | reverse complement strand
CTAGGTAACGAGAAATCGCACGTTTTTGGGCCGTTGTCCCAGCGGCGCAGTAGATTGTTCCTAAGTCCGGGAGGCTGCTAGTATAACGCCACATCCTGATTGCTTTACTGGGTAACGAAATGTCAACACGCCGGGGATTTCTCATCTCAAGTGCGGCCGTTTTAGCCGGACCGACTCATCTACACGCACAGCTCCTTGGAAAGAAAACGCGAATCGTTATCGATTCGAACAGCCCAGAAGGGAACTTGTTTAGCGAGTATTTGCTTGCGCCAACAACCGTGATCGACCTTGACCCCTTGAACGTATTGACAGCGTTGAATGACGAATTTGCGAAGCACGACATCGACACGGTTTACGGACTCACGCGCGGTTCTAATCGCTTTCTCATTGAGCAATTCGCTAGGCCGAACGGTTACCGCATGATTCACACGGGCGAGCATGAATTTGGCAACGGCCAAATCGCCCACACGCTGACGAGTACGCCAAGTCATGTGGACGACTTCGCCGAACATATCGTCCGTTCTCGAGCGAACTGGCCCGTTGAAGTCGCGCGCTTATTAGAATCAAGAACATCACATCAAGACGCGCCCATCAGAAATAATCGAGTAGTGGGCCTACCTATTTCCGCAGGGCGGGTTGGCCAGTTGTGTTCATGGACATTGGAAAAGGTCTAAGCAATGGCAAGCCCGTTTCCTAATCTCCCTGATAATATTTCAGCCGAAGTTTTTGCTAGTGCGTGCAGCGAACTGCGCGCAATCGTGGGCGACCAATGGGTCATTCGCGACAACGTCGAACACTTAGGCAGTTATCGAGATTCTTTCTCGCCGAGCGATATCAATCTTAACGCGCCATCTGCGGCTGTTGCGCCGCAGGATGTCACGCAAGTTCAGAAGATTCTGGCCGTGGCGCGCCGCTATCGAATTCCGCTGTGGACCGTATCGACGGGACGCAACTATGGCTACGGGGGCGCAGCACCGCGCAAAGCCGGCTGCGTCGTGCTCGATCTAAAGCGCATGAACCGCATTATTGAAGTGAACGAAAAACACGCCTATGCGGTCGTCGAGCCCGGCGTTAGTTTTCAAGAGCTCTACCAATATCTACAGCAACGCAACATCAAATTATGGCCGGACCCATCAGCGCCTGCGTGGGGTGGGATCGTTGGCAACACCGCCGATCGTGGCGTCGGCTATACCCCTTATGGAGAACATTTCACTGTTCAGTGCGGCATGCAGGTGGTGCTTGCGGACGGTAGCGTGGTCGAAACGGGTATGGCGGCGAGTGGCAACGCAAGCGCGAAGAATCTCTATAAATACGGCCACGGGCCGTGGGTCGATGGCCTGTTTACGCAGTCGAATTTCGGCGTCATTACCCAAATGGGGGTGTGGTTACTGCCTGAGCCGCCTGGTTATCGACCCTACATGGTGACGTTTCCGCGTGAAGACGATATTCACCAAATTATCGAGCTTGTCCGCCCACTCAAAATCAACATGCTGATCCCGAACGCGGCAACGACTGTTGGCTTGATCTGGGAAGCCGCTGTTAAGGTGACGAAGGCCCATTACTACAGCGGCGATGGCGTAATGCCGGACAGTGCGCGCAACAAAATGGCGGCCGATCTCGATATCGGGCAATGGAATTTTTACGGCGCTTTGTACGGTCCCGAACCGATCATGGACAACAACTGGAAAATTATTCGCGAACGCCTCGCCGAGGTACCTGGCGCGAAATTTTACTTTGCCGAGGATCGTCAAAACGACGCTGCGTTCGACTACCGAGCAAAACTCATGCGTGGCATTCCGAACATGACAGAGTTTGGTTTATTGAATTGGTTGGGGCCTGGTTCGCATATCGATTTTTCACCGATCTCACCGGTGACCGGATCAGGTGCACTTCAGCAGTTCGAGTTTATGCGCGACAAATGTCACGAATTCGGATTCGATTATATCGGCGAATTTTTGATCGGTTGGCGGGATATGCACCACGTACTCATGCTGGTCTTTAATCGTGACAACGAAGCGCAAAAAACCGCAGTTAAGGAACTTTTTGATGTGCTCGTTGCGCAAGCCACCGCCAAAGGTTACGGCGAGTATCGAACCCACCTTGAGTATATGGACAAGATCGCTGCGAGCTACAACTGGAATGATGGCGCTCTGGCCAAAGTGAATCAATCGATCAAGAACGCGCTGGATCCAGACGGAATTTTGTCGCCGGGTAAATCTGGGATCTGGCCCAATAAATTAGGCACGAGCTGAACGATGCGTTTTAGCAAACAAGTAATGCTACTTTGTGCTGTGCTCGGCGTAGCAAGCTGTGGCGACGACGGCGACAGCAAGCTTACATCCGTGCCTGCATCGCAACAGCCAAGCCGCACAGAGCAAGTTGCCGCTGTCCCTGTCGCAAGTTCTAACGCGCAAAATGTCAGTTCGGGCGGCAAGGCGGTATACGTGCATTACTGCGCGGGATGTCACGATCCAGGACCTGGGCATCCTGGGACGATGCGGCTAGAAGTACGTTTAGGGGCGGACGGCTCCGTTCTCCGTGAACGACAAGATTTAGCGCCTGAGTACCTAAAAATTGTCGTGCGTAACGGCTTTCAAATGATGCCGGCGTTTCGGCCGACTGAAATCGCCGACGCGGAATTAGAAGATTTAGCAGCCTACGTAACCGCCAAGCACGAGTCCAAAGCTGCCAATGCGCAATAAACTCACCATGACGTACAAGGCCGAGCATCAACAATTGAAAATTACTGCTGGGATCCCACAGTCGTGACTGAGAGCAATACTGTCGTTCAACAACTGCGTGACATCGTCGGCGCGGACAACGCATTCCCATTTTCGGGCGCGCTAGCCAACCCGCAACGCGCAATCATCGGCACCTCACCCGCCGGCTGTGAAACACCAGTAGCGGTCGTATTACCAGAATCGGTCGAGCAAATTCAGGCGCTGCTAGCGATGCTGGGGCCGTTAGCTTATTCGGTAACGACGATCCCGAACGCCAGTGGTAATGGCGCGCGAGTGCAATTTCGCGCGAAACCGTCCGTCGTCGTAGATTTGCGCCGCATGGACAAGATAATTGAGGTTAATGTTGATTCCGGATACGCATTAATTGAACCCGGTGTGAGCTTCGACCAATTGCGCAATCACCTAATCGCGAATGATGCGGGTTACTGGATCGATTGCGACACCAACGGCGCGAATTCTGTGTGTGGCAGTATCTTGGAGCGATCTTTCGGGTATACGCCGTATGGCGATCACTTGATGATGCAATGTGGCATGGAAGTCGTGATGGCCAACGCCGAGGTGCTGCGCACTGGCATGGGCGCAGTGCCTGGAAGCGACACTTGGCAACTGTTCAAGTACAACTACGGTCCTTATTTGGATGGGCTATTCTCGCGCTCCGATATGGGTATTGTGACGAAAATCGGTGTGTGGTTGATGCCGGCGCCACCCGCTTACCACCCGTTTATGGTCAGCCTGCCAAATGGGGCGGCACTTGCGCAAGCCGTCGAAGTGCTACGGCCGCTTAAAATTCAGATGGTTGTACCTAACACGGTCGTTGTTAGCCATCGCTCCAGCGACGCGGCGTTGCTGCGCGCTGCGGGGCAAGCTAGCGTCGCGGATGCGCTGGTCGCCAGAAGCGATCCGAACTTAAGCGAATGGAATCTATTCGGCGCGCTGTACGGCATCCCCGACAATGTCCAACTCACCTGGCAGATGGTCGCTGCCGCATTTGGGACGATCAGTGGCGCTGAGATCGCGACCGGATCTGATGCACCTAGTCACCCAGTTTGGCCGTTACGCGAACAACTGATGCGCGGTGAGCCAGCTTACAGTACGGTTGGATCCGAAAAGTCACGCGATTTATGGTTTAGCGCATCAGGGCCTCTAGAGGGTGAGGCGGCTGGCGCGATGAGCGCCGTCGTAACCGATGGTTTCGCTGCCGCGGAAATTCCATTTGATTATGAATTTTTGCTGACCTGGCGAACCCTGTTCATGCGGGTCTCAATCCCCTATGGAGTAGCAGAACTTGACCAACGACGCGAAGCGGTTCTCGTCGTTGCAAACCGATTAAGCGAAGCTGGTTTCTCGATTTCGCACGATTCACCCGAACTAACCGCGGCCATCACGCAAGCCCACACGAGCACGCCGATGAACGGACTTCAGGCCAGCTTGAGTGCAGTACTTGATCCGAAAGGAATCTTGCGACTCTAGCAGCCTGTCGGACTTAGGCAATCGTAGCGAGCAGGGTGG
>JAQCEL010000275.1 GCA_027618655.1 Pseudomonadota bacterium | reverse complement strand
TCTGTCCGAGCCCGTGGAAGACGCACAATGGCTAGTGGAAACGCTGAGCGAGCAACGTGGGACGCAAGTTCGATTACGCCACGACGTGCGCGGCGAACGTGCGAAATGGGTTGAGATGGCGACGACCAACGCCGATCTCGCTTTGGAAAGTCGGATCGCGTCAAACACCGATCAGCAGCGTCGCATGACAGCGTTACGGGATTTTCTCGATTTGCCTGAGACGCCGCTGCGGATCGAGTGTTTCGACATCAGTCATACGAGCGGCGAAGCGACCGTCGCCTCGTGCGTCGTTTTTGACCAAGACGGCGCGCGAAAATCGGATTACCGTCGATTTAGTATTAAAGATGTCGCCGCCGGTGACGACTACGCAGCGATGGAGCAGGCGTTGTTACGCCGTTACACACGCATTAAACGGGACGAAGGACATCTCCCTGAACTGCTTTTAGTTGACGGTGGGATAGGACAGGTTGGCCGAGCCGTTGCGGTTTTGCAGGAATTACAGATTGACGAGATCAGCATTGTCGGGGTGGCGAAAGGGACAACGCGCAAACCCGGTTTGGAAACATTGATTATTCACAATGGCAGCGAAGAGCGCGTCCTACCGCGGGATTCTGCCGCCTTGTTATTGATCCAACAGATCCGGGACGAAGCGCATCGATTCGCCATTACGGCGCACCGCCAGGCGCGCGCCAAAAACCGAACGAACTCACCGTTACAACAAATTTCCGGAGTAGGGGCGAAACGACGTCAGTTGCTTATTCGTCATTTCGGCGGCTGGCAAGGTGTCCAAGGCGCGGGTGTAGACGACCTGTGCCGGGTGCCTGGCATAAGCCGCCGATTGGCGCAAAAAATCTACGACGATATGCACGATAGCTAATGAACATACCTAATTCTCTTAGCCTCATGCGCATCATTTTCATTCCTTGTTTCGTGGTGATTTTTTATTTGCCGTTCGGCTGGTCGCGGCTAGCCGCCGCTGCCTTGTTTGCGCTTGCGGCACTGACAGATTGGTTAGATGGGTATTTAGCGCGGCGCTTAGGGCAAACGTCGAAACTGGGCGCCTTTCTAGATCCGGTTGCCGATAAATTGATGGTTGCCGTGGTACTCGTGATCCTGCTGCAAGCGAACCCGTCTATCTGGCTAGCGATCCCAGTCGCGGTCATAATCGGCCGAGAAATTACCGTATCGGCACTACGCGAGTGGATGGCGGAATTAGGGGCGCGCACACACGTGGCTGTGTCGAGTCTCGGAAAGTTGAAAACCGTCGCGCAAATGACCGCGATCGCGCTTCTGATTCTCGACGGGACCGTCGATGGACTGCCAAATTACCAAATCGGGTTCGCGTTGCTCTATGTTGCGACGCTCCTTACGTTGTGGTCCATGGTCCAGTACTTGCGCGCAGCCTGGCCCAAATTATCCCGCGAATAGGGCGGAATCTGCGCGTGAATTACGAATCCATTCGAGCTTTCTTGACAGTCGACCGCGCGACGTTAAAATGGCGCACCGAGCGACGCAGCGGTCGCGTGTAGCTCGGTGGCAGAACAGCATGAATAGCACAAAGACCGATGCGGGAATAGCTCAGTTGGTAGAGCACAACCTTGCCAAGGTTGGGGTCGCGAGTTCGAGTCTCGTTTCCCGCTCCATATTCACAATGAACCCCGATGCAGTCGGGGTTTTTTGTTTTTGACTTAGAACCGCTGTTGGCTTATGGCCGACAAATACTACGTCGAGTGGCGGTCGATGGTTGCATTGGCTGGATGGCA
The DNA here is from genome assembly GCA_027618655.1 of Pseudomonadota bacterium. Classification (GTDB taxonomy): domain Bacteria; phylum Pseudomonadota; class Gammaproteobacteria; genus UBA11873. Next base: position 2,516 of record JAQCEL010000275.1, on the reverse strand, counting down.
GAGTGGTTATGCAGCGGCCTGCAAAGCCGTGTACCCCGGTTCGATTCCGGGTTCAGCCTCCAATGTTTATGCGGTACCCGCGAGTAGCACGCGGTAGGCGTAGGTGATTACGGACCGCTCAGCCGAGACCGTGAGCAGGAAATATTTATCGCCCGGGTGGTGGAATTGGTAGACACAAGGGACTTAAAATCCCTCGCTTTTATCGGCGTGCCGGTTCGAGTCCGGCTCCGGGCACCATTATTAAAAATCAACAACTTACGCTTTTTGCCGCTTCTTAACATATTTTCCTTTAAAACAGCAGGCTAGGATGTCAATCATCTTTATTCTTCTGCGCGTTACCCCACTTTTCCTCACCTGATGTATGATTCATTTACGCCAAATTTACGCCATTGGCGTAAATCGGAGGGGAACAGAAATGGCTGCATTCAGGAAACGGAACAGTGGTTGGCGGGACGAGGTATGCATCAAGGGTGTACGCACGGAGTTATGGTCAAGTCTGGTGTTTAGAAGTATGAATCAGGCGGCGGCCTGGTTGATCTCTGTTACCTCGATTCCATCTTTGAATTTGATCCCGATCTGAGAGCGGTCACTACTTTTGATGGAGGTGTTTTCACAATATTTGATGGTCGCGAGTACGCAGGATCCTTGATCGCCGCGAGGTGGCGTCTCCAGAGACGAACGTTGCGACGTCTTCGCGATAGCGAAATCGCCTCCCCCTCAGTTCCTCAGTGTGCGATAACCCCTTGTTTTGAGTCAGGCGTGCCGTAGTCTGCGGGCGTCATGCGTGGCCTCGAATATCGTGAACGGGCGCAAGGGATCGTAGCGCGGCGACCAGATTGTCGAGGGTCGTCGTGGCGTTGAAGCGCTCCACCCTCTGTGTCGCCATACAGGTGGGATCCACAGGCGATATGAACTGTGTTCTGGCCATCCGCCAGAACGCGGTCCCTGGAACCTTCTCGCGCCACCAGCGCTGCCAGCGAGCCAGCGTGCTGCGACTGATGCCATACGTGCGTTCCAGTGCTCGCGCCTGCGCGGGTCGTGCGCCATGGCGAGCCGCGCTCACCAAAAGCACAACAGGGCTCGGAAAGCGTTTACGGCCTGCGAAACGTACCGACGGTGGCGTGATGCGGCGTCGACATCCGTCTTGCGCACAGCAAAAGCTCGCACGGTAGTCGTTTATCGCGTCGGTTCCGCCTCCCCGAACACTACGCGCATAGCGAGCACTGTGAAGCACTCCGCCGCAGTGCGGGCACCCGGCAGCTTGCGCCTCAGATGCGAGCTCGCCATCGACTGAACAGAGAAAATCCGGCAAGCGTGGATCGTCAAGCAAAGAGTGGCTCATGATGCAAACGTTCTCCTTTTGGTGGGGAACGAATTCAAATCACATTCACGCGTGTCGCGTCAAGCACGATGACGGTCACGCTGAAGCATCTTCAATGAAAAGGGAAAAGGATGATCACGTTTGATGAGGGTTCAGGCAGGGCCTCCATCACCGAACTTGATCATAAAGATGGGGTTTTGCCATCAAAAACGTTGACCGTGCTCACCCACGTGCGATGACCTTGACGGACGCCGGCGTTGAACTGGTCGAACATGTTCGAATAATGGGCGAGGCAGCAGCACACCTGTCTCTTGCAGCTTCCGGACAATCGCAAGCCGTCGAGGGGCATGTCAGCATCACGGCGACGGATATGATGGCGACCTACTTGTTGCCAGCGGCGCTGAAGCAAATTCGCGAGACGGCGCCCAACATCGTCGTTGAACTCATCGCAGCGAATGACGTTCGCGATTTGACTAAGCGTGAGGCGGATATCGCTATTCGGCATGCACGACCGGAGCAACCTGACCTGATCGCCAAGCTCGTCGGCAATGCCTCGGCACACCTCTATGCATCGAAATCATACCTAACTGGTGCCGGACACCCAGCCAGTACGGAAGACTTGTCGAAACTGACTTTTATCGGGATGCCGCCGGATGGGCGTTATCTGTCGACGATGCAAGCGCTCGGCCTCGAGCTGAGGGCGGAGCAATTCAAGGTCAGGACGGCCAGCGGTACTGCCGTCATAGAACTCGTTAGACAAGGATTGGGGATCAGTTTTCTTCCGCGCCAGTCGGCCGAGCTGTTTCCAGAGTTGGTGCCCGTGCTGACCGAACGTATCTCGTTTCCCATACCAGTTTGGCTCGTCACTCACCGAGAGCTCCATACCAGTCGACGCATCCGCGTCGTCTATGACCTGCTGAAGGTAGCGCTGGCTGAGATGTTGTGACCAAGGAGGGCTGCGCGAAATCGTCGACGATGACTGTCCGCTCCTAGGCCATAGCCGCGCTCGGGTTCGCGATTTTCGTTACCGTAAACCTGCCGTTCGTGACTGGCGGCAAGGGATCGAAGGCGGCGGTTCCCGTTGCCCTGATAAACGTCAGCTAACAGGCTGAAAGCAATTCAAGCTGGACCAACTCTGACACTGTCTGTTAGATCAAGTCTGAACTAATACAACTAGCGCTCCAACAACATTGCG
>JAQCEL010000043.1 GCA_027618655.1 Pseudomonadota bacterium | reverse complement strand
CTGCGGCAGACACTTTCTAAGCGGCTAGGCTTCACAGGAAGGGAATGCGTTCGGGCGCAACAACCTGGGGCCATGTATGAGAACGGCCAAGGCACACCGCAAGACTACGTTGAGGCCCACAAGTGGTTCAACCTCGCTGCTAGTCGATTAACCGACGAGGAAGACAGAAACACAGCCACTAATAACCGGGACGGCATCGCAAAGCTAATGACACCCGCGCAGGTAGCCGAAGCTCAGAAACTCGCCCGAGAGTGTGTGAAGAAGAACTACAAAGGGTGCTGAGAGGTGAAACGCTTGTCTGCAGCTTATCGAGTCTTACAACCGAGATAGCTCGCTGAGCTTTTAGTCTGAGTGACACGACTCCCACGGTTGCCGTTTATTACGCTTCGCTGCACCACCTGAGCACCACCAGCCGATGTTTAGAAATTACCCTGACGAGAATATGATCGTAACCTATTGATTTAATTGGTCGGGGTGACAGGATTTGAACTTGCGACCCCTGCCTCCCGAAGGCAGTGCTCTACCAGGCTGAGCTACACCCCGAATCAGATAAATTTTATTGGCTACGAACTTCGGTGCACTGCAAAGTTGGCTAGCGTATGCAGTCCTTCCGAATATGGCGTCTGCGGTAAATCGCTGAGCGCTTGTTTCGCTTTGGCAGCCTCTGCTTCGGCGAGCGCGAAAGTGTACGTGATGGCCCCTGTGGATTCAATGGCGGCCGAGATTTCGTCAATCCGTTCTAAGCCGCCGTGCTCAATTGCTTCGCGAACGATCGCTGTCTGCTGCTTATTGCCTTTCCACATGGCATAGAGCAGTGGCAATGTTGGCTTACCTTCGGCAAGGTCGTCGCCGATATTTTTCCCGAGTTGCTCCGGGGAAGCGCTGTAGTCGAGGGCATCGTCGACTAATTGGAACGCCGTACCGAGGTGTCGGCCGTAACGGGCGAGGGCGGTTTCAAGTTCGGGCATTCCACCACTAATCACGACGCCGAGCTCTGCCGCCGATTCGAATAGCTTCGCCGTCTTGTTGTGGATAGTGTTCAAGTATTGTTTTTCGGTTGTGTTGGGGTCATTGCAACTGACGAGTTGCATGACTTCACCTTCGGCGATGGTATTGGTCGAATCGGCGAGTATTTCCAGAATCCTCATATTTTGCAGGTCAACCATCATTTGAAACGCGCGCGAGTAGAGGAAATCGCCGACTAAAACGCTCGCTTCGCTCCCCCAGACTAGATTTGCGGTCTCACGGCCGCGTCTCATTTTAGAGGAATCGACTACGTCATCATGAAGGAGGGTCGCGGTGTGAATTAGCTCAACGATCACGGCGACGTCAATATGCCGGTTACCCGTGTAGCCAACGGCTTTTGCGCACAATAGCGCGATGACCGGCCGTAGGCGCTTACCCCCGCTGCCGATAATGTACTGGCTGAGTTGGTTGATTAACGTGACTTCCGAGTAGAGACGGGTTTTGATCAATCGGTCGACAGCAATAATTTCGTCGGCGACAAGCGTGCGGACCTCGGCAAAATCGATGGGTTGGGCGGTGGCACTCATAATCTATTGGCGGGCTTGGTTTTATTGGGCTTCAACGTGGGGGTATCTTGCCAAGGCCACTGTTAAATTACCATCGGAATCGCCCAATCGGCGAGGCCGGTGGGCGCGATTTCTCCACCTTGTGTGGCGCGGAATAATTCCGTAGAATCCCGCGCTCGCAAATCTTCACATTCCAATCATTTCGGACACGCTCATGAATTTCGTAATAAAGACCGGTGGCAAGCAATACCACGTGAGCGAGGGTGACAAACTCCGCGTTGAAACGCTAGATGTAGCACTCGGCGAAACCGTAGAATTCGCCGAAGTCCTACTGCTTCGCGATGGCGAAAACGTCGAAGTCGGCACGCCGCACATTGCCGGCGCTAAGGTCACGGCCAAAGTCATCGAACATGGTCGCGGCAAGAAGGTCAAAATTATTAAATTTCGACGACGCAAGCATTACCGGCGTCAAGCAGGTCACCGCCAAAACTACACGTGCGTCGAAATCACTGGCATCGCTCGAGGGTAAAGGAAAATGGCACATAAGAAAGCTGGCGGTAGTACCCGCAACGGTCGCGATTCGGAATCAAAGCGACTGGGTGTAAAGCATTTCGGCGGAGAAGCAATCCCTGCTGGAAGCATCATCGTTCGGCAACGCGGGACGCATTTCCATCCCGGTTTGAATGTGGGTTGCGGACGCGATCACACGTTGTTCGCTAAAATCGATGGGACCGTACAGTTCGACACGAAAGGGCCGAAAAGTCGCAAATTTGTGAGCGTGGTCCAGGCGTAGCGCTTACCAACCGAAGTAGCCGAACACAACCCCGTCTGAGACGGGGTTTTTTGTTTCCGCGAGATGCCGCCATCAGGCGGATTGCAGGCACCGCATGAAATTTATCGACGAAGCGAAAATCAGCGTTCAAGCTGGCAATGGCGGGGAAGGCTGCTTGAGTTTCCGTCGCGAAAAGTACATTCCTCTGGGTGGCCCCGACGGTGGCGATGGCGGCGACGGTGGCAGTGTGTATCTTGAAGTCGACGCTAGATTAAACACGCTGATCGATTTCCGTTACAAACGGATCTTCAAAGCACGTAACGGCCAGCCTGGTATGGGTCGCAACCGAATCGGGAAAAGTGCCGAGGATCTCGTTATTTTTGTAGCGCCGGGAACGCTAGTTTACGATGCCGAAACCGACGAACTTCTCGCTGACTTAACGCACGAGAATCCGCGTATGTTGATTGCCCAAGGCGGCTTTCACGGGCTTGGGAATGCGCGTTTCAAAAGCAGCACGAATCGCGCGCCGCGGAAAACAACCAAGGGATCGGCGGGCGATTTTCGCGAGTTGCGCTTAGAACTCAAGTTACTCGCCGATGTCGGATTGCTCGGATTGCCGAATGCCGGTAAGTCGACCTTGATCACTCAAATTTCGTCTGCGCGCCCCAAAATAGCGGATTATCCGTTTACTACCTTGCGACCCATACTCGGGGTCGTTGCGATCAATTCAGAAACCAGTTTTGTCGTCGCCGATATTCCCGGGATCATCGAAGGCGCGGCCGAAGGTGCAGGCCTCGGTGTTCAATTTTTGCGCCACGTTGAACGGACCAAACTGTTACTGCATGTTATCGATGTATCCGGTTTGAATGGTGCTGGCGATCCGGTAGTCGATTTCGCAACCATTACTCATGAGCTGGCAGCGTATCGTACTGAGTTAATCGAACGCGAGCGCTGGGTTGTATTCAATAAAATTGACGTATTTGCTGACGATCAAGTTATCGACGTCGACGAATTCCGCACGAGAACAGGGTGGAGCGGACCAGTTTATTTAATCTCCGCTGCGACTGGAGCGGGTTGCAGCGAATTAACGAACGCGGTCGCGGCGCGACTTGTTGCGGACAGCGACGATGAGTGATCCCGCGACTCCGGTATTACGCGAACGGATCGTCAAGGCACGGCGCTGGGTTGTAAAAATCGGCAGCGCGCTGGCGACAAATCATGGCGTTGGGCTCAATACTAAATCGATCGAAGACTGGGCGGCGCAAATGGTGGCTTTGAACAAAACGGGTCGCGAGATCGTGGTCGTCGCATCTGGCTCGGTTGCGGAAGGCGCGGCACGCCTCGGCTGGAAAATCCGACCACACGCGATTAACGAATTGCAGGCCGCAGCGGCTATTGGCCAGATGGGATTAGTCCGCGCATGGGATAGCGCCTATGAGAAAAACAACATGCGGGCCGCACAGGTTCTGTTAACGCATGACGACTTGGCGAATCGCGGTCGCTACCTCAACGCGCGCAGTACCTTGCGAACGCTACTGGAACTCGGTGTTTTTCCCATCATCAACGAGAATGACACGGTTGCGACTGAAGAAATTCGTTTTGGTGACAACGACACGCTGGCCGGTTTGGTGAGCAACCTAGTCGACGCAGACCTGCTCGTGATCCTCACGGATCAAGAAGGTTTAATGAGCGCAGATCCGCGCCATGATCCGGATGCGACCCTAATTTCTCAGGCGAGTGTCGATGATGAATCCATTGTTGCGCTGGCCGGTGACGGCGGCGCCTGGGGGCGCGGCGGGATGCGCACTAAATTATCGGCCGCACGGCTCGCCGCGCGATCGGCGACGTCTACGATCATTGCCTCAGGGTTTCGAGCTAATGTTCTCGCTGATATCGCTGCCGGCCACGATATTGGGACGCTGTTAGCCGCACCGAACGCGAAACTCGCTGCGAGAAAACAATGGTTAGCGAGCTCTCTTATTCCGAAAGGCCAGCTGATATTGGATGAGGGCGCCTGTCGCGTTATCCGTTCGGAAGGTCGCAGTCTGTTGGCGGTCGGCGTAATCGGCGTGGTGGGCGAGTTCGAGCGCGGCGAACTAGTGACGTGCGTCGATAAGAATGGTCGTCAAGTAGCCAAGGGCTTAGTGAATTATGCCGCGCGCGAGACCCGCCAGATCAGTGGACAAGCGACCCAGAGAATTGAGTCAATTTTGGGTTTCTGTCGCGAGCCGGAACTTATCCATAGGGACAGCTTGGTTGTTTTGTAATTGGGTGGCTGCACTCGCGCAACGGTAACCACCGAGCCTCACGATTAATCCTTAGCACAAAAAAACCGGCATGCGGCCGGTTTTTGTGGTGGAGCGCACGATGGGTTCTAAGCCAAGGCTTTAATACGCGCATTCAGTCGGGATTTGTGGCGAGCGGCTTTGTTTTTGTGGATCAACGACGAGCCAGCCATCGTGTCGATAATCGGTACGGCCTTGGCGTAGGCAGCCTGGGCTTTTTCTTTGTCGCCCGTGTCAATCGCCGCAACCACTTGCTTGATGCGCGTACGGAGCAGCGACCGGCGGCTTGCGTTGTGTTGGCGGCGCTTCTCCCCCTGACGGGCGCGTTTGCGGGCTTGTGCTGAATTGGCCAATGAAATTTACTCCGAGGACTGCTGCAAAGGGCGCGAACTATGCGACGGAATCGCTTATTTGTCAAATCCGTAGACGGCAAATTAGCCCATGTTAATAACCAAATCGACAACTATTCCCGTTCAGGAATCGTGGCCATTGTGGGGTAGAATCCCGCGGCAGTTTAAACCGCCAGTCCGCGTGAATGGTTAAGGAAAGCACCCTGAGTAGAAGCTTATTTCGTTCCACCGCCGTTGTTGGCCAAATGACGCTCGTTTCAAGGGTCCTTGGCTTCGTTCGCGACATCGTTATCGCGCGGCTTTTCGGTACGTCGGTTGCTGCCGACGCGTTCTTCGTGGCCTTTCGGATCCCGAATCTGTTCCGGCGTTTGTTTGCTGAAGGCGCCTTTGCGCAAGCTTTCGTCCCGGTATTGACGGAAGTAAAAGTGGCTGAGGACAAGGACCAAGTCGTTGATTTGGTTGGCGCCACGGCAGGCGCGCTCGGATTGATCCTCGTGTTCGTTGTCGCTATCGGAATTTTGGCGGCACCCTGGTTCATCGCCGCATTTGCCCCGGGATTTATCGACGATAGCCAGCAATGGGAACTCGCGACCGTGCTGTTGCGCATCACATTTCCCTATTTGCTGTTTATTTCAATCACGGCGCTGTTTGGTAGTCTACTGAACACCTACGGGCGTTTCGCGATCCCGGCGCTAACCCCGGCGCTGTTGAATATCTCACTCATCGGATGTGCGCTGTATTTGGCGCCTCACTTGGACCAACCCGTCGTCGCGCTCGCTGTTGGCGTATTCATTGGCGGGGTAGCGCAATTTCTCGTGCAGTTCGCCGCGGTCGTTCGCTTAGGCGTGTTGCAACGGGTTCGAATAAATTTTAACCATCCAGGGGTGCGGAAAATACTACGACTCATGGGGCCCGCACTGTTTGGGGTGTCGGTTGCGCAGATAAATTTGCTTATCGACACACTCATCGCGTCATTACTTGAGACCGGAAGCATCTCGTGGCTGTATTACTCGGACCGCTTGATGGAATTTCCTCTCGGTGTTTTTGGGGTGGCGCTGGCCACGGTCGCGTTACCGAATTTGTCGCGCCATCACGCGCGTGGCGATGACAATGGATATTCTGAAACCTTGGATTGGGCGCTGCGTCTTACGTTGTTAATCTCCTTGCCCGCAGCGATTGGCCTCGCGCTACTCGCTGAACCAATGCTCAGCACGCTATTTCAATATCGAGCGTTCGACGAGCGCGATGTTGTCATGGCTGGGCGGAGCCTCGTGGCGTACTCGACGGGATTGACCGCATTCATCTTAGTTAAAATATTGGCACCCGGATTTTACGCAAAACAAGATACGCGCACACCTGTGCGGATCGGCGTCATCGCGTTGTGCTCCAATGTCGTGCTGAATATTATTTTTGTAATTCCGTTAGCGCACGCTGGTCTGGCACTGGCAACGTCGCTCGCCGCATTTATTAATGCGGGACTCTTGTTTAGGGCGCTGCGTATTCGTGGTTTTTACAAACCGAATCCCGGATGGACTTTGTATTCCGTCAAGTTGGTCGCAGCTTGTTTGGTAATGAGTGTCGTGATGGTGAGCATGAGTTCCGAACAGGCCGTGTGGAGTGCAGCCGATGCGCTCACACGCACGCGCATGCTCGTCGTGCTAATCATTGCAGGCAGTGCTGCATACTTTTCATCAGTATTCGCCTTTGGGATCCGTTTTCATCATTTTTCCCGTCATTCGGACCCATCACAATGACAGGTGATCACGAACCGATCGGCGCATTCTTGTATAATCGCGCCGATTACTCTCATTAATTTATCGGAACCAGCAATAGTGTCGATATGGAACTGATTCGCGGCGGACAGAATATAAGACCGCGTCACTACGGCTGTGTTGCGAGCCTCGGCAATTTCGATGGCATGCATCTCGGACACCAAGCTGTATTGAGCCAACTACGTGATGCATCGAACCACTTCGGTGTACCGTCGACGGCGATCATCTTCGAACCGCAACCCGCCGAGTATTTCCATCCAGTCGCGCAACCACCGCGTTTGAGCGCACTTCGCGAAAAACTCATGATGCTCACCGAATTCGGCATCGACCGCGTTTGCGTACTTCGTTTCGACGAGTATTTCGCTGCGCAAACGGCCGAGGAATTCGCGATCAAAACCTTAGTCGAGGGATTGGGCATTCGCGAACTCATTATTGGCGACGATTTCAAATTTGGCAGCGCGCGCGGCGGCGACTTCTTCGCCTTGCAAGCGTTTGGTCGAGAATACGATTTCACGGTTCGCCGGACTAACTCTTACATTCTCGACGGCGAGCGCGTGAGTAGTACGTCAGTTAGGCAGAAACTAATCGATGGTGATTTAGCGGGCGCGAATAAATTCCTTGGCCGTCGTTACTTTATTGCCGGACGAGTGGTGCATGGCCAGCATCGAGGACGTTCCATCGGATTCCCAACAGCGAACTTAAAACTCAATCGGATCCGCGCGCCGCTAAACGGTATTTATGCTTCCTACGTTGCCGGACTCGGGCCTGGCTTATTGCCATCGGTCACCTACGTGGGGTCGCGTCCGATCATCGAGGATCCTACCTATGTTGTCGAAACTCACGTGCTGAATTATGGCGGAAAGGATTTCTACGGTTGTCACTTAAAGGTGGAGTTCGTCGAAAAACTTCGCGACGACTCACCGTTCGAATCCTTCGAGAAATTGCGTCAGCAAATAGTTATCGATTGCGATGCGGCGCGCGACGTGTTGAATCTCAACACAAAGCGTGTGGCGCCATGACTTTTAGAACCAGTCATTGGTTAAGCATCGCGTTAGTTATTGTCTTGATCGATCAGGCGACGAAGTACTGGGCGCAAGCGACACTGAACTACGGAGACCCGGTCGCCATCTTGCCGGGATTAAATCTATTGTTGGTCTACAACACGGGTGCGGCGTTTAATCTGTTGAGCGAAGCGTCCGGCTGGCAACGTTGGTTTTTCGCCGTTATCGCCCTCGTCGTGAGCATCGTGATCACCTTGTGGTTGCGTAGCATCGGTCCCCGGCAATGGTGGCTACCGATCGCTTTGACTTTGATCCTCGGCGGCGCGCTTGGCAATTTCTGGGACAGAGTGACCTTAGGTTACGTCATCGATTTCATTGAAATTTACTATCAAAGGTGGTCGTGGCCAGCGTTTAACGTCGCGGACTCGGCAATCTGCGTTGGCGCCGCCATGTTATTGTTAAGCGGTTGGCGCCCGCTGCCAGGAAAATCGGACAAGGCTTAAGTCTCGTGATGACTATTTATCCGGCAACGATATCGGTCTCGACCAAACCCTTAGATTTCCCAGCGCAATGAAATTCAATGATAATGCGTTGAACTCGCCGCACTTCGAATTATAGGAATCGTTATGGAAATACATCTCGCAAACCCACGTGGATTTTGTGCAGGTGTCGATCGTGCCATTGGCATCGTCGAAAATGCATTACAAATATTCGGCGCTCCCGTCTACGTCCGCCACGAAGTCGTTCACAACAAGTATGTGGTCGATGGTTTGCGCGATAAAGGTGCCATTTTTGTCGACGAACTCGACGAGGTTCCCGACGACGCGACCGTGATATTCAGCGCCCACGGCGTGGCCAAGGTGGTGCGTGAAGAGGCCGCACGGCGGAAACTCAGGGTATTTGATGCCATTTGCCCGCTCGTCACGAAAGTGCATATGGAAGTCGGCAAGTACCAGCAAGATGGACGTGAGAGCATTTTAATCGGCCACGCCGGACACCCCGAAGTAGAGGGGACGCTAGGACAATATACGGTGCGAGACGGACGCGGTGGCATGTATCTAGTCGAGTCAGTGCAGGATGTTTGGAAACTGGAAGTCAAAGATCCTGATTTCCTCGCATTTGTCACGCAAACCACCTTGTCGATGGATGATACGGCAGAGATCATCGACGCGTTGCGCGTTCGGTTTCCGAAAATCGCCGGCCCCAAAAAAGAAGATATTTGTTACGCCACACAAAACCGCCAGGATGCGGTAAAGCGCCTGTTAGAGAGTAGCGACTTAATTTTAGTGGTCGGCTCCCAAACGAGCTCTAATTCCACGCGCTTAAAAGAAATCGCGGAGAAGCAAGGGATCGCCGCTTATCTGATTGATAATGCAGACGAAATTCAAGCTCATTGGCTGGAAGGCAAACATAGTGTTGGGGTGACAGCGGGGGCTTCCGCGCCTGAGGTATTGGTTGAGCAAGTCGTGCAAAAGCTCAAGGACTGGGGCGGCCACACGGTTACTGAAGTCCCCGGAATTACCGAGCAAGTGGTATTTAGTCTGCCGCGCGAATTGATGCTCGCGGCGGATAACCCATAGTCGTGACACGCTAAAAGTGGCGCAACGCCACGACAAGTCGCTGTTCGGCCTTACCGCGATCCTCGAAATAGCCGAATCCCAGCAGCGCAGTAGATTGTTCCTAAGTTCGACAGGCTGCTAGTTGCCTTTGCCGAACAGGCACGCACGGTATAGGGCTAGTCTCAGCGCCGCGCCTACCTTCTCGCTGGTTCAGCGTATGCGCGTTCCAATCGACCGCGTGATTGCAATCATCGCCCCCCCATACTTCGTAGCCAGCGTGGAGGTGATGCCGGTATTGGAACCTTCGTTGCGACTGCGGCCGCGCGAAATATCCAGATCGCGATGAGTGAGACGCAGTTCAAATTTACCTATAAACCCGTACCGTTCGTCGGCCCTAATATGCCGTTCGTCGATTTTCCGCAGACAAATCCAAAATGTCCTGCTAAATACTTCGCCATGAAACGAATTAGACAATCTGCATTCACCATCATCGAGCTCATGCTGACAGTCGCTATTTCGTCCGTGCTGCTGGCTGTTGCTGTTCCCGCGTACAAGGATCTGGTGATGAATAATTGCTTGACGACCAAAACCAACGGGATGGTTAGCGCTATGCAACTAGCCAGAAGTACCGCAATTACCCTGCGGGATAACGTCTCTGTCGGAGCGCTGGACTGTCGCATGGACGAAGACAACAACGGAGCCGCGGACGGTGCCTGTACGGCGAGCGACGAATTCGGTGCGGGTGTGGTGGTTTTCCGCGACATCGACGGGGACGGGCTTGCTGACACGTTAATTGAAGACCTGAACGGTGATGGCGTATTGGATGTTGGCGAGGACCTCAATGGTAATGGCCGATTGGATACGGAACTCGTCAAGCTAGTCCGCTTTAGTTGCGCTGCGACCATAAACGAAACGGGTAATCAAACCGCAATTAAATACTCACTGAAGGGCAGTGCCGCCAACACTGCAGTAATCGACGTTTGCGATAACCGCGACTCTGCAACTTACGAGGGACGCCAACTCGCACTTAGCCTGACCGGGCGCCCGAAAACAGATTCCCACTTCACTTGCCCATGAATACGATCAATTATCGACATCAGCCATTATCGCGCCGACGTAGCAAGGCCGTGAACGGTTCGTGCTCCCAATCCGGATTCACTTTATTGGAAGTACTTGTCGCGATGCTAGTGCTTGCGGTTGGTTTGCTCGGTGTCGCGGCCATGCAAATGCGCGGCTTGCAGTATAGTCACGATGCTTATTTACGCAGCCAAGTGAGCCTACTTGCCTACGATATCGCCGATCGCATACGGCTAAATAAGGCGAACGCGTCGAGCTACGCAACCACCTACACCGTACCTGCAACCGCGCCCACGGGCTGCGTCGTTAATAGTGTGACGGCGGCGAATGATTTAGCGTGTTGGCACCGCCAAGTCTTCGACGCAATTCCGCCGGGCAGTCGGGCTGACATAACACTCGCCAGTGGTGAATACACCGTCGAATTGGAATGGCAAAACCGCGACGGGACTACTAGAACAATCGAATATACCTTCATCCCATGAAAAAGCAGACATTCTCACGAACTAAGCAAGGCGGGTTTACGATTGTCGAATTGATGGTCGCCGCGACGCTCGGCGTATTAATTTTGGCCGGCGCCATCTCAATGTTATCGACCAATAAACGCGTGTATACCGAACAAGATGAGATGGGACGTTTACAGGAAAACGCACGCTTCGCGCTGGATTTACTTGTTAGAGATATCCGTATGGCCGGTTACGCTGGCTGTGCCGACGACGCCGCCGAGGTGGTTAATCACGTGAATGGCTACGACGATGCGACCGACATTCACTACTTCATAGCTGTCGAAGGTTCGGAGAACGCAGCTAATTGGCTACCAGGCAATAGTACCGACGAAGTGGCGAACATGATCCCGAACTCCGACGGTATTACGGTTCGATATCTTGCTCCGACTGGGATATTCGTCGTATCGCCATACATGACAACAGCGTCCGCGGCGATTCATGTGACCACCGACAGCGGGCTTGAGAAGGGCGATATTATTTCGATCACCGACTGTAGTAGTGCGGACATTGTGGTCATCACAAGTAATCCGAGTGACCCGCCGTGTAGTTCGGAGAGCGATTTAACCTGCAAATCATCGTTCAACCACAACAGTGGAACGGTAACTGGTGCTGAACCCGGAAACTGGTTAAAGGATCTCAGTAAAACTTATACGGGCGACGCTGGGATCCTCAAGTTCTACGCCGCTCGCTACTACGTCGGAAACGATGCTAACGGTAGCCCGGTATTACGCCGCATGACTGGCGTCGATAAAGACACCGGCGCGCCAGTCGTCAGTGATCTTGTCGAAGGGGTCGAGAATTTGCAGGTTCTCTATGGCGAGGATACCGCAGGCAGTGACATGATCGCTGACACCTACGTTAACGCTGCTGGTGTCACGGATTGGGACAATGTTGTGAGCGTACGCATAGCCTTATTGATGCGTACCGTAGACGAATACGGTCCAGACGTTAACGATAATACCTACGATTTACTCGGTGAGACGATCAATCCGGTTGACGATCGCCGCCGGCGACGCGTGTTTACCGCGACGATTCAGATCCGCAATCGCAGCAGTTAAGCGAGGTAGTCGACAATGACGCAATCGAACTCATTATTTCACCCTTACGCTGAGCGCGGTGCCGCGTTAGTTACCTCGCTCGTCCTTTTAACGGTGGTAACCATGCTCGCCATCACATCTATGGGCACGAACACATTGGAAGAAAAGATGGCGGCAAATTCTCAAGAAGTGAACCGTGCATTTCAAACTGCAGAAACGGGTTTGCAAAAGGTTTTTGAAGACTCTGATGCATTCAATATCGTGAATTTAGTCGACGATAACGGCACGCCATACGATCCATCAGATGATATTTACGATTACGAATTCTCCGATAACGACGTTGGACCGTACAGTGCGGATACGGAGTACGCCGCTTTTTTTCGACAAAAAACGATACCTAAGCGTGGCTCAGGTTGGGATACGAAGGCGGCTTTCTATCATTTTGATGTGGTTGCGAACGGCGAAACCGAGAGTGGCGCATCTACCATTCTCCACGCTGGCGCTTATCAGGTCGGCAAACGCTAAGCGCGCTCATCATTGGAGCCAGGACACATGAAACACAACAAAGTTACCCATTTCCTTACCGCAGCCTATCTGAGTTTTGTCGTTGGCAATACATCGATGGTTTATGCAGATGACACGGAAATTTATTTAAACTCAAGCGCGTCAACGGGCAGCGCGAACCTGCTGTTCAATCTCGATACGTCGGGCAGCATGGGTGATCCAGTAGACGAAAATAACAATGGCGTTATCGATGCGGGCGAGCGTTCTCGGATTGACGTGCTAAAAGAGGCCATGGCAACCGTACTCGATAGTTTACCGTCGCTCAACGCGGGTCTTATGCGTTACCACTATTACGGTGGACCGATTTTGTATCCGGTTGCCGCGTTAGATACGGAAGCCTGTCTTATTGAGGGCAATTGCACGAACGACGGTGCGCCAACTGGCATTCAAACCGTAACCACTTTGATCAGCAGTGATAATGACGACGTGGAGCAAGAAGGCACGTCGGCGGCGGTAGCCAACCCTGTCGTGCTCAATCGTTCCGGGCTCGACTTCGGTGAACGCGACGCCGGAACGTGTACCTCAGGTACTACTACTTCGACGATCACGGCGGGCTCCGACGACGCAGAGTCGAGGGTTGGCAGTCGTGTGTATAGAGATACGAGTTCCGATCTGGAACTACCATACGACACCAACAGTAGTACCAGTCAACAAATTATCGGCATGCGTTTCCGATCAGTGTCAATACCGGCAGGCGCCACCATCACAGATGCCCGGCTCACTTTTACCATCGATAGCACATCGGTATCTGGCTACAACGCGCCGATCGATATCATTATTGCGGGCGAAAGCATGGCCGGCGGGCGCACTACTTTCGTTTTCGGTAACGAACCTGAACATCGATTATTGAATTTCCCGACCAGCACAACGGTTAACTGGGAAACCGGCGAATTTCCGGCCGTGGGATCGACCTTAACGACCAATAATATCGCCGGCATTTTGAACGAACTAGTCAGCGATCCGCTTTGGCCTGCCACGGGCGGCGACGATGTGGTGTTGCTAATGGTTAAAGATCCGGCAGCAGCCGTCACTGCGACCGGCAGTCGTGAGACAGAATCGTTCGACGGGGGCAGCGGCAAGGCACCGGTTTTGAGCGTCACGTATGAAACGTGTACTGGCGCCGCACTTGAGGTGCGCACCGGATTGCGCTTCGCTAATGTGAATATTCCGCAAGGCTCGACCATTACCAGTGCACGGATTGATTTTGTTGCGACCGGTGCACCCGGAACGGGTAACCCGGACATTGAGGTTGAGATGGAGAATGTTGATAGCGCCGCGCCGTTTACGACTTCGAGCCTCTTTTCGACCCGCTCATTCATTGGTCCGCCGGTGAGAGGTGAAGATTGGAATACAGGCAGTACGCCGCCATTAGCTAACGCCTGGGTCGTAGACACCACGTATTCCACCCCAGATCTTTCTGCACAAGTCCAAGAGGTTGTCGAGCGCAGCGGGTGGTGTGGTGGTAACGCGATGATGTTTATGGTCGAGCGCGTTGGCGGCTCTAATGTCTTGCGCACGGCTTACTCGCGCGAACTCGATAGTACGAAGGCGCCAGTACTCACCATCACCTACGACGCGGATAACCCCGTATCAGGCGCAACTGGCTGTACCAGGACAACCATCGTGAGTCTGCTCAATGCGGGCTCGAACGATGCAGAAGAAGCTGCAGACGGCACTATGGATCTGTCCAGTAGCGACCTCGAATTGGTCGAAGACGCGACGACTCAGCAAGTCGGCTTGCGATTCACTGATATTCCTGTAGCCAGCGGCACTGTGATCACTAGCGCGAAAATAGTTTTTACGGCCGATGAACCTGATACGGGTGCCACTCCGCTCACGTTTAATGGACAGTTGTCGGATGACGCCGATCCGTTTTCGACGACGTTAAACAATATTAGTAATACCTCCGCGCGCCCGCGGACGTCTGCATCGGTGACATGGTCACCGCCAGCCTTCGCCGCGATCGGCCAGACGGCCGAGATCACTGGTCTCGAGGTCATCGTTCAGGAAATCGTAAACCAGGCCGGGTGGAATGCTGGTAATTCCTTAGCCTTTCTGATTTCGGGTACGGGCAAGCGAGTTGCGGATTCATATAACGGGAATCCGGCAACTGCACCGCGGCTGGTGATGACGTTCGAAGGGACCCCCGCTTCGAGCAAGAAGACGGTACGCCAAGCCTTGAAGGACGTCGTCGCCGGATTAATTCAACGTGGTGGCACGCCAATTGCCGGCAGTATGCTCGAAGCGGCATATTATTTCCGCGGCGAACCCGTGCGATTTGGGCGCCAACGTGGCGACCAGTCGGCTAGCGACGCGGTGACACGCTTGAGCCACCCGGCGACGTATCAAGCCAACGGTGCGAGCGAAACCTTCCCAGGTGATTGCAGCGACTCGAACCTTGGCGACTCAGATTGCAAAACCCTGACCATCGCGGGCGGCACACCGACCTATAAAAGCCCGATAGTCGCAGAATGCCAGGCGAATTACTTGGTGAATTTAACCGACGGCGCGGGCTATTTTACCGGTGCCGGGCTCAGCAATTCCCTCGGCCAAAGCGTCGACGAACAGGTACTCATCAATTCGCTTCAAGCGCACGACAGTGATGGCAATGCCGTGTCCTTAACGAATTGCGCCTCTGATACGACCTTGCCCGATGGATCGGTCTATAGCGGCGACGCGCACGATGAGTGCACGGTTAAATTGGCGCAATTTTTACACGACAACGACCAGATTTACTCGGCCTCGCAGGTGCTCCAATCCGGGACCGCGCCATTGGCGGAATCCCAGAGCCTTGACATCTACACCATCGGCTTCAATTTGTGTGGTCTCGGCAACGTGACCTCTGGGAACGGCTCGGGAGACCAAGTCTGTTGTGCCGTGGCAAACCACGACGCGGCAACGGGAATATGTAGTTCACCGATTGCAGACCCGGCAGAAATCACTGTTCTTAAGGCACAAGCCGCAGCTGGCGGCGGCGAATATTTTAATGCAAATACGGTCGACGAGCTGGTCGCCGCCTTCATCGCGATTACCAGCGGAATTCTTGAAAAGAATACGTCTTTTGTCGCCCCGTCAATTGCGGCGAATGCGTTCAACCGCTTGTTCAGCCGCGACGTAGTGTACTTCGGATTATTTGAGCCAAAACGGCAACCGCGCTGGTCTGGAAACGTTAAAAAATACAAAATTTGTACCGTATCCGACATCAATGGTGATGGTAGTGTCCTGTGTACTCTGGGCGACGTGTTGGACGATAACGGCAATCCGGCTGTGGTGATCGATCCGTTGGCTGCCGACAATGGCCTGTTCACGGAAACCTCGCGCAGCGTATGGAGTGCCAGCTCGGATGGCCGCGAAATTGAGGAAGGCGGAGCTGGCGCCGAGATTACGGACTTTACGGAACGCGAGATTTATACAGAATATAATGCGGCCGTTGGCACCGCGCCGAATGGAACGGCACTCAATAGCTCGGGTTATTTCATCGACCAAAGCAACTGGGATGCTGTTGAGACATCCGCTGTACGTGATGAAGTCTGTCCTGACCCGACCTTGACGGCGCCCGGGCAGGAGTGTGAATTACGCATGCGCTGGCTATTTGGCAAAGACGTGCTGGACGAGGACGGCGATGGCGATACAACGGATACCCGGTGGTGGTTTCATGATGTGCTCCACTCGAGCCCGATAACGATTACTTACGGTAAGGACTCCTCGGACAATTTTATCGATAAGATTATCGTCGGTTCAAACGAAGGCGGCTTGCACTTTATCAACGGTTCAACCGGGGTGGAAGAATGGGTGTTTATGCCGCGTGCGGTACTCGGCAAACAGCAAGATATTTACGACAATACCGCACCAAGTCATGTCTATGGTTTGGATAGTACGCCGAAAATCAGTGTGTCTGATTCGAATTTCGACGGCACGATAGATCCCGCTGACGACTTTGTTGGCGTGGTATTCACGCAACGCCGCGGCGGCGACAATATGTATGCGCTGGACCTTACACCCAGCAGCACGCTGACAAGTAACACGCAGACAGTGGTGCCAAAGTTCCTCTGGGAGATTTCATCCGCCTCTGCTGGATTTTCCCGACTCGGACAGACTTGGTCTGAGCCCGTGATCGGAAATATTCTCTTGAACGATGAATCCAGTCGTACCGTGATCTTATTCGGTGGCGGTTACGATACCGATCTCGATGCCGACGACGGTAGTGGCCTGGCTAAAAACTTCGGCATTGAAGCCGGCAATCCGAATACTGGAAACGCGATCTACGTGGTTGATGCTGAAAGCGGAGCCTTGATCTTCTGGATCGGCGGTACCGGTTCGGGCGCGGATATTGAAGTGCCAGAGATGAAGTACGCCATTCCATCCAACCTGCATGCGTTTGACTCCAATGGCGATAGTCGCATCGATCGGATCTACGTTGGGGACACGGCCGGTCAGGTATGGCGTGTTGACCTCGCGAATGTCAGACCGGGTGGTCCGGCGCCGGAAGGCGATACCGTGGTTGGGATCCTGGCTAATATCTCCACGCCAGGAACCCTGACTGAGGAACGGCGCTTCTTTTATGAGCCCACGGTCGTTCAAGTGGTGGACACAGAGTTTTCGAACGCCGCCAACGGCGAATACGACTACGTCTTAATCGGTAGTGGTAATCGGTCTAACCCGTTGGATACCGGAGTATCTGATCGGTTTTATGCCTTTCGCGATTCGACGATCGGCGCAATGGCCGACGCTGATAGCAACGGCATTGCAGATGACTATCCGTTGAACATCGATGGCACGAGTAATGGTTCGCCGATTGTCGATGACGGAACGCAGTTGATTGATGTCACAGCGACGGTGCTTGACGGCACTAATGCCGCGGTGCGCGGCGCATTAGGTTGGTATTATGATTTCGATCTTGCCGGAACGGACGGCGAGAAGATCTTGGCAGCAACGAGCGTATTCGCGAACACATTGATTTTCACGTCCTATATTCCGGACGATGCAACGCTCGTAGCCGATCCGTGTACAGCAGCAGAAGGTCGCGGCCGTGCTTACAATTTCAATATCTTATCGACCCGCGCTGCTCTCGATTGGGACGAGGACGGTACGATTGAAGACGTTGCGGATCGTTCAGAGGATCTTGGTACGGGGATCCCATCGGAAGGTGTGCCTATTTTCACTAAAGAAGGCGTTACCGTCCTGGTGGGTACGGGCGGTGGTGCGGCAAATCTCGGGACGGTCTCGGGACTTCCGCGTATAGATACTTATTGGTACGAAGAAAACTTTTAGTTAACCACGAAGAGCGAGCGTTGTGTGCGCTCGCTCTTGGGCCTAATTTTTGTTCATGTGCTTGCGCCATGAGACGTGAAAGGTAGATGCTATGAAGGATTGCAATTCAATCCGGCGCACTGAGCCGCGACACAAGATGCACGGGTTTACCTTGGTAGAGCTGATGATCGTGGTTGTCATTGTCGGAATTTTAGCCGCAGTATCTTATCCCTCGTATCAAGAATATGGCCGGCGCGGCAAACGCGCTGAAGCACGAAACGCTCTGCTCGACGCGACAGCGCGCCTTGAACGCTTGTACTCAGATAAGAATCGCTATTGGAAAGATGCGACAGACGATGGTCCGCTCATCGATACGGTAACGGCGACGAGCGCCTCGGGTAAATATACGATCAGCTATACCAGTGCTGATCCTTGGCAAACCTATACGGTTACAGCGACGCCTGTGGGTTTTTATGACGCAAAATGCCTGACACTCTCGTCGACCAATACTGGCGAGCAAAACCATACGGGCACCGGATCAGACGAAGATTGTTGGGGTAAATGATCGATTGGTGGAAGCTTGGGGCGTCGAGTTACCCAGCGTGCAGGCCCACTTGCTTGCGGCTAGCTTTACCGGCACCTAGCTGATATGCCCGTCATCCGCCAGTCTTATTTCGGCACGCTCTTGACGCTAGTCGTCGCGGCAGCGGCCCTCACCGCGATGGACGCGACGGTCCGGGCCGTCCGCCACCCCCCACCTCCCCATGCGCAGGCGTCGACACCGATCGAGGATCGTGTCCCAAATAAACCTAACTACGACTATACGGACTTGCGTAATCGAATAATTTACGCACGCGCAACGCTCGCCGAAACGCGACGCGCACTGACAGACACTGATCCTGCTGCCTTGAGTAACACCTTGCACGCGCTATACGCCATGCGCTGGCATCGTGGCGTCGTGCATCTTTTAAACGGGATGTGGGCGATGGACCGAGAAAAATACCCAGAGCTGGCGTGGGATTTAATCGCTGATGCGCCCGCTCGCATTGCACTGGCGAGCACGCTTAACCGAGTGCACATAGTCGACACGGAGCGTTTTCTAACCTATGTACGTGCGCACGAGACCGATCCTCATGAATTCAATCGCGCTCAGGTGGCTGTGGCTTTGGGGTTAAACGGCGATCGATCAGACTTGCCCTATCTTCGCGAGATGGCAGACGGCGAGAATCATTACGTCGCGCAAAGTGCTATCACCGGTTTGTCATTATTTGGCGGGGCGATGGCGCGCGAAACCTTAATCGAATTAGCGGAAAAACATCACGGCACGCCGCGCGGTGCGCTTATGCAGCAGTTACTTCGGCAAGCTTACAATTGGCCGCCGGCGCCGAGCGGCTCGTGACGCACGATTAGGGCGAGGCAAAGGATGATTAACCCAATAGCGAGCAGGTAAAGGCAACAGTGTTGCTTGCCGACCTTAACCGAGGCAGCAATAACGCGTTGTTATTGGCAGTACTTTTCTATCGCGGCGTTCGCTTCTACTAATTGCGCCTGGCGCCACTCTTCGGTCATGCGCGAACGGGTTCCATCGGCGTTTAGTTTGTTTATCCTTGGCCGCCGTAAACTAGCCAACCGAATATTGGCTTGCTCGCAATTACGTTCAAAAAGCGCTGCGTCCTCGGCGGCTTTGGCCACATCGTCGTTCACACTGATCTTTTCGACAGCCGCTTCTTTCGCAGCCGGAACCACACTGGCCGGTGTTGCGACTCGGTGGTTTATCCTCGGGTTTATCGATTCGGCAGCCACATCCGCGCCTGGTTTCCGATCCGAATAATGGACCTCTCCGTCAGCCCCATGCCACTCGTAGATTTCCGCTTGCGCCGATGCAGCGCTTATTAAGCCGACGACGGTAAGGCACCAGCAGGTGAGTGATTTCATGGCGCAGCGGCTTCTTTGCATGGTTAGTAAGGGTAAAGACTACGGTCCGGCCGCCATGTTCGGTTAGTCGTCGTGCTAATTCAAGTGCGCATTCGCGAACGTGCTGTTAGAAAATCGCGATGCTGTGCGCATCGATTCAAAAGAATAAAACCGCCCGCAGCGAAAACCGGCTCAGCGGTGCAAGCCAGCGCCGACTATTAGTCGGCCAGGATTCAATTGCGACAGTAATTTCCCGATGCAAGGTCTCGGGTGCTGATGGGTAAATTAAGGCGGCGGCGACGAAAAAAAACCTCGCCACTGGCGAGGTTTTAAATTGATGGGTTGGGCAGCGCTGCCGTTAGGTACGTGGTTTCCGGCGCGACAACCCTAAGCCACCCAGCGCCAAACCCACTAATGCGAGCGTGGCCGGCTCTGGCATCGGGGTAACTCGCGCTCCGATCGGCGTTTGGGTGAGGGTTAATAGCTCTGTTCCATCGATGTCGGCGAAGGTCAACATAAAGCTAATTAATGTGGTCGACATGCTCTTGAGACCACCGTCCGGAATGGAAATTGGGCTAACGGTCACCGTGGGCATATTACTTGTGCTTTGAGTGGTAAGCATCGCCTTAACCGTGTAACCGATCCAGTCGAACGCGGTGCCATTTGTGATGCTTTCCATGAACTTAACCTCCACCGAACTATTTGGTGTCCCTGTGTGGACTAACGATGCTAAACCGAAATAGAGCTTATTACATTCAATATCGCTAGGAGACTGCGATGTGTCGCCGCAACTGCCGCCGCTACCATCACCGTTGGTTGGAATGTTGTTTAACAGGAGACCGGCCTGAGCAGAACAAGTGAGGAAACTGAGTACGATCAGCACGATTAAACGTTTAGCGGAGATGATTGTCTTGGGAGTGTTCATATGGGGGCTCTCTCTTGTTTTGATTCAGTCGATAATGCAATACAGCGGGCAAATATCGGGCCAACAAACAATATATGCAGTATTATCAATAAATTAAATAACTTTCTTAGTGTTATCTAAAGCCGACAGTGTAAAGAATCTGGACAGATTTTTGCCCCTATTACCCTGTCGCATCACCGACTTAAAAACCCATTGTGTATATATATCAATAAGTAAGCGTAAATTTATAGGTTATTTCAGCTGTAAAGAATCTTGACAAATATGCCGTCCAAACGCGAGGCACGTCGTCGGAATAAAGGACACCCACCAAGATCTTGAGCCGATCTCCGGAATCGATTGGGCTGGATTGGCAAACAATTGCTCGTCAAGGAGGATGAGATGACTAAACCCCGCGCCAGTATTGTGTCGGTCTCAGACACGCCTTATTACCATTGCGTTTCCCGTTGCGTACGCCGCGCGTTTTTCGGCAATTGCTCACCGCCCGCATCCCTGCGGTGGTGTGTGGCGAGGATAGTTACACCGGGCAATCGGACGAACATCGTCGTGATTGGTTTATCGAACGCCTGGCAACGTTGAACGAAATCTTCACCATTGATGTTTGTGCGTATGCAGTGATGAGCAATCACTGTCATCTGGTGTTGTATACCGATCTTGATGTGCAGCGCAGGCTGTCGATGGATGAGGTGATCAATCGATGGTGCACGCTTTACCGTGGACCGGCAGTAATACAGCGGTATTTGGCGGGAGATGCCTTGAATGAATTCGAGCTGGCGGCGGTGTCATCGATCGCTGAAACCTGGCGTAGCCGCTTAGGCGATTTAAGTTGGTTTATGCGGTGTTTAAACGAACATATCGCGCGGCAGGCGAATGCGTAAGATGGTTGTACGGGTCGATTCTGGGAAGGCCGCTTTAAATCGCAAGCCTTATTGGATGAACCCGCATTAATCACCGCGAGGGCCTATGTCGACTTAAACCCCATTCGAGCGAAGATGGCGAAGAGCTTGACCGATAGTTGTAAAACTTTCGTGCGGCAAAGACTGCAGGATGTGAAAAAACAAGATCTCGGCGTAACCGTTCCGTTGCGACATTTTGCTGGGACCGTGAATCAACAAAGTACGGGGATCCCGTTTAATCTCCAAGATTACTTACCGTTAGTTGATTGGACCGGGCGAAGTGTAGGACAAGACAAGCGTGGCACTATCGACGAACATTTACCCTCGATACTTACTCAACTCGGTATTTCCGTTAACGAGTGGTTACCTACCGTCACACACATGCAGGCGAGATATGAATTGGTGATGGGTTCGCCAGAGAAAATGAAAGCGCACGCTGAGTCCCGGGGCGGGCGCTTCTATCGTGGCTATCGGCACGCGTTGAATTTCTACCACTAGATTGCGGCTTGAACGTGCGTCAGGGTGTATCGGTTTAACATTGTATTTTGATGGGTGTCCCTGATGTCCTTCCTGATGTCCTTGTTTTGGCCTGATCGAAAAATCCTGGTAGCGAACGTGTAACTCACGGGTTCGTCCCAAACGCGCGCAGCTCGCCATGTCGCGTTTCGTATTGGCAGATTTCACACGCATCTAGACACACTCTAGATGCTGGATATACTTTAGCCATGGCTAATTCCACCAATTTCATATCGTGCAGTCCGGGACCCATCGCCGATTTACTCCAGGCGAATGGCATCTCGCCGACCGCGCAGCGCGTTCAAATTGCCGACGTCCTATTGAGTCAACGTCAACACCTCTCCGCCGAACAAGTACTCGCCAGGTTGAACGAGATCGGCACCATGGTCTCCAAAGCCACCGTTTACAATACGCTCGGTTTGTTTGCCGAGCGCGGCTTAATACGCCAAGTGATCGTTGACCCCACCAAGGTCTTCTATGATTCCAATATCGAACATCATCATCATTTCTATAATGTTGATGACGGAACCTTAACCGATGTGCCGGCGATCGAACTTCCGATCGACCAACTGCCATGCCCTCCCGACGGTACCGACACAGTGGGTATCGATATCGTCATCCGAACAAGAAATAAGCGATAGACCGGGATCCACGCAGTCGTCGCCCGTCGGTCCGAAACGAGCGTTAAATATTTCTCAAGTTGAGGGCAAATACCACTCATTTGCGGTATTATCTGCGGCCGCCGCGCAGAGCTGGCCAGCCGACGACTGTTCGCTTAGAAAACCGAGCCCAAGTCTTAAACCATGGTTGTGCTTACCCTCTCAAGTGGTCGTTAAAGCGACAAGCCATGCCGGGATAGCTCAGTTGGTAGAGCAACGCATTCGTAATGCGTAGGTCCGGAGTTCGAATCTCCGTTCCGGCACCAAAATCAAAGACTTAAGTACTGTATGCTTTTTTGTTTGGGGCATTCCGGTGCTTATAACGATTTTTCGCACGGTCCCTTTCCACAAATTCGATTCGATCGATTTTTCCGATGTTCGCCCCGGATAATCGTCTCCTCCGAGTAAAATCCGTTTTTGTAGAAGTACTTAAGTGGTAGCTGACCCGAAGGTCCGAACGAAGTCGCAGGGATCCCATGACCCGAGCGGTCGCCGCAACTCTCGCCTGGTGTGCGGTGCTCGTTCCAATTTTTTAGCCGCCCGCCGTCCGTCCTTAAGATGCGCCCAAAAGAGGGGATACTTGATATAGCACTAAGTGCTATATTTGGTCTCACGTTATGCGCATCTTCAAAACCAAAGGCTTCCATCGTTGGGCCGGCAAAGAGGGACTGACCGACACCAATCTTGTAAGGGCGAACGGCGACCTTGCTGAAGGTATCGCGGCGTTTCTCGAAAAACGTCAGCCGAACTGGTCGAAACAGGCGGCGGATGGATAGCGCGAGCGCCTCGAGCCGTCGCCACCGTTCGCTCGGGGACCAAGGAGAACCGGAGACGTACTTTAGCCGAACAGCGTTTTAACTGGTTGGCAACGGGTTTTGCACCGTCAGATCTCCGAAGCGAGAGAAGTCCCGGTCGACGCTCCACAGGACACGCACACCATGGAAAACACACAGGGCGGCAACTCGGGCGTCGTGTACGATCGCACCTTGCAGGTGGGCAGGTCGGACAATCTGCTCGAGGACATTTAAGTAACCTTCTCCCTCGGCAAGGAATCCACCGGAAAGCGTCGCGAGGAGTCGTTTGACGGCATCCAACGCGACATCCATCGGGGTGGGATCTTTAAAGATTCGAGGATTGGTGACTACCGCGAGAAACTCGTGCGCACACGGCCACGGAACGCAGACGGGTTCCGCTGCAGCGACCGCCTCGGTTAGCACCACTCGAGTGCGTTCATGGAAAGGCATTTCCCGCCGGTGCGCGTAGACGAGCAGGTTGGTGTCGATAGCAATCACGCACCGCGCTCACGGTAGATTTCATCACGGATCTGGTTCCATGGCGCACCTTGCAACTCGTCGGTCAACCCGCTGCCACCGTAGCTCGGGAAGTCGAGTTCGCGGCGCACCGCTTGGCGTCGTGCTTCGAGACTACGTTGTAGCCCCTCTTCAAATAGAGAACGTAGCGAGGCGCCTTCCTGCTTTGCAATACGTCGTGCCTGATTTATTAGCTCGTCAGGAAGCTCAATCGTCGTTTTCATATGGGTAAACCATATTGTAAATATGGTGATACCGTACTCGGTGTATCGAGAGTTCGCAAGGACGGAATTTCGGGTCGTAACCAGGATCTGAATTATTACAGTAGAGTAAAGGATACCCTGAATGAATTAGAGCTGAGCGCGGCGTCATCGATCGCCGAAACTTGGTGTCGTCCAAATGCAGGCCAGCTATGAATCGGTGATGGGATCGCAGGAGAAAAAGAAAGCGTATGCTGGGTCATCGGGTGCGCACCTCTATCGTGGCTATCGGCATGCGTTGAATTTCTACCGCCGGCTCGCGCCTTGAAGGTATCTCAGAAGGTATCGGTTTAGCACTATCTTTTGATGGGTGTCCTCGCGAACGTGTCGACCGGATATCGCAAACCTCGAATACAAGGTTTTCCGTGGCATAGGTTGGGATCACTGATAATTCGGTCGTTCATCGGTATTTTATCCGCGACGTGCTACTCGAAGTATAAGGCTACCATTGAAGTTCGTCAGTGTTCAGTGACGGGGTCGCAGAAGGACGCTAGCGAACACACAATTTCCCTTCTTTTTATTTGCAAACGCGTGGGGCACTTATACCCCAGGTTCCTAGGATTGGCCCATCGACCGGACTAGCTCGCCATGAATCAGCTTGGGGTTTGGCCGCGCTGATCCTCGCCGTATAGCGCGCATGTGATCCCGAATGAAAAAAGTCCCTTGAGCTGGAATGTTAAATCTGCTGCAGGTGCCCGGTCGACGACGGGTAAACTTGTTAATAATCATCGGACCGAACAAAATGCAAACGTTGCGGGCCAATAAAAAAATAGGGTGCTGCGATCAGATCGCAGTTCAGGTCGCCATCGCAGGTTTATCGCGGCATTTTGATTAGATATTCACGAGGTCGGGTAAAAGCCTGCCACGCTATAAGGCGCCTGTTTTATGACTAAAACTGATTTGTGGAAACGATATCAGCGCTATCTTTG
>JAQCEL010000274.1 GCA_027618655.1 Pseudomonadota bacterium | reverse complement strand
GTGGCAATAGTGACCGGTGGTGGCGGTGGGCTCGGCGAAGGGATTAGTCTCTGCCTGGCGCGTGAAGGCGCGAGCGTTGTCGTCGCCGATGCGAATTTAGATAACGCAGAAGCCGTCGCCGGTAAGATCCGTGAACTCGGCGGAAATGCGCGCGCCCATCAAGCAGACGTCACCAAGCTTTCCGACTGCAAGCATACGGTTGAAGTAGCGATTGATACCTTCGGTCGCCTCGACACACTGATATGTAACGCAGGTGTTGACGGCTTACCCGTCGGCGAACCGGAGCCGCCACTGCTCGAGAACGTGCGTGAGGACGACTGGGACCTCGTCATGGCGGTCAACGTGAAAGGGGTTTTTCTCTCTTGTCGTGCCGCGATTCCGTACTTTAAAAAAGAACGCCGCGGCCGGATCATTAACATCTCATCCGTTGCGGGACGCCAAGGCGTGGAGTTTCTACCCGCTTACGCCGCCTCCAAAGCAGCGGTGATATCGTTAACGCAATCGCTCGCGCTGCAACTCGCGCCATACCATGTCAATGCGAATTGTATTTGTCCAGGTATCATTTGGACGCCGATGTGGGAGCGTTTGGCAACCTTCATGACCCGCTCGAACCCGGCATTTCACGGCGTCGAGCCGAGTGCCGCGTTTGACGCCGTCGTGGCACAAATGATCCCGTTTGGTAAACCGCAAACGCCTGAAGATATCGGTGCAACGGCGGTATTTTTGGCCTCAGAAGATGCCAAAGAGATCACCGCCCAAGCACTGAATGTGTGCGGCGGCATCCGCATGAATTGATCGTGCCGTCAGAGCGATTGTGTGCAACATGAGAATTGCCGACCAGCAAACTAAACGCGATATTAGCGATGCTTGATACGATATAGCGTCCCTATGACTACACCGCCAGAACCGTCTCGCGTGGATTTTGCCGATGCCAAGGTTGCCGCCGCGGAACTGTTGGCATTGATCGACGCCGTGGTGCGCGAGTTGCGTCCGAACGATTCGACGTTGCCAAGCCCAAGCTTGGATATGACCTTCGATCGCGACTTCGGTCTCGATTCGCTCGGGCGTGTCGAACTCGCCGCTCGAGTCGAAAAAACTTTTGGACTGGCTTTATCTGAGCAAGCAATGGCCGAAGCGCAAACTCCGCGGGACGTGCTGCGCGTGATGCTAAAAAGCGCGAATATCTCGAGTACCCGGCTTAGCGTCGAGACCATTGACGTTAAGCTGGCGTCACTCAGTGACGCACCTGATAGTGCAACGACCTTGCTGGATATGTTGCTCTGGCATGTCGAGCGCCACCCTGAACGGCCGCACATTCAGCTCTATGATGACTACACGGACGGGGAAATAATAACCTACGGTGGACTCTGGGGCGGTGCACTAGCGGTGTCTGGTGGCTTGCAAGCTCACGGTCTAGTGGCCGGTGAGACGGTCGCGTTAATGCTCCCAACTAGCCGAGAATATTTCTTCGCATTCTTTGGTGTTGTACTCGCGGGCGCGATCCCGGTACCCATTTATCCGCCCGTGCGACGTGCTCAGATCGAAGACCATTTGCGCCGTCAAAGTGCGATTCTAAAAAATTGTCGCGCAACGATGTTGATCACCATTGATTCAGCGAAATCTGTCAGTCACCTACTCACCTCACAGGTCGATACGCTGCGCCGAGTAGCCACGGTAGACGAGTTGAGCGCGCTCGATCGCGGCGGCGAAATTGTTTACCGGCGCGCCGACGATATTGGTTTTATCCAGTACACCTCGGGCAGTACCGGCGACCCCAAAGGGGTGGTATTGAGCAACAGTAATTTGTTAGCAAATATTCGCGCGAACGGTCATGGCTTGCAGGTGAAATCTGACGACGTGTTCGTTAGTTGGTTGCCGCTTTATCACGACATGGGTTTGATCGGTGCGTGGCTTGGTAGCGTGTATCACGCCCCACGGCTCGTGATTATGTCGCCGCTCAGTTTCCTAAATAAGCCACAACGTTGGTTATGGGCAGTACACCGCTACGGCGGAACCGTATCTGCTGCACCGAATTTTGCCTTCGAGCTGTGTCTGAGGCGCATAGCGGACAACGACATCGAAGGATTGGATCTCAGTCATTGGCGTCTGATTGCAAATGGCGCGGAAGCGATTAACGCATCGACAATGGAAGCATTCGTCGCGCGCTTTAGTGCCTATGGACTAAGGAAAAACGCGATGCTACCGGTCTACGGACTCGCCGAGAACTCAGTAGGCTTAACGTTTAGTCCAGTAGCGCGCGGCATGCTGATCGACACGGTCGACCGAAATAAACTGGCCAACGAGGGTATCGCCGAAGCCGTCGCTAGCGATGCACCCGAACCGTTTAGTCGTCGCATCGTTGGTTGCGGCTTCCCATTACCCTTGCACGAAGTGCGTGTGGTGGATGCGCTCGGCCGCGAATTACCGGAGCGCCACGCTGGTCGTCTGCAATTTCGAGGTCCGTCGGCAACCGTCGGCTACTATCGAAATCCGGAGAAAACGGCGGCCCTGATCCGCAATGGTTGGCTTGAAACTGGCGACTTGGCCTACATTTCAAACGGTGAATTATTTATCGTTGGACGCGAAAAGGATCTAATTATTCGCGCCGGACGGAATATTTATCCGACTGAACTTGAAGAAGTGATTGGAGAATTGGACGGCGTTCGTAAAGGCTGTGTCGCAGTCATTGGCGCGCCAGATCCAAAGACGGGAACGGAGCGTTTAGTCGTGCTGGCGGAGACGCGCAAGCAACAAGAAGCCGCGCGCGAGCAGCTCCGCACGGCAATTAATTCAGTCGTTACTGATGTCGTCAGCGCACCGCCAGATGAAGTCGTGCTGGTCGCACCTAATACGATCTTAAAAACCTCGAGTGGGAAGATACGCAGGGTGGATTGTCGGCGTCTATACGAACAGGGTCGGCTGAACCAAACGGGCCATGCCGTGTGGGTGCAAGTAGCGCGGCTCGCGCTCGCGGGGATCTGGCCGCAACTGCGCCGCTTGTCGCGTTCCGTGCAGCGCTGGTCTTATGCGGCATACGCTTGGCTTAGCTTCACGTTATTTGGCGTGGCTGCCTGGGTTGCCGCGCTGCTGCCGCTGCCGCGAAGAATCGTTTGGGCGGCGCTGAGAATGATTACGCGGTGTTTAGCAGCAGTAACGGCAACGCGGATCGAAGTTAACGGGCATTTCCCAGCGTCGGGCGAAGCTTGTGTTTTTGTTGCAAACCATCAAAGTTATCTGGATGGCCCGATCTTGCTATCAGCAATTCCTTATCCCGTCGATTTTCTGGTCAAAGCGGAACTCCAACAATCGAGGCTATTGCATCCGGCATTGCGGCGTCTCGGCGTACGCTTTATTGAACGTTTTGATGCTCAAGCAGGTGTCTCACAGATGTCGGACACAGCGAATGCGATGCAAGATTCGCATCCTCTGATGGTGTTTCCGGAAGGCACATTTAAACGCATGCCAGGCGTCTTGCCATTTCACATGGGCGCGTTTACCACCGCCGTCGCCGCGAACGTGCCGATCGTCCCAATCGCAATTCACGGATCGCGTTCGATGCTCCGTTCGGGATCGTGGTTTCCGCATGCAGGTCAGATCACGTTAACCATTGGACTAGCCCTCTCCCCGCGATCAGACAACGACGCGTGGGGCCAAGCGATCCAACTGCGCAATTACGCTAGACTGCACATCCTGGAACATTGTCGCGAACCCGATCTCGCCCACGAGACGAATGCCGTGGTGGCCGATCGGTAACAGGACCTGGCACGAAACGACTCCGGAACTAGAACGTAATTGATTTTAAGCAGCATGACTCAAGCCACCTACAAGCCGGCCATGAACTATTGGGCGCCATCGATCGCTCTTGTCTGTTGCTACGCCACGGTTTGTTTTGCCGAGGTTCAAGACCTTGCATCGCATTCGATAGATCCCGAAGTGCAATCTTGCCTCGAACGTTCTGCGCCGCGGATTTCATTGAAAGAAAATATCAGCTTGCATGTCTCCGATGACAAAGGAATGGTTAGCGAGATGCGCGCCGAGTTGTACTGGAAGCGCTTTGATAATGATTTATCCAAGGCAGTGATTCGCTTTACCGATCCTCCGGCTAAATCACGGATCGCGTTGCTCTTAGAACAATCCGACGATGCCGAAGCGGAACCGGAAATGACGATCTATTTACCGGAGCTTCGCTCGACTCGCCGTATCGTCGGTACTGCGTTAAACCTAAAAAAAGCAGTTGGCCTGTCAATTTGCGGTGAATTGAGCGGTTAACAAGCCAGGCGGTCC
>JAQCEL010000042.1 GCA_027618655.1 Pseudomonadota bacterium | reverse complement strand
CAACACGGAGGCGTCTTTGGATCGTCGTCGCGTGATGTTTGTTGTTGGCAAGATGCTGGATCTTGAATTCGCCTATCGAGGACTTGCTGAGGCAACGAAGAAAGCTACGTTCGCAGTGCAAATGGCCAAACGAGCAAAATCGGCTTCGACTGATCTTGAAAAAATTGCGGCCGCATCAGGTCTCGCCGAAGTCAAGGCGGTCGTGACCTTAGCGGGCGGTATTAAGCTTAAATTGAACAACAAAGCGGAATACCTCAAGGCCGCAGACGCGGTCGCACAAAACGCGAAAAAAGTGGCCGCAATGAGCGGCAGCGCGTTAGGCGCAATTGACGC
Organism: Pseudomonadota bacterium; assembly: GCA_027618655.1. Taxonomy (GTDB): domain Bacteria; phylum Pseudomonadota; class Gammaproteobacteria; genus UBA11873. Next base: position 24,879 of record JAQCEL010000042.1, on the reverse strand, counting down.
ATTGTTACCGAAGTCTGGAGATTACAAAGGCACTCCTGCTTCGTGATAGAAACGGCGTCTGGACAAATTCCAGTGGAAAAAAGCTCCACGATTAGCCGACCGCAACGCTGGAATACGCCGTTTGACGAGAATATGGGCGACAAAGAAGTCGCCCGTATTCTGACTTTAGCGCCCTTCGTCGACATGGATGCATCACGCTTTCCTGCCGCATTGCCACTTGATGGCATTATTCGCAACGACACGCGCCGCCGCCGCTTCCAACGTGGTGACTTGTTGGTGCGCGCCGGGGATTACGGAAATTCGTCGTTTCTTATCGTCAGTGGCAGCGTCGGTGTTATTTTGCCCCCCGGTTTGCCTGAGTCAATGCTCGGTCACACGCAAACGGCGCGGCGCGGGATCGGGCAAACAATCTCGAGATTCTTTACGAAATCTGCGTACCCCGAAGTGCGAATCTCGGGTGGCCGCTACGTAACCAATGAGGTGGCGACGCTCGGATCCGGGGAGGGCACGCAAGTTTACCTGCGAGATATCGAGAAGATTCTGCAAACTTATCAAGTTGCGAACTTAGCGACCGGAGAAATGTTTGGCGAAGTCGCGGCACTAGCGCGCACACCGCGCAACGCGTCCGTGTTCGCGCTAGAGGACGTTGAGTTACTAGAGATCCGTTGGCAAGCACTGCGCGACATCCGCCGGCAAGTAAACTCATACAGGCAGTACATTGATAAACTCTATCGCGAACGGAATCTAATCACTCACCTGCGCGAGATCGACGTGTTCAAGTACCTCGACGACGCGGTTATGGAAAAGATCGCCGAGCACACGTTATTTGAATCCTATGGAAGCTTCGATTGGCATACCGCGTTTAAGAGTCGCGCCAACAGCGGACAACGGGGATCCGAATCCGCACCCATCGCTTTGGAAGGTGATTACGCGGATGGATTATTATTCATACGCTCGGGATTCGCGAAGATTACCCAGCAAATTAATAACGGCCACCGCTCGTTGCCGGTGTTATCTAGCGGTGGGATATTCGGACTTGAGGAGATCTTGCACAACAGTCGAAACGACAATGTAATTCCTTATCAGACCGGGTTGTATGCCCTTGGCTACTCTGACGTACTGCGCGTTCCAACGCGCATCATCGAGCGCTTTGTCATTCCGAGCTTGCCCGAAAAAGTATTCAGCGATATGGAGAATAAGCTCCAATTTCATGTTCGCGCCAAGGATAAAACCTCGGATCATGAAGCCTTGGACGCCGATTTTCTCGAATTCACGGTCGAGAATCGCTATATCAACGGCACGGCGACGATGATGATAAATCTTGACCGGTGCATCCGTTGTGATGAATGCGTGAAGGCTTGTGCGGACACGCACCACGGAAATCCACGGTTTGTCAGGCACGGTCTGCAGCATGAAAACCAAATGATTGCGAACGCGTGCATGCATTGTGCCGACCCGGTGTGCATGATCGGTTGTCCAACCGGCGCGATCCATCGTTCCGAATTGGGTGGTGAAGTCGTTATCAATGATTCAGCGTGCATCGGCTGTACGAGCTGCGCGAATGCATGCCCATACGACAACATACGGATGGTTGAGATTAGAGGCCAGGAGGGCGCGGTGGTCCTTGATACCGAGACTGGGACTCCGATTCTTAAAGCAACGAAATGTGACTACTGCTACAACTTGCCGCACGGCCCGGCCTGCGAGAACGCATGTCCACATGACGCCTTGGTTCGAATGAACATGAGCGATAGCGAAGCGCTGAACGAGTGGTTGAATAGATGAGTTCGCGCTGGTCCCGGCGCAACGGATATCTATCCGCGACAGCACTAAGCGTGCTCGTACTCGGCTGGGGCCTGCAAATATACGGGTTTGGACTCGGCGACTCGCAGTGGCTATCCGGCTGGATACTGGTCGGGATGATATGCCTCCTGATGATGTACAACGGGCGCAAGAAAATTACATTTCTGCCGGCAATTCGCAATCGAACTTGGCTGCAACTGCACTTGTATGTGGGCCTAGCCGCAATTTTCCTATTTTTAATGCACATCCAATGGCGTTGGCCGGACGGATATCTGGAATTCTCACTTGCCTTACTATTTGTGCTGATCTGTGCGAGTGGCATCGTTGGAATTTTCATCTCTCGATTATTCGCCAGGCGCCTTACGCACCAGGGTGAACAATTGATATTTGAACGTATCCCGGCATTTGCTCGAACGTTGCGTGAAAGCGCCGACGATGTCGTTAAGGAATCAGTTGACACAACTGAATCGACCACGCTCGCAGATTTTTATGTGCGTACCGTTGCCCCGTTTTTCGGACGACCCAGTTTTTCGCCAGGCTATTTGTACAACGACCAACGCAGCTATTATCGGTTAGCAAACGAACTTGCTGCTCAAAAACGTTACATGAACGACAAGGAAAAAGAATTTACTGATGAACTTCTTGATCTCCTTAAGCGGAAAAACGACTTGGACAACCAATACACGCTGCAACTCACCCTGAAAAGTTGGCTTTTTATCCACATTCCGCTGACCTATAGCATGGTACTTGTCTTACTCGCGCACATGCTCTTGGTCTATGGATTTGGTTCAGCGTAATGGCCGATCGACTACAAAAATTCGATTATCGAACGAGCCCTTACGAGCGTCCCGATAAGACTTGGGTGTGCGGACGGGCGGCGGACGGAAGGGCCTGCCAAGTTGGACCGGACAAGCGTGGCCATTGCCGCGCAACAGCTGAATGCGTACCGATGCGTGAAGGTGACCGTTGGCGCTGTAAAAGGTCGGCGTTTTACGGGGGGGCGTGCGAGCGTGGACCGAATCCGGATGGCAGCTGTTGTGAAAAAATTCCGCCCTGTCATCCCATCAGAAGTTGGCGTGCGCGTCGTGGAATGTTCGTCCGATGGGCCGTGGCGCTAACCGTCGGTTGTTTGTTGATCATTTTTTCACTGCCTGACCGAGCCAAATTCCTATCGCCAGGAACTTTATCCCAAGGACATGCGGCTCTCGAGCAATGTGAGACCTGCCATGCTTCGGCAGACGGTGGGATTGGTGAGTGGATCAGTGCGTTAGTTGGAAGCTACGACCATAGCGCCGACAGCGCACAATGCAGCGGTTGTCATAATTTCGGGTCGAACGCACTTGCAGCGCACAGCCTCGACCCGGAAATCTTGAAGTCGATGACCGCTAAAGCCGAATCTGCTTCCAACGGGCCGGTTGCGATCACAGTTGCAGCGGCGCTGTTGAGTGCTGATGAGAAGCATGGCGCTGGATTAAATTGCACGAACTGTCACCGCGAACACAAAGGTGCCGAGCAGAATATTGCCGCGTTTAGCGATCAAATGTGTGTGGTTTGCCATGAGGTGAAATTTAAGAGTTTTAGCGATGGTCATCCGCCATTTACTAGTTATCCGAATGATCGCCGCACGCATCTATTTTTCAATCATGTAAGCCACATTGACAAGCATTTTCTCGAAGACGAGAACAAAGACTTGGCACCGCACGCTTGTAACGATTGTCATCGCACGCAGGCGGGTGGCGGACGAATGGTTCTCAAGCCCTACGTTGAAACATGCAGTGGCTGCCATAACAGCCAAGTGAGTGGCGACGGTCGCGCGTCCGCAAAAGGCATTGCGCTATTGGGACTTCCCGGTATCGACGTGGCCACCTTGGTCGAAAAGGGCATCTCGATCGGGCAATGGCCGGAATACGCGGAAGATGACTTGTCCGCTTTCATGAACTTAATGTTGCATGCGAATCCCGATTACGCTGCGGTCCAACACGCGCTCGCCGATGTCGATATGCTCGATCTCGAAGACGCAAGTGACGAAACCTTAGAACGGGTCAACGAATTAGCCTGGATCGTAAAAGATTTCTTCTACGAGCTTGAGTCGCGCGGTGCGAGTGTCGTGTCGGAGCGTCTCGCGGAGTCTGTCGGTGTCGCCGAAGATAGTTCTGATCAATTGGAATTACTGGCGGCACTCCCACCTGATATGGTTAGCGCAGCGCGGGTGGATTGGTTCCCCTTACTTCTCGAAGAGGTCCAACGACATCGTGCTGGACTCCCTAATGCGACGGTCGCGATTGCGCCAGCGCCGACACCCAAAAAATCAAGTCCTGACGATGATGCCGACGATGAAGATTTCGATTCTGTGTTTGGCGACGACTCCGAGGAATCGACAGCTGAGGACTTCGACGCTATGTTTGGGGATGAGTCTGGCGATGTTGAGATCGCGATCGACGACCCTGAACCCGAAAGTGACAGTGGCGCATCAACGCCAGCAAGCAGCGAAGCATTCTCGTTCTCCGACCCGCGTATCGCCGTCGAAGATCGCGCTAGCGCTGGCGGTTGGTACCGCGAAGAGTATCAACTTCGCTATCGGCCCGCCGGCCACGAGGATAAGTTTATCCAGTCGTGGATTGAAACTTCGGCCGAATCGAACAATGACTCGATGCAAAAGCTATTCGCCGAACTCACTAAAGATGGGGCGCCGGGATCGTGCATGAAATGTCATTCTCTAGACGATGTCGACGGCAAAAAGACCGTAAATTGGAAAGTGCGCGAGGCAGATCCGAATAACAAGCACTTCAATACGTTCTCGCACCAGGCACATTTCAATTTGCTCGACCAGGACGGTTGTCTCGCTTGCCACGCGTTTGATAAAGAATCGGACTACGCGTCGAGCTTCGATAACAACAACGATCCACATAAGTTCGCGAGTAATTTTAAATCATTGTCTGCTGAGACTTGCGCGCAATGTCATCAAGAAGGTAAGGCCGGTGAATCCTGCGTGTCCTGTCATAATTATCACGTCGGAGAATTTAAACCCGTGTTACCGCAGCAGCGCACGCTAAGTACAGGATCCCCGGCGCCAGAATAAGCATCGTCACAAGAGTGCCCGAATTGTCGGCGATGCTGAGTGTCGTGCGGTTAACGCTCTTCGTTAATTTCAGATGCAGTGAAAATCCCTTTGTCGATTCTCGGACGCGACGACGAGTGTCTAGCCCAATCTAACGCAGCGATTATCGAATTTCTCGAACGCGAAATACCGGTGTATCGCTATCCACGTCATAATTGTATTAAGGGACATGGGATGGAAAATAATACCAACGTTGATCCGTATTCTCTTGCGTTAGACAAAATCGATGTTAGCAACCCATGGCATTATCGTGACAACACAATTGCTCCCTATTTTGAAAGGCTGCACCGAGAGGCGCCTGTGCACTATTGCGCGGACAGCGCGTATGGCCCGTATTGGTCATTAACCAAGTACGACGACATTGTCAAAGTCAACGCCGCAGACGATCTATTCTCGTGTGACTATGGGCTTGGAAGGAATGTATTAGGTTAATAAAAAAAATTGTTTCGCAGCAATGGTGTAGATGCGCGAATGTTCCAATCTACGGATCCACCCAAGCACGGGCGGCAACGATACCACTCGCAACTTAATGACCGGTGGCGTCGTTGCGTTGAATCAATTTTCCGACGAGTACAAAAAACTAGCAGCGAATCCGACGCTAATCGAAACCATGGTGCCTGAAATAGTACGCTGGCAAACGCCGATTTCGCACATGGCGCGCACGGCGAAAAAAGATACGCGCGTTGGTAATGTAATGCTTAAAGCAGGTGGCTGCGTTGCACTTTGGTATATTTCTGGGAACCGAGATCCCGACGCCACCGATATGCCGGAAGCGTTTATTATTGATAGAAAGAACCCGCGGCAACACCTGTCGTTTGGTTTTGGCATCCATCATTGCGTGGGTTATAGACTCGCGGAATTGCAATTGAAAATTGCTTGGGAGGAAATTATGCGGCGTTTTCGTTCCGTAGAAGTTGTCGGTGAACCGCAACGCGTTTGCTCAAATATTATCCACGGGTTTACCGATTTAACTGTGCGACTGCATTCTAAGTGATAAGGAACAGGGTTCTCGTTGACGACCGAACAGCAAGAAAACCATTCAGTGAGGGTTGGCGAATTCGTCGGCCGTGAGAGCGGGATCGCGTCCGCTTATGCGGGCTGGTTGCTGAAGAGGCTCGGCGCGCAAGTGACCCGGATCGGCGTCGACAAGCGCTCGCAAACAAGCTGCCAAAGTCCCGAACAATTGGCACTTGATGCGTTGTCAGAAGAGAAATCCGAACGACCACTGCCGCTTAACACCAATGAATTCGATGTATTGATGGCCGACTTTGATGTGTTGTTGTGCGACACGCCAGAGGAGCTTGAAGTGATTGCCGGGACACTCTCATCAATCCACTTACGCCATCCGAGACTTGTGATCAGTGTCGCTACGATTTTCGGTCTCGACGGACCCTACGCGAAATACACAGCGACTGGCCTCGATGCGCAAGCCTTGAGCGGTGTTGCATGGTCACTCGGGGAGCCCGGTCGAGAACCCTTGTCGTTGCCGCCGGGCATCGCCGAGCATCAAGCCGGGGTGATGTTAGCGGCAGCGAGTTTGTTAGCGCTGCAAGTACGTGACGGATGCGGCAGTGGTCGAGTCGTAGACGTCGCTCTTGCGGACGTGCTGGCAAGTTACGTGGCGGCGAATTGTCGACTGTATATCAGTCACGGGCTGCGCTGGCATCGCGGGGGGCGCCGTGCCTCGGGATCCGGTGGGGCTTACCCCTACGTCATATTGCCGTGCAAGGATGGCGAGGTGTGTATCTTTGGTCGCACACCCCAAGAGTGGCAGCGGCTTGTTAAAGTTATGGGAAATCCCGCCTGGACATCCGAGCCGCGCTACCAAGATCTGCGCGCGATGGGCCAACAATATCCGGAAGAAGTCGATGAATTGCTGATCCCGTGGTTGGCCGAGCGCACGAAAGCTGAACTCGAAGTGATCGCGTTGGACAATAGCTTAATTCTGTCGCCGATCCGGGATTTTGCGGACGTGTTGGCGACTCGTCAGTTCGAAGAGCGCGAATATTTTCGTCAGTTGAAAGTGGCAGGTAAGCAGCTAGCAGTCCCGGGATTACCATTTCGCATTCAACAATCGCACGCAGAATCTGCGCCCAACATCGCTGAGAATTTATTGCGTGGTGCGATGCCCACGTGCTTAACACCGCCAACTCCAAGTCATTCTCGGCCGCTCGCGGGAATGCGAGTCTTGGATTTCGGATGGGTCTGGTCCGCACCATGGGTGGGGACGATCCTGGCTGAATTCGGCGCCGAAGTCATAAAAGTGCAGCATAGCGATCGACCAGACAACTTACGTTTGGCCGGCAGAATTATCCGTGACGGTAAGAAAGTGCTTGGACCGTCGAAAGAAATGTCGCCCATGTTCCATCAAATCAATCATGGCAAGTTGGGCATAACACTCAATGCGAAAAAGCCCCGTGCGGTCGAACTTCTCAAGCGTTTGGTGGAGGTGAGCGACGTCGTGGTCGAAAATATGTCGCCCGGAACGATGGAAAGAACGGGCCTAGGCTACGACGTATTACGTGACGTTAACCCTAGAACAATCATGCTATCAATGTCCGCGGCAGGCCAGTTCGGCTCGCTATCAAGTATGCGCGCTTATGCGCCAAACATGTCGAGTGCCGCCGGACTGGAGTCGCTAGTGGGTTATCGCGGCGAAGCGCCCATCGGTTCGCTGAGCTTTGGACTAGGCGATCCCAACGCGTCGGCACACGCGTTAACTGCCGTGCTTGCGGCATTGAGGCGTGTGCGCTTGACGGGCAAGGGTTGTTATATCGATCTCTCGCAAATAGAGGCTTTACTCGGAACGTTGCGACCCTACATTCTTGACAGTCAACTTAAGGCTGCTCAGCCAAATACTTTAGGTAACGCGCATCCGCGCTACGCGCCGCATGGAATTTACCCCGCGCTTGAAAATGATTCGTGGTTAACATTGGCGATCCGTTGTGAAGACGAATGGGCGGCGTTCAGAAATTTCGCACCCGACGCTTCATGGGCGTTGGATCCGAAGTTCGCGACAAATGCGGGGCGGATTCAATTCCGTAACGAATTAGATGCAGATCTCGCTTTGTGGACCGCGGCACATGCGCGCGATGCCTTGGTTGAAGAGATCCGTAAACTCGGTATCGCCTCATCGCCGGTTCTCTCAATCGATGAGCAATGGCGAGATCCGCATTACGCTGCACGCGGTATCAAGCATACGGTAGATATTCCCGTCTATGGCAAAGAAGATCTATTCTGTGCGCCATGGAAATTTTCGGATTTTTCTCCGCAAATTACGCGCTGTGGGCCATTGACAGGTGAACACAATGAGCAAATTTTAGGCGGCTTACTGGGTCTTCCCCGCGACGAGATCGATGAACTGATCGCGACTGGGGTTGTTGGATGAACTCGAGACGGAATGTTTTATAGCACGATGACCGATTCGAAATCTAAAGATCGCGCAGAACCGGTAACACAATCCCCAGCATGGTGGGACGGCGCCCTTGAAGAAGCGCGAAGTCTTATTGGGATCGATCTCAGGCGTGGCTCGCAACAATGGAACACCGAAGCGGCACCCGATAGCGTTCGTCAATTTTGCTGGGCGCTCGGCGATGAAAACCCATTGTTTTGCGATACCGAATATGGCGGAGCAAGCCGGTGGCAGTCCGCATTGGCACCGGGTTGTTTTCTATATACCGTTGATACAACCGTAGTCGCGCCGAAACTACGGGGCATTCAGTGGCTATACGGCGGCACAGATTGGGAGTGGTATAAACCCATTCGTCATCGAGATCGTTTTACTGTCCAAGCGCGATTGATCGACGCCGTGCAAAAGCAAGGCGCGAATGCGAAGAACTTTATTATTCAAACGGGTGAGGTGTTGTATACGAATCAACACGGCGAACGCGTGTGCCGCGCGCTCGGCAGTACCGCCCGCGTGCCACGCGCAAAAGCCAAAGATGGTTTGAGCTATGCGCCTCGAGAGACGCATAAGTATAGTCCGGAGGAACTCGATCACATCGTCCACGCAGTAGAACACGAAGAACTTCGCGGTTCTCAGCCACGTTATTTCGAAGACGTGGAACTCGAAAGCACGCTGCAACCCATGCTCAAAGGTCCGTTAAATATTACGGACATGATCTGCTGGTATTCGGGCGGGGGACATAGCTATCAAGCACATCGGCGCGCGACCATGCATCGCAAACGTCACCCCGCAGACGCTTTTATTGATCCCCGCACTGGCGCGGATGATTCTCCCGCTCGAGGCCACGCAGAGCAACAGATGGCGCGCGATGTGGGTATGCCGGGTGGCTATGATGTTGGCACGCAGCGAATTTCATGGTTAGGGCAACTCATGACGAATTGGATGGGTGACGATGGGTTTTTACGCCGGCTGAATGTCAGCGTGCGTCGTCCAAACATCTTCGGTGATGTGTCGTGGTGTCGAGCTAAGGTAATCGATAAACGCATCGAAGAAAGAGCGTACGTTATCGATCTCGAGGTCTATACCGAAAACCAACTCGGCGAAGTGACTGCCAAAGGAACGGCAACTGTTGAGTTACGCTCGCGAAAGGAACGCGTTTCTCTGAGGTAATGCTCATGGAAAAATCACAACATCAAGGAAGCCAACACCCAGCGCAAGGACCTTTGGCCGGAGTCCGCGTCATCGATATAACGTCGGTTGTACTCGGTCCTATAGCAACGCAAATCCTTGGTGATTTGGGCGCAGACGTGATCAAAGTTGAACCGTTAAAAGGCGATCTGATGAGAGCAAACGGAGTCAGCCGGAATGCGGGTATGAGTTCGATATTTTTAAGTCTCAACCGCAATAAACGATCGTTTGCGCTAGATTTGAAATCGCCCGCAGGAGCGGACATTTTGCGACGATTGATCCCCACGGCGGACGTTGTGGTTCACAACATGCGTGTTGCGGCTGTGGAAAGGCTTGGTTTTAGTTACGACGCGGTTAAGAAACTGAAAGCAGATATTGTTTATTGTGTCGCCACAGGTTTCGGTCAGAGTGGACCGGACAGAAATAAACCCGCCTTCGACGACATCATTCAAGCAGCCTGCGGGCTAGCGGATCTGAATTCAGCGGCGGACGGTGAGCCCTGCTATGTGCCAAGTTTGATTGCAGATAAAACCACCGGCATGGTGTTAGCTAACGCGGTCCTGGCCGCGTTATTTTGCCGCGAACGGAATCGCATAGGGCAATATGTCGAAGTGCCGATGTTCGAGACCATGGTCAGTTTCATACTCGCCGAACACTTAGGTGGCTTGACATTCGATCCGGCCACGAGTGGTGCGGGTTACACGCGATTGCTAGACGGCGGCAGAAAACCTGCGCGAACAAAGGATGGCTATATGGCCATTTTGCCGTATACCGGGGCGCACTGGCGCTCATTCTTTAGCGTCGCGGGGCGCAATGATCTAGCGACGAAGTACGGGGTCGATGATCGCGCAGCGCGCAACGCAAATCTCGTCGCGATGTATCGCGACATGCTCGAGATCATGGCGATCAAGACTACGGCACAATGGTTGGAGATCTGCGCGGATCTCGATATTCCCGCGACACCGTTGTACCGCTTAAACGATTTAGCCGAGCACCCGCACGCCAAAGCAGTCAGTTTACTACAAAGTGCGCAACATCCCTCTGAAGGTGCGATCCGGTACGTGCGGCCAACGACGGAGTATTCCGTGACGCCAAGCGTCGTATCTCGACAAGCGCCACTACTTGGCGAACATACGAAAGAACTTCTGGACGAGCTGGGTTACGACGAAGCGGAAATTTTAGCGTTCGTCGCTAACAAGACGGTTTCTTGCTGATGGTTGAAGTTTCCTAGTCAGTGAATCTCGTCGCGTGGCGAATTATTTTTATAGGACTCGACGCGGCGATGCCCCGTGGCTATGCAGTTATAGTGGGTGAGTTTTGCGCCGCACGAAACCAAATCCCAGCACAAGCCCAGAAGCTAATAACACGCTGGATGCAGGCACCGGAACGACGGCAGCGCCTTGAGTGAACGCCGTGCTACCGCCCCAAGCACTGCCGTTCCAGGTCGCGGTACCACTACCTAAAATAGTATTACTAGTACCGTTCCAGAATAATTCGGCCCACTCGAAAGAAAACGTCGGGGTGGTGTAATCGAAGGTGACGGTAAATCGTCCGGTAGTGGGCGCAACCAGCGTACCAGTGTTAGATTCTAAGTAGAGCGCGTCACCCGTGTCCACAGGGACTAACCAGCTACTAACCGGCGCGGAATCAAACGTTACATTTGTAAACGTCGTCGTCGGTTCAACGGCCCATAACCAGATCCGATTTGTTGCGAAATCGTTTTGAAATTGCTGGGAAAAAGTCGCGGCCGTCACCGACGAGATATTGGCGAACATTAGCGCTAAGAAAATAATTAAGGCTGCTTTCGTTTTCATACTGACTTCCCTGATGGCATATGCCGTGATTCGTTAATAGCTACGTTGCACGGGTCATGCCAGAGTCGCGTTAGGGCGAGAGGAGCCCAAGGGATTGTGATGCGACGCACGTCTGCTCTCTACCGGTGTGATGGAGTTGACGAAGGACAGATGAGGGGGCATTTCACTCCCGTGACGCGCGTCACACATGAGTAGTCGAACGAAACTGCAATGTGAAACGCGATCAACTGAAGTGTCACCCTTGGGCGACACTTGCACTGGCGATTCAGTTCGGACGTTGGTGATCGGCGATTGAAATGTCACAAATCGTCCATGATCGCTGCAATAATGTTGTTCGAGTTAGTTTCTGGAGAGGATCAACAATGCACGATCTTTTGACACACCACCAACGAACAGTTAACGGATTCCGGATGCATTACGTAACAGCCGGGGCGGGTTACCCGCTCGTGTTATTGCATGGGTGGCCGCAAAGTTGGTATGAGTGGCGCAAAATAATTCCCGCATTAGCAAAAAATTATCAAGTGATCGTGCCCGACTTGCGCGGGCTTGGTGATTCCGAGAAACCGATGACCGGTTACGATAAGCGCACAATAGCGCACGACATTCGGGAACTCGTATCGCAACTCGGTTGCGAAAAAATTGGCGTCGTCGGTCACGATTGGGGCGGCGCGGTCGCGTTTTATTTGGCCTACGACAATCGCGATCTGGTCGAGCGCTTATTGATTCTCGACATGATCCCTGGACTGATCCGGGCCGGTGATTCGTTTCCTCTAGAGCTGGCGCTGAAAATAAATCACGTTTTCTTTCATGGTGGAAATCCGGATTGGGCGACGATGTTGGTTAGTCAAAACATCGACGCCTATCTGCGTCGATTCTTGACGACCCTGGATTTCAATTACAGTCCGTCAGTGTTTTCGGAAGCAGATATTGCCGAATACGTTCGCGTGAACTCCATTGCGGGATCCATTCGAGCGGGTTTCCAATGGTATGCGGCCGGACTGCGCGAGGACACGGTGAATCTTGCGAACGCAACGAATAAATTAACGATCCCCGTTGAAGCTTACGGGGGTGATACATTCCTTGGTGACATCCGCGCCTATTGGCAAACGGTTGCGGAGTCGGTCGACGGGTGCGCTGTTCCTCAGTGCGGGCATTTCATTCCGGAAGAGAAGCCGGATTTTGTAATCGAAGTCGCAAAGAAATTTTTCGCGCCACTGCAAATGTGAGTGGCCCAGGTGCTGCGGGCTAGTCAGGATCCGCAGCACCTTTGCACTTGATATCTAACCCGCGCTGGCTAGTTTCTCTTTCTCGTGGGTTTCGCGGTAATGCGGCATCACTTCGCGCGCGAAGCGTTCCATTTGTCTTTTAACTTCATCGAGTGGCAGATAGCCCTGGTCCGACTGCCAAATAAACCATTCTGGATTGGCCGCCTCGACGAGTAGATCCATTTCTTTGCGCACGTCGTTCGTGTCGCCAACTAAACAGAAATGTTTTTTCTCGAAGCGCTCCATCGTCGCTTCTGAGACAGGCAAGGGTTGGTTAGGGTATTTCACGTCATCTTCTGGCATGCGAAACGCCTCGGTGAATCCGAAATCGTGCGCCCAGCCTGGCCAACCCGTACCCATCAATCCACGCATCGCCAAGGCACGCGCTTGCTCGCGATTTTCCGCCATGTAGACGCCGCGGAACACACCTAGCTCTTCACCCAGTGCGAGGATGCGGCCATGCTTGCCAGCCTCGTCGACCATGCACTGCGCATAGTTTTTGAGATCGACCAAATCAGAGGTAATCAAGGTTGGAATGATGCCTTCTCTTGCGGCCCAGCGAATGGTCGCCTCGCTTTGGGAAAACGCTTGGAACAGCAACGGGTGGGGTTTTTGATATGGCTTCGGCACCACATCGATCATTTGGATGTTACCGTTGTCGTCGATTTCGCCCGGCGATCCATATTTTCTGGTCCATTTATCAGCCGGCCAGGGTGTCCCCGTCTCATAGGGATAGGGATACTCGTAGTATTTACCCTTATATCGAAACGGCTTTTCACCCCACGCGAGTTTCAGAATTTCGAACACTTCTTGAAAAGCCTCGCGGTTAACAACGTCGCTATCGGTCTTCTCGTATGTATTCGTTGCTGCGACGCCGTGCAAATGCTGGGCCATGGGATTTAGCCAGCGCGCTTGGTAGCCACGTGCGAAACCCGCAATCGTGCGACCTTTCGAAATCTGATCCATCCACGCTGTTTCAAGCGCCAGGCGCAGCGGGTTCCAGCCAGGTAGAACATAACCAATGGGGCCGGCAAGTAAGGTCTTTGTGTTGGCGAGCACGTGCTGGGTCAGTACTGGCAAGCTGCCCATTTCTCCACCTTCCGTGTGCAGGTGATGCTCGGGAAACGTCACGGCAGTGAAGCCCAGATCTTCTGCCATCTGCGACAACTCGATGATCTCAGACAACATTTCTTGAAAATTTTCGGTTCGCGCTGCGATCGGACGTAATTTCTCGCGTTCATCTAACGTGGCAGGGATTGCGGGGTAAAAGAAAAACATGAATTTCATCGGTAGCCTCCAGGGCGACGCGCGTCAGGATCTGATGATTGGCGAATTAGCCAAAATGTCGGTCGATAAGTGTCGTTATCTAGCGCTCGACGCGGAATGACCGTTCGCGTAAATTGCATGACATATTGTGCCAATGTTCGGATCGGGCTCATGGCGAGGGCAGGGCGAAAATTATCTCGAGGCAGCTCCCAGGAGCCTGTCTACCTATTTGGTAGCACCATGCGCCGGCCCTACCGACTCGCATACGGATTAGCGCCGATCATCGAAATCCTTGAAGCTCACCATCACCCAATTGAACCCCTACTAGCCAAGGCAAATATCCCACGTTTCGCGTTTGAAGAACCAAGCTATCGGATCCGATTTGATCAGGAATTAACTTTTATTCGACTTGCGCTCCAGCAGTTGAATTTGCCGGCTGCTGGCTTAGCGGTTGGTCAGCGCTACCATTTGCCATTATTTGGCGTGCTTGGACTAGCCGCATCTTGCGCGCCAACGGTGCGCGAACTTTTTCAGGCCGTGCCTTCCTACCCCACGTTAGCCTGGGGATCGATTGAGTTGTCTGTGTGGCGGGATGGCGCAGAAGAATACGTCGCTTTTCACGAAAATAGTGACGTCGGCGATTGTGCGGCGTTCTTCGTTGCGCGTGATACGACGGCGACCTTAACCCTGTTTCGTCAAACGCTCGGCGCTCAGATTGCGCCGCTATCCGTGCGCTTACGTCAATCCGAACCTGCAGATATCGGTCCCTACGTGGCGTTTTTCCGCTGCCCCGTAAGTTTCGCCGACACCGTGAACGAGATCCGCTTCGCGCGAGCGGTGTGGGATGCGCGACCCCCACAATCGAATCCAATGTCGTTTAGATTCTTCACGAATCAATGCCGCCAATTAAGTGATGTTATGCATGAACCACTTTCGTACGCAGATGTCGTAAGGTCTCGATTACGCACGGCCACACCGATCCCTTCGTTGACCGAGATCGTCGGTTCTTTATATTTGACTAAACGAACCCTACAACGACGCCTCAGTGATGAAGCGACCACGTATGCGAAATTGGTGGAAGAAGTTAGACTCGAGCGGGCTACGGATTTGATGCGCCGCAGCGGCATGCATAATGATGAAATTGCGTATGTACTTGGTTTTGAGGATGCGAGTGTGTTTTCTCGCGCTTTCAAAACGTGGACTGGAGAATCGCCGCAAATGTTTCGCCGGCGCCAAGAACGAGGCTTGCCAGGTGCGTAAGCGCGGGTCGGCGGCTCGTTTTCATAGCGTCGTTAAACACAAGTAGACTACGTGTCGCGAAATGTCATTACACTAGCGCGATCCGTCATTCCACCAAATTGCGGTGCCGATACTATGCCTCACTGTGAGGCTCTGTCCGTCACAGCATAGAGAGTGAACAGTGCTAAAAAATTATGAATGAGAAAATACCGCGACCGACGGCTGACAATATTACTTACGGCGACGTGACTTCCGTACGCGGGGCGCCATTATCAGAAATTCGCGAGGAAGATCGCGATCGGGCCCAGCGCGGCGCGCAAATTTTGGCCGCCGCTTTAGTCGCCGAAGGCGTGGATTGCCTATTCGGATATCCGGGTGGCGCGAACCTCGAGATATTTGACGTACTAGATGAATTCGGTCTGCGTTGCTATCGGACAGAGCATGAACAAGGTGCGGTGCACGCGGCGCAAGGCTACGCGCGCGCCACCGGCAAAGTCGGCGTGTGTCTCGCGACTTCTGGACCTGGGGCTTGCAACCTTGTCACTGGGCTAGGCGATGCGAATAGCGATTCGACCCCGATCGTCGCCATTACTGGCAATGTACCGAGTCATTTATTAGGCAAAAACGCCTTTCAAGAAGCCGACATTGTTGCTATCACTCGACCGATAACGAAAATGAGCGTGTTGGTTGAGCAAGTCGCGGATATTCCGGAAGTCGTGCGCACCGCGTTTGCAAGCGCTGCCGCTAACCGACCAGGACCCGTGCTGATCGACCTGCCTAAGGACATCCAACAGCATTTTCCGCGTGATCCCGAGGGGCACTACGTGGCGCCACGCATTCCAGCCATCATCGATCCGGTAGAAGCAACGGTTGGCGGCATCTCTGATTCGCAATTAACGCAGTGCGTGAGAATGATCGCGGAAGCATCGCGACCCGTGATCTATGCGGGCGGTGGCATCGTTTCAAGCGGCACGGAAGCGCTACTGGTGGCGCTTGCCGATAAACTTGGCTGCCCGATCACAACCACAATTATGGGCCTTGGTAGTGTGCCGTCTAAGCATCCCTTATGGCTGCATGTGCTCGGCATGCATGGTAGTTATGCTGCAAACGTGGCGGTCAACGAAGCCGATTTAGTGCTCGCGCTAGGCGTTCGATTCGACGATCGCGTGACTGGGAACGTCGATGAGTTTATTAAACACGGCCAAATCATTCACATCGATATTGATCGCAAAGAAATTAATAAGAATAAAGTTGTCACACTTGGGATCGGTGCTGACCTTGGGGTTGCACTTGAACAGCTCATTGCGGTCGCGCTACCAGGTGATTATTCAGCTTGGCGCGCGCGCTTAGACGATTTAAAAATAGAACATCCGCTGCTCGCTCCAACCCGTGACGTAGTATCCGGGCCCGAAGCGATTGCGTTGCTCTCCGCAATAACTGCTGGCGACGCATTGGTTACGGTTGGCGTCGGGCAGCATCAAATGTGGGCGATGCAACACTACGCAGTGAATCAGCGGCGTTCGTTTTTATCTAGTTCCGGATTTGGGACCATGGGCTATGGGCTTCCGGCCGCGATCGGCGCGAAAGTTGGGTGTCCGGAACGAACCGTGATTGATATCGACGGGGACGGCAGTCTCAACATGAGTATTCACGAACTCTCGACCCTGCATCGTTACGGTATTGGCGTCAAAATCGTGTGCATCAACAATCAGTGGTTGGGTATGGTGCGTCAATGGCAGGACATGATTTATTCCGGCCATCGAGCAGGGTCGGCGCTCAGCGATCCGATGGCGGTTAAACCGGCCGGCGAGACAGATATCTATCCGGATTTTGTCACCATTGCGGCGGGCTATCGAGTCGCCGCCGCCCGAGTTCGCACAAAAGATGCACTAGAAAGCGCGTTCCGCAGAATGCTCGAAGACCCGGATGAGCCGTATTTGCTTGATGTGATCGTCGAATCTGAGCAGAACGTATATCCGATGATTCCGGCTGGGGGAACCTATCGAGATATTATCTTGGAAGGCTAGTTTTATCGCGATTTATTGACCGCGGAGCAGCGATCCGCATTCATTTTCAATGTGACCGGGTCGATCTGCTAAGTTTCCGGCTAGCTGATGCCTGGTTGCCGCAATAAGCCGAGTTTTCCTAATCGGCTATTGCGCGACCGAATTAACTGAATGCGGTTACGCCCACTTTGTTTCGCGGCGTAGCACGCGCTATCCGCGTCACGCATCGCGTCCGCTGGGGTTGCGTGGCGATCGCCGATCTCTGCCAGACCGAAACTCGCGGTCACGTGAAACTCTTGCGATTCCCATACGAACGAAAATTCTTCGATCGCCACGCGCAAGCGTTCGGCTAATATGCATGTTTCGTCGATGGATGCATTGTGCATGAGTATCGCAAACTCATCACCGCCAAGCCGGGCCAAAATATCTTCGCTGCGAATAAAGCGACTGAGTATTTCGCCAAGACGGCAGAGCAGTTGATCGCCAGCCACATGTCCGCAAGGATCGTTTACGATTTTGAATTTATCGAGATCCAAACAACACAGGGTATAGCTCGCGGCATCGTGACGGCGATCAGTGAATATAAGTTGCAAGCGTCGCTCGAACTCGCGTCGGTTATACAGTGAGGTCAGTGGATCATGCGAAGCCTCATATTGCAATTCACGCTCTAGAGCGCGTGCATCCGTAATGTCTTCGCAAACGAGGAGCACGCTCGTGCATTTATGCGTTTCGGCGTCTACTTCGCCGCGTGCGACGATCCGAACCCAGATGGTATCGCCGTTGGATACGACGAATGCACTTTTCCACCGCTGGACATCGCCGGAATTCGCGAGGCAGTCCTGGACCCGTTGCTCTAAAGTCGACACACCGTCGTCGTGGATAAATCGTGAAATTGGATGGCCAATTAAGCTATGCCGATCAAATCCGAGAAACTCAAGTCCATAATCGTTAATAGATTCAATGATCCCGCGTGCGTCAATCGTGATAAACAAACTTGGGTTAGTGTGGTAGAGCGTTCTATATTTAGCTTCACTTTGTTCTAGCGACCGTTGAATTTTCGCTTTCTGCTGAATCTCAATTTCTAGGCGAAGATTCGACTCCTGAAGAGCCGTCGTGCGATCGGCAACGCGCGATTCAAGTTGTTCGTTTATCGCATTAATCCGCTGTTGTTCAAGCTGTAAACGGTCGACAAGATCTCGATTCTGCGCCGACAGGAGTAGGCTTTTAGAGAAGACTTGGGATGTGCGCCATCCACCGACCAGCACCATCGCAAAATAGATAAGGACAAATCCTATGAGATTGAGAAGTTTAGGATGGCGGGTCAAGCTTGCGACGACAAATGCGACTATTGGTAAATTGAACGCAACGAGCACGGGCATAGAAGCGGCGTAGATGGTCGCCGAACCCGCGGCCATTCCGGCAATGATAAGAAACGTGATTAATACCTGAGCGTGGTCATTGGGTTGCGACAGAAAAATTGCGTATCCCCAGAGAATTCCGCTGAGCATTACAAACGCGCTAAAACTCCTTAGCCAGAATTTGTGGTGCGCTTGCGCGCCACGGTGTTTGCGAAATAGTACGAGTAACGCATACCGTATTACCCCGACTAGTAGTACTGCAAGGTACCAATAGATGAATCCCTCGGAATTTCCCATTGCGTAAAGATATAAGGCGAGTAAACCCGCAGTAATTATCGAAGAGATCACGCCGGTCGGCGTTTGAGTATAAAGCAGCTCGAGTTGTGCCGCGGCAAACCCGTGACTACGCAGACGGTCAGGCTGATCAACAGCACTGCCAGTGTTCGCAGTAGTCTCGGAGACGAGTTTTTGCATCGCAGGATCCTTGACGGTATGCAGATCAATCTTAGTTGTCGTGGGCCGGCCTCTCGCTTACTTGCGTCACAATGTTTGCGCAAAGTGCATCTAGAAAGTCGACGAATTCACAATTCGGCCTACGAGGTCCCAGTGTGGCGGGAAGTTTCGTGGCCTGAATAGCGACGATCGGGTCGATCAATGGACGCCTTGAGGTCTGCGGCCACCGCCACTAACAGCTCATATCGCGAGCGCATCTCATTGTTATGCAATGACGGTGAAGCACCTGTGCGGGAAACGTTGTGTTGGCCATTTCGATCTGGGTGTCGGCGACGATCACGCCCGCACTCGCGGCCCTCGGCGTAGACAGGTCTATTACAAGCAAGATAAATTACGCCGCGCGTGTACACTACGCACTGCCAGATTTTCATTCGATCGCGGCGTCTGCGATCGTGGGATTTAAATATTTTGGGGGTAGGTGATGTCGGATTCACGAATGGTAGAGGGGAAGGTCGTACTGGTCACAGGTGCTGGTCGCGGCATCGGTAGGGAAATCGCCTTACTCATGGCGAAGCACGGTGCAAAAGTTGTGGTTAACGATTTCGGTGGCAGCGTCGACGGCACGGGTTCTGATGAAGGACCGGCAGTTGAAGTGGTAAATGAAATTACGGCGAGTGGCGGAACGGCCATTGCTAACACGGGGTCGGTGGCAGAACGCAAAGATGCCGAAGCGATGATTCGCGATGCGATTGACGCTTATGGCCGCATCGACGTGGTGGTTAACAATGCCGGAATATTGCGTGACACGATCTTCCATAAGATGAGCGAGCCAGATTGGGATTCCGTCCTTGCGGTACACCTTAAAGGTGCGTTCAACGTTAGCCGATCGGCCGCAACGTACTTTCGTGAGCAAGAAAGCGGCGCCTATGTTCATTTCACCTCTACGTCAGGGTTGATCGGGAATTTCGGTCAGGCGAACTACTCGGCGGCAAAACTCGGCATCGTTGGTCTGTCGAAAAGTATTGCGCTCGATATGCAGCGTTATAACGTTCGCTCAAATTGCATTTCTCCGTTCGCGTGGAGCCGCATGATCGGCACGATCCCTGACAATACGCCGGAACAACAAGCGCGCCTAGAAAAAATCAAACAGATGAAGCCCGAACATCAAGCGCCGTTGGCGGTTTACCTTGCGAGTGATGCGGCCGACGGTGTGACGGGTCAGATCTTCGGTGTTCGCATGAATGAAATATTTTTGTTCTCGCAACCCCGACCAATTCGTTCGGTCCATCGCAGTGAAGGTTGGACTCCGAATACCATCGCGCAGCAGATGCGACCGGCGATGGAAGCGGATTTTTACCCGCTCGATCGATCCGCTGACATTTTCAGTTGGGATCCAATTTAATGCGGCTTGACGAGCAACTCATGGCATTCCCTGTTCCCGTCGGGGAGCAGGAAATGAGCCCGCGCGATGCCATGCTCTATGCATTGGGCATTGGTATCGGGATTGATCCCGTCGATAAAGGCCAGCTGCAGTTCGTCTATGAAAATGATTTAAAGGTTTTTCCGAGTATGGCCGTCGTCCTTGCCGGTCCGGGGTTTTGGCTAAAAGATCCTGGAACGGGTGTCGATTGGATCAAAGTCTTGCATGGCGAAATGGGCATGGTCTTACACCGTCCTATTCCAACGGAAGGTAAATTGGTCGGCCAGACGCGCATCGTCGATGTGATCGACAAAGGTGAGAATCGTGGCGCGTTGATATTTCAAGAAAGGACAGTCACCGACGCGGCGGGCGAGAAAATCTGTACGCTCACCTCGACCACCTTTGCGCGTGGCAATGGCGGCTTCGGCGGCCCTGCTAAAATCGCGCCAGACCCGCATCAGTTGCCAGAGCGCGAACCAGACGGAACCGTCGATCTTGCTATGGTCCCGCAGTCGGCGTTAATTTATCGTTTAAGCGGAGACTACAATCCGTTGCATGCCGATCCTGACATCGCGATCGCGGCAGGCTTCGAGCGACCGATATTACATGGATTGTGTACCTTTGGGGTCGCTTGCCACGGCCTGGTGAAAGCCGTGCTCAATTACGATTCGTCGCGCTTGAAAGAAATGCGTCTGCGTTTTTCCGCGCCGGTGTACCCGGGCGAAACCATTCGCGTGGAGTATTGGAAGGACGGCAATACAATTTCATTTCGCGCGCTGGTCGTTGAACGCGGTCTTGTCGTCTTGAATAACGGCTGTGCGATTGTTGCCTAGCCAACCGGTGGATTCGGGCCGCCTACGTTTGCGTTTTAATAAATGCCAAAAATCGTCACGAGCCATGATGGGGAATTAATATGATTGGGATAACTGCTTACGGTGCGTATCTGCCCCGCATGAGATTACAAAAGAAGTCGATCGCAGATGCGAATGGCTGGTTCGATGCAAGTCTAAATGGCCTCGGGCGTGGGCAGAAAGCCGTATGTAACTGGGACGAAGACGCCATCACGATGGCCGTAGAAGCAGCGAGCGATTGCCTCGGGCAAGACACAAGGGATTCGGTAGGTGCGTTAATCTTTGCTTCAACCAGTGCGCCGTTTCTCGATCGACAAAATTCAGTCGTCGTCGCTGAGGCGTTAAATTTAAAGACGAACGGACTACGCGCAGCCGACGTGACAGCCTCGCAACGCGCGGCAACCTCAGCACTTCTATTCGGTTTGGATATCGCGGCGGGCAATTCTGCGGCACGCTCGGTTGTCGTTGGTTCAGAGCACCGGCTCACGCAATGTGCTACTCGCGAAGAGATGTTGTACGGCGATGGCGCAGCTGCGCTATCTGTCGGGAGCGAGAAGGTTCTAGCAGAATTCATTGCAAGCCATAGCCACGCAGACGATTTTATTGATCACTATCGCGCTGACGGCAGCAAGTACGATTACGGGTGGGAAGAGCGCTGGGTGCGCGATGAAGGCTACATGAAGATCGTGCCTGCCGCGGTGAATGCATTACTGACCCAAGCCCAAGTGCAAGCCAGCGATATTGCGCATTTCATACTTGCCACCGATCAAGATAGAGTTCCTGCGATGCTAGGCAAAGAACTTGGCCTGAAAGGCGATGCGGTCGCCGACAATTTACTCGGCACAGTGGGCATTACCGGGGCCGCCCATCCGTTGCTGCTGCTCGCTCACCGCCTCGAGCAAGCTGCACCTGGCGATCTGATCCTGTTGGTCGGATTCGGCCAAGGCTGTGACGCGTTGTTGTTTCGAGCCACAGACGCCATCCAAAGCAAGCGCCCAAAATATGGCGTGTCTGGCCATTTGGCGAGAGGCCGCGCGGAAGAGAACTATAATAAATTTCAATCGTTTAACAACTTACTTGAGAAAGGTCTCGGCAAACGAGCGGAAGTCGACAAGCAATCGTATTTGTCTGCGATGTATCGCAACAAAGCGTTTACGACTGGCTTCAAGGGCGGCAAATGCAGCGCCTGCGGTACCGTGCAAATACCGAAACACCGCTATTGCGTGAATCCGGAATGTGGGGCGAGCGAAACTCAACTAGAATATCCAATGTCCGGCGCGACTGGACATATCGCGACCTGGACGGCGGACGAACTAACCTTCGACTTCAACCCGCCCGCGTATTTCGGTATGGTGGTATTCGACGGCGGAGGCCGGCTGATGATGGACATTACGGAAGTGGATCCTGAAGCATTCGCGACCGGAGTCGAAGTGGATTTACATTTCCGGATCAAGCAAATAGACAGTCAACGCGGATTCCGAAAATATTTTTGGAAAGCTATCCAAGTTCAATAAGCATTAAAGAGTGAGACCTACTATGGCAAGTGGAATCAAAGACAAAGTCGCAATTCTTGGCATGGGCTGTAGCAAATTCGGCGAACGCTGGGACTGTGAACCAGCTGACCTAATGGCCGAAGCATTCGAAGAATGCATCGCTGACGCAGGTATCGACAAGAGCCAGATCGAAGCGGCCTGGCAAGCGACAGCTATCGATACATTCAACGTTGGACCGGGCGCGATCCCGCTTAGCGCCGCGCTGCGGTTACCCAATATTCCTGTGACGAAAATCGAGAATTATTGTGCGAGCGGGACGGAAGCGTTTCGCGCTGCGACTTATGCTGTTGCTTCAGGCGCATGTGATTTCGCGCTGGCCTTAGGCGTCGAAAAATTGAAAGACATGGGTTATGGCGGACTGCCACAACGCTCGCGTGGCGTAACGAACGATTTATTTTTTCCTAACGTCTCGGCGCCCGGCGCTTTTGCGCAATTGGCTGCCGGGTACGCGGCGAAGTATTCGACGAACAAAGAAGATCTAAAACGTGCGATGGCGCATATCTCGGTTAAGAGTCACGCAAACGGAGCGAAGAACGCGAAAGCGCATTTGCAACGTTCAATTACGGAAGACCAAGCGATGCGCGCGCCGATGATTGCGGAACCCATCGGCTTATTCGACTGTTGTGGGGTGAGCGATGGCGCCGCATGCGCAATCGTTACAACGCCAGAAATTGCGCGCAGTCTGGGTAAGCACGACCTCGTTAGCGTAAAGGCAATACAACTATGCGTGTCGAACGGCAACGAAAGCGGTTTCAATGATTGGGATGGTTCCTATATTGCTACCACACGCCACGCAGTTAAGCGCGCTTATGCCGAAGCGGGAATTAAGAACCCACGCGACGAAATCAGCATGACCGAAGTGCACGATTGCTTCTCGATTACTGAGCTCGTGACGATGGAGGATCTCGGATTATCTGCTGATGGTAGGGCAGTGACGGACGTTTTAGACGGCGTGTTTGACGCCGAAGGCGCCTTTCCTTGCCAGATAGATGGTGGTTTGAAATGTTTTGGTCATCCGATCGGCGCTTCTGGATTGCGAATGCTTTATGAAATGTACCTACAGTTTCAAGGTCGAGCAGGTGCGCGACAACTCAAGGATCCGCGCTTAGGGTTAACGCATAATCTCGGCGGATTTCCATACCAAAACGTCTCCAGTATTTCGATCGTAGGACGCCACGAAGCTTAAAGATTTGCACCCTCGCGCTCGTTTGCGTATATCGACGAGCAACGCCGTCCGATGGACTTCTATTCGTCGGCCGAGAGTGCGCAATACGCCAACAGCAATGCGAAGGGCGTTGTACAGTCAGATCGCAGCACTTGAAACTTCTTGGCTTGTTCGAATCTGTGCCCTTGCTTCGCTGGACGCTCCGCCTGTCTTTAATCGTGTAAGACCATGCGCGTACATTGTTTTCAACATATAGCGTTCGAGGGCCTGGGTTCCATCGATCCCTGGTTAATGGAAGCAGGACATTCATTAAGCACGACAAAATTTTTCGAATCACACAATCTCCCGGATCCGGATAGTTTCGATTTTCTGATCATTTTGGGAGGGCCGATGAGCGTCGGAGAGTTGCAAATCTATCCGTGGCTTGGGCCCGAGAAATTATTCATCAAAGAAGTTATTGCGCGCGGTAAGCGCGTGTTAGGAATTTGCCTCGGAGCACAGCTAATCGCAAGCGCGTTAGGCGCGCGGGTCTATCGGAATCGGGAGAAAGAAATCGGTTGGTTTCCGATCACGGGTGTGCCATCGGATACTGGTAATGCCTATCAATTTCCGCGGTCGCTAAACGCATTTCACTGGCACGGAGACACGTTTGACATTCCAAACGGAGCGCGGCGAATTGCCGGCAGCGCCGCGTGCTCAAATCAAGCTTTTCAACTAGGCAGAAATGTCCTCGGCCTGCAATTCCACTTAGAAACCACGGTCGAATCGGCGCGCGAACTCATCAAGCATTGCGCACACGAACTCGTAGCTGGCGCTTATATTCAATCTGCCGAGACCCTAATCACGGTAGACGTTGAGCAATACGCGTTGTTAAATCAGTCTATGAATCAAGTGCTGCAGTATCTAGCAGCCTGTCGGACTTAGGAACAATCTACTGCGCTGCGGGGACAACGGCCCAAAAACGTGCGATTTCT
>JAQCEL010000041.1 GCA_027618655.1 Pseudomonadota bacterium | reverse complement strand
AGCTTCTTCGTCAGCTGCTTCGTCAGCTGCTTCGTCAGCTGCTTCGTCAGCTGCTTCGTCAGCTTGCGTCTCAGGCGCATTGTTCGCAGTGTCATCAGCGAACAGATCGGCGTTGGGATCTTCAATATCTTTTAATTCCGCGAGACTCGGCAAATCTCCTAAGGCGCTAAGGTTGAAATAATCCAGAAATTGTTTCGTCGTTGCATAAACTGCGGGCTTACCTGGGACGTCGCGATGACCAACAATGCGCACCCATTCACGCTCGATGAGCGTTCTTACAATGTTAGTGCTGACCGCAACGCCGCGAATATTCTCGATTTCTCCACGGGTAATGGGTTGTCTGTACGCAATAATCGCCATGGTTTCTAGCAGCGCGCGGGAGTAACGCGGATTCCGTTCATCCGACATCCGGTTTATCCACGTAGCGACTTCTGCGCGCGCTTGAAACCGATAACCACTACCAACTTCTACGAGTTCGATCCCGCTGCTGTCGTAGTCGATTTCAAGTTCTTCAAGCGCAGCCCGTAAATTATCCCGGCTCGGTTTCGCGTCTCCATCTTCGTTAAATAATTGATACAAACGGTCAAAACTAATCGGTGCAGCCGCGACCATTAATATGGCTTCGACAATTCGTTTTAGCTTCTCGAGATCCATCGAAAGTTTCTTTCCTTCAAGCAACAAGTTTTACGTAAATTTGACCGCGATCGTTGTTTTGGACAATCTCGATGAGCGTCTCCTTAAGCAATTCCAAAATCGCGATTAAAGTAACTACGACGCCGGCTCTGCCTTCCGAGACAGTGAACAACTCGCTGAATGCAATGAACGTATCGCGATTCGCTAAATCCATCACTAAGGCCATCCGTTCGCGCACGGAAAGGGCTTCGCGCTGCACTCGATGATTCGCAAACATCTCGGCGCGCCCGAGAATTTCACGAAACGCTTCTAGCAACGAATCAAGTGAGACATCGGGTGGATCTTGTGCGACCCCATCTCGGTCATAAGGAATGAAGACCTTGTGCAGTTCTCGTTCTAGCCGAGGCAAGGCATCGATGTCGTCAGCCGCTTTTTTATACCGTTCATACTCTTGCAATCGTCGGACTAATTCAGCGCGCGGATCATCTTCTTCATTGTCGTCTGAATGAGGACGCGGCAATAACATCCTGGATTTGATCTCTGCCAAAAGCGCAGCCATAACCAAATATTCCGCCGCTAATTCGAGCTTAATCTCCTCCATGAGATCGATGTAAGACATGTATTGCTCGGTTACGTGCGCAACCGGTATGTCCAGAATGTCCACGTTCTGTCGCTTGATCAAATACAGCAAAAGATCGAGTGGGCCTTCAAAGGCCTCCAAGAAAATTTCTAAGGCGTCCGGGGGAATGTATAGGTCTTTGGGCGGTTCATTAATTGGCGTGCCTTGGACAACGGCAAACGGCATTTCGCTTTGCAGCGGTCGTCGCGCTTGTTGTAACAAATCCGCTGGTTCTGACATTGGAGGCTAGCGGTATCCGAGGTTCATGGCTTGCCGTACTTCAACGAGCGTCTCACGCGCTGCTGCACGCGCCGTTTCACAACCCTCGTCAATAATCGCCCGTACAACATCCCTATCCTCCAAGAATTCTTCGCTGCGTTCTCTAATCGGCGCTTGCTCTTTCAAAACGCTGTCGATGACGGGTTGTTTGCAATCCAGGCATCCGATCGATGCACTGCGACAACCTTCCTGCACCCATTGTTTGACCTCAGGATTGGAGTAGATCTGATGAAAATTCCAGACGGGACACTTTGCCGGGTCGCCGGGATCGGAACGTCGCACACGCGCCGGATCCGTTGGCATGGTACGCAGTTTTTGTTGCACTGATTCGGGGGGTTCACGTAGTCCGATTGTGTTGTTATACGATTTCGACATCTTATCGCCGTCGAGCCCCGGCATTTTCGGTTCCGGCGTCAATAGGGCCTGCGGTTGAGCCAATATCGTTTTGCCTCCGCCATCCAGATATCCAAACAGACGTTCCCGGTCACCCAAGGAAATATTTTGCTGCGATTCGAGAAATGCGCGCCCTTTAACCAACGCTTCTACGTCGCCGTTTTCTTGAAAACTCTTACGGATTTCAAAGTAAAGCTTGGCGTTCTTTTTGCCCATCTTCTTTGCGGCAGACTCTGCCTTCTCTTCGAAACCTGGTTCACGTCCGTAGAGATAGTTGAACCGACGCGCCACTTCCCGTGACATTTCAATATGCGCAACTTGATCTTCACCCACGGGCACGTAGCCGGCACGATAAACTAAGATATCCGCTGCTTGGAGCAAGGGATATCCCAAAAATCCGTAGGTGGATAAATCCTTTTCCTTGAGCTTTTCCTGCTGATCCTTGTAGCTCGGGACTCGCTCCAGCCAGCTGACCGGGGTGATCATGGATAGCAGCAGATGAAGTTCCGCGTGTTCTGGCACGCGCGATTGGATGAAGATGGTCGCTTCGCCTGGATTAATGCCGACTGATAACCAATCGACCACGATATCGAATGCGTTGCCGATAATCGACGTCGTGTCCTCGTAGCCAGTGGTTAACGCATGCCAATCTGCGACGAAAAAAAAGCACTCATATTCGTGCTGCAATTCGATCCAATTTTTTAGCACGCCATGGTAGTGGCCTAGGTGCAACTGTCCGGTTGGGCGCATTCCTGAAAGAACGCGTCTATTCGCAATAACGCTCACGTTGATCTACATATCCAAAAAAAGAATTTTAAGCTTTTTGCGCTGTGACCGCTGGCGCACTTGAAGCGTGGGAGGTCGAAATCCATGTTTAGCGGCGATTGTAACGGCAATCCCCGTCTCAACACAGTAGGCTAATGAGCTAGGGCCATTGTCATTCGAGCCGTCGCTCCCCATTTGACGCATCGCTTAAGGATGGACGCCGTTCGATTGAGGCTCATTGTAGATCTAGTAAGCGACCGACGGGTCCGGCTCCCTGTCTCACAAGCACGGGATCGCCGTTTGACAGGTCGATGACGGTCGTTGGATCGGCCCCGCAACTCCCTGCGTCCAAAAATAAATCCACTCTGCGGCCGAGACGGGCATCGATTTCATCCACATCCGATAAGATTTCATCATCGCTTGCGTCCCGCGCAGTAGCACTGAGCATCGGCGAATCTAACGAATCAAGCAACGCGCGAGCCGTTGGATTGTCCGGAATTCGCAGGCCAATGGTTTTTCGTTTCGGATCCTGTAAGCGGCGCGGTAACTCGCGGGTTGCTTGCAAGATAAACGTATATGGCCCTGGGGTAAGTGATTTAATCAGTCGGTAACTCGCTTTATCAACGCGAGCGAATGTCGACAGTTCGGATAGATCTCGACAAACCAAGGTCAGAAATTGATGCTTGCTCATCCTGCGAATGTCACGGATACGAGCGCTCGCAGAATGGGATTCCATCGCGCAACCGAGCCCGTAGAATGAATCCGTAGGATATATCACCACACCGTCACGCCTGAGTTTCTCGCAAGCCATTGCGATGAAACGTGCTTGAGGGTGAGTCGGATGAATCGTAACTCGCATGATATTAATTCGACGATTAGCACGATCGGCTCCATCAAGCCTTCGCGCGCGGTCCAAGGGGCGTAACAAGCTCACATAGGGGAACGAAAACGGAGTCTCGCTCTGTGATTCCGGAGACTACTGCAAGGATCTCATTTGCGCCAGCCTCCCGCGCTGTTGCACTCATTGTGAATATCTGTTCGCTCAGCGCAAGGCCGCCGGCTTCGCACCGCAGATTATATGCATACAAAAGTGGCACTCCCGATCTATACTTGCTGGCCTGCGCTCGGTTCCGGTGCGCCAGGCCTCAACGATGGGATTAATTCATGACGGACGCGCTGGCTTCTAAAATAGGTGCTCGACGTGGCCGATTTTTAACAATGTAAAACTGGGTCTTGCGGCATGTTGTACGCGATAATTTGGGAAGATGTGCAAGACAGTCTTGAATTACGCAAGGCCGCTCGTCCGATGCATCTTGAGCGGATGAATGAACTGATCGCCGAGGGGCGATTAGTAATTGGCGGGCCATTTCCAGCGATAGATGCCGAAGACCCAGGACCAGCCGGGTATACAGGTAGCGTAATTATTGCTGAGTTTGCCTCGCTCGCCGCTGCCGAACAATGGATCGACGAAGACCCGTACGCCAAAGCCGGAATCTTCCGCAAGCTCAGCGTTAAACCGTTCATTCAAGTAGTGCCATGAGCGCGCAAGACATTAGCGCTGTGCGCGTCGGAAAAATTCGCTTTGCGTTGGAATCAGCGTTGTCAATTGAGCGGTTGGAAATTTCTGACGAAAGCCACCACCACGCGGGACATGCTGGTGCACGCACAGGCCTCGGACATTTTCACTTAGTGATTAGCGCCACAGAATTCACGGGTCAACCACTCGTGAAGCGGCACCGATTGGTTTATGACGCGATCGGTAGCCTCATGCAATCGGATATTCACGCGCTAGGAATCGAAGCTTTCGCCCCCGGCGAAAAATCGACATAGCCGCGGACAACACGCATGTCGCAAGCTAATTTGGCAAAAATGGTTTGGCAATCAATCGATGGAGAGTCGTCTCTTTATCGTGGCGATCAGTTGTCGGTGATGGAAAGTTTGCCGGACGAGTCATTCGACTGCATTTGGACCGACCCACCCTATTTCCTCTCAAATAATGGCACGACGTGCGCAAGCGGGCGTCGCACAACGGTAAACAAAGGTAAATGGGACACTAGCCGCGGTGCTGCAATTGATCACGCTTTCAATGTCGCGTGGTTAGAGCAGTGTTACCGGCTCTTGGCTCCAGCGGGCACAATCTGGGTGAGCGGAACACAGCACGTGTATTTCAGCGTCGGAATGGCGCTGCAAGAAATCGGTTATCGATTACTAAACGACATCGTGTGGGAGAAACCCAATCCACCACCAAATTTGGGCTGCCGTTGTTTTACGCATGCAACTGAAATGCTGCTTTGGGCCACGAAAGCAGCCAAGGGAAGCGCCGCCCGCTATACGTTTAACTACCAGGAAATGAAAAAGCGCAACGGCGATCGACAGATGAAGAACGTGTGGCGATTCACCGCACCAGGCAAAGCTGAAAAACAGCACGGCAAGCACCCTACGCAAAAACCAGTCGCGTTGGTCGAACAATGTTTAAGCGCGAGCACCAATCCTGGCGATCGGGTGTTCGATCCGTTTGCCGGATCTGGCACCACGGGTGTCGCTTCATTAAATTTGGATCGACGTTTCGTCGGATGTGAAATCGACCCGGAATTCGCGCGGCTCGCGCGCGACCGATTGCTTGCTGCCGATAATGAAAGAATTTCTTCGCAACTAAAATGAACAGCGCAACGCTCGATTTAACGGTGGAATTGTTAAAGCGGCGTTCCGTGACCCCAGATGATGCTGGTTGCTTGGACGTGATCGCTGCTCGGTTAACTGCGTGTGGCTTTAGAACTGAATTCTTAAACTTCGCCGGCGTCACAAATTTGTGGGCAACACACGGCGGCGGTTTGCCCGTGTTTACGTTCGCGGGACATACGGATGTTGTTCCCACTGGCGATCTCGCCTTGTGGTCGTCCGATCCATTTAAACCAGAAATACGTGATGGATTTCTCTTCGGACGCGGCGCCGCTGATATGAAAGGCAGCCTCGCCGCAATGGTTACTGCGATCGAAAATTTTCTCGCCAGGGATCATTCTCATCGAGGTACGATCAGCCTACTTCTGACTTCCGATGAAGAAGGCGTTGCGACCGATGGAACCGTCAGGGTGATCGAATCATTACAAGCTCGTGGCCAACAAATTACGTGGTGTGTCGTCGGTGAACCGAGCAGCGAGCTTATGCTTGGAGATTGCATTCGAAACGGTCGCCGCGGTTCTCTAAATGGCCGCTTGACGATTCGCGGGATTCAAGGCCACGTTGCCTATCCAGAGCGCGCGGCAAATCCGATCCATTTAATCGCACCAGCTCTAAGCGAACTGTGCGCGAATCACTGGGATGACGGCAACGAATTTTACCCTCCGACTTCGTTCCAAATTTCTAATATCAACTCTGGGACGGGTGCGGATAATGTCATACCTGGTTCGCTAGAAGCATGCTTCAATTTTCGCTTTTGTACCGAGAGCACGGTTGCTGATTTGCAGTGTCGCGTGAATGAAATCCTACCGTCCCATAACTTGGATTATTCCATCGATTGGCATCTGTCTGGAGACGCGTTCTTAACGAGCGGCGGAAGTTTATTAGCAAATGTTCGAGAATCGATCCGCGAGCATCTCGGCATCGAGTCGCAGGCGTCGACCGGTGGGGGGACCTCGGATGGGCGTTTTATCGCGCGCACCGGCGCTGAAATCGTCGAATTTGGGCCCGTCAACGCGACGATTCATAAAATCGACGAATGCGTGTCAGTCGAAGATCTGGATTTGTTGTCTGTAACGTATCAATCAATCTTGTCGCGTCTCATGCGCGACTAATCCCACCGCACGGTTTCTCAACCGCGCGGTGGCTCCGAATCACTACAATTTTTGGCTAGGCAGAGCGCACAGCAGCCTGAGAATCAAACTGCTCTTCCTCAGTCGAACCTGTCAATGCGGTAACTGACGAAGCACCGCCTTGGATAACGGTGGTTACGTCATCGAAGTAGCCGGCACCAACCTCTTGTTGATGACTTGCGAAGGTGTAGCCTCGGCTGGCTGCCGCAAACTCACGCTCTTGAACCATTTCCACATAAGCCGTCATCCCATTACGGACGTACGCATGAGTGAGGTCGAACATGTTGTACCACATGTTATGAATCCCAGCGAGCGTGATAAATTGGTACTTATAGCCCATTGCACCGAGTTCGCTTTGGAACTTAGCGATGGTGGGATCATCAAGATTCTTCTTCCAATTGAACGACGGCGAGCAATTGTACGCTAGCAGTTGGTCAGGAAATTTTGCATGAATCGCGTCGGCGAAGGTTTTCGCTTCAACGAGATCGGGAACCGCCGTCTCGCACCACAATAGATCCGCATAGGGAGCATAAGCTAGTCCGCGCGAAATCGCTTGATCGAGACCTGGACGAGTCACGTAGAATCCTTCCGGAGTGCGCTCCCCGGTAACGAAATCTGTGTCACGCGGGTCGATATCTGACGTAAGAAGTGCAGCCGCATTTGCGTCTGTTCGAGCCAATACGATTGTCGGGACCCCCATGGCATCCGCTGCGAGTCTCGCTGCTACTAGTTTTTGCACAGCATCCTGAGTCGGTACTAAAACTTTTCCGCCCATGTGACCGCATTTTTTCGCGGACGCTAATTGGTCTTCAAAATGGACACCAGCAGCGCCCGCTTCGATCATAGATTTCATCAACTCAAATGCATTTAGAACGCCGCCAAATCCGGCTTCGGCATCAGCGATGATCGGCGCAAAGTAATCAATATCGTTGCCACCTTTCGACCACTGAATCTGATCGGAGCGCTGAAATGCATTATTAATTCTGCGTACCATCGTCGGTACTGAATCCACTGCGTAGAGTGATTGATCTGGGTACATCGTTTCACTTGTATTGCCATCAGCTGCAACCTGCCAGCCAGATAGGTAAATTGCCTTCACGCCGGCTTTAACTTGTTGCACGGCTTGACCGCCCGTGAGAGCACCTAATGTCGGAACATAGGCCTCCTCGTTCACGAGTTTCCAGAGTTTTTCCGCGCCCCGGCGCGCTAGCGTATGCTCAACTTGAACACTGCCGCGTAACCGCACGACATCTTCCGCCGTGTAGTCTCGCTGAACGCCTTTCCAACGCGAGTTCGTTTGCCAATCCGCTTTAAGATCTTCAACTTGCTGTTGAAACGACTTAACCATAGTAGTTACTCCAAGCTCATCAAAATTTTTGCGCGCAATACGTGTGTCGAACTCAGGATAAGCTCCTACAACGCGAGTCTACCTGCGGGGTGTAAGGGCTTAGCCCAGTCTAGATAGGACGTCCCGGCGCAATCTGGGCCGGCAAACTACGCTGCACCGCACAATTTGTCAATGGCAAATCTGCCCGACTGAATCGCCCTCTAGTGGTAACCAATCGGCATCTAAATATTGGCTATGGAACACTAGCAGCCTGCCCCTTTGCCTTACGGTGACTGGGAATTTTTTCGAAAATGCCCATCCTTGTTTTTCATATCTTTGCCCTAATCTACCTTTACTGGAGCAAATGTAAAAATTCGAAAACTACATTCCTAACGTCGCAGCATGATCGATTGCTGGTCTTTGGAGAATCAGCCGCCGAGTCGTATAATTTGCGCCCAGACTAAGAGTTCCACTTAAGAAGAATGCTCATATTCACATAAAGATGGCAGACAACGACGGTACCAATGACAATGATTCGGGGGTTGCGCTTGACGTCGCGAAACCGAAGGTCAAGAAGCCACCACTGTATAAGGTGATTATGCTGAACGACGACTACACTCCCATGGAATTCGTCGTTCATGTGTTGGAACAATTTTTTACCGTCGATCGGCCAACGGCGACGCGAATTATGCTAGAAGTGCACACTCGCGGAAGAGGTGTCTGCGGGTCGTTCACTCATGAGATCGCCGAGACGAAGGTGTCGCAAGTCAACCAGTACGCACGGGAGAACCAACACCCGTTACTATGTACGCTGGAATTGGAATAAATCGCATGTCGTTCCAGAAACTATTTTGCTTTAGGAATTCATAGTGCTGAGTAAAGAACTCGAAGTTACCCTAAATCTCGCTTTCAAAGATGCTCGCGAAAAACGTCATGAATTCATGACCGTAGAGCACCTACTGCTGGCGCTACTGGACAATCCCACGGCTGTGAAAGTCCTTCGCGCCTGTGGCGCCGAGCTGAGCCAATTACGGCGGCAGCTGGAAGATTTCATCAACGAAAGCTCGCCGCTACTGCCAGTAGACGAGGATCGCGACACGCAGCCAACACTTGGGTTCCAGAGGGTACTGCAACGAGCCGTCTTTCACGTTCAATCGTCCGGGAAAAAGGAAGTAACTGGCGCAAATGTGCTCGTCGCAATTTTTGGCGAACGCGAATCACAAGCGGTTTATTTGCTTAATCAACAAAACATCGCGCGTCTGGACGTCGTGAATTGCATCTCGCATGGAATTTCAAAAGTGTCCGACGAAGACGAAGCAGCGGAGAATCCTGCTGCTGCGGCCGCCGATCCCGAAGGCGAATCTTCCGAAGGTGGCAAAAGCCCCTTGGAAGCATTCGCGACTAATTTGAATGAAATGGCCAGGAACGGAAAAATTGATCCGCTGATCGGTCGCCAGCACGAAATCGAGCGAACGATACAAATTCTTTGTCGCCGACGAAAGAACAATCCCTTGTTTGTGGGAGAGGCGGGAGTCGGCAAGACGGCGATTGCCGAAGGATTGGCGAAAAAAATTGTCGACCACGATATCCCAGAAGTGTTGGAAGGCGCGACCATCTACTCTCTCGACCTTGGCGCGCTACTAGCCGGCACGAAATATCGCGGCGACTTCGAGAAACGTTTGAAGAACGTTTTAGCTCAATTGCAGAAAGAACCCGGCGCAGTGCTATTTATAGACGAGATTCACACCATCATCGGTGCCGGTGCGGCGTCCGGTGGGGTCATGGACGCATCCAATCTAATTAAGCCAGTGCTGGCCTCGGGCGATTTAAAATGTATTGGTTCAACCACCTACCAAGAATACCGAGGAATATTCGAGAAAGACCGAGCGTTAGCGCGGAGATTTCAGAAAATCGACGTGAATGAGCCATCCGTTGAGGAAACGATCAAGATATTGCAGGGCCTCAAATCTCGTTTTGAAGAACATCATGACGTGAAGTATACGAACCAGGCGCTGCGCGCATCAGTCGAACTGACGGAGCGCTATATCAACGACCGTCACTTACCAGATAAAGCCATCGACATCATCGACGAAGCCGGAGCACGTCAGCAATTGCTGTCTCCGTCTAAGCGCAAAAAAACCATCGGGGTGGGTGATATCGAAGAGATCGTAGCGAAGATCGCGCGAATACCACCCAAAGCAGTGTCTACCTCCGACCGTGAATCACTGCAGAAATTGGATCGCAACCTCAAGATGGTCGTATTTGGCCAAGACCAGGCAATCGACAGTCTTGCTTCCGCAATCAAGATGTCCCGATCAGGGCTTGGCAACATTGAAAAACCTATTGGATCCTTCCTGTTCGCTGGTCCAACGGGTGTCGGGAAAACCGAAGTAACGAGGCAACTCGCGCAGGTTATGGGGATCGAATTAATCCGCCTGGATATGTCTGAGTATATGGAGCGGCATACGGTTTCACGACTGATTGGTGCGCCTCCTGGATACATCGGCTTCGACACCGGCGGATTGCTAACCGAAGCGATAATGAAACAACCGCATGCCGTATTGTTGCTGGACGAAATGGAAAAAGCCCACCCAGATGTATTCAACATACTGCTCCAAGTGATGGATCACGGCACACTCACGGATACGAATGGTCGCAAAACGGATTTCCGTAACGTCATTCTTGTTATGACCACAAATGCGGGTGCTGAACGAATTAGTCGCTCTTCGATTGGCTTTACGATGCAAGACCACGCCAGCGACGCAATGGAAGAAATTAAACGCATGTTTAGTCCCGAATTCCGGAATCGACTTGACGCGATAATTCAATTCAACCCGCTGGATCCCGAAACCATCGGTCACGTTGTGGACAAATTTCTGATCGAATTGGAAGCACAGCTCGACACTAAAAAAGTCACGATGGACGTGGACGCTGAAGCAAAAGTTTGGTTGGCGGAGCACGGCCACGATCCGATCATGGGCGCGCGGCCGATGGCTCGCTTAATCCAAGATAAGATCAAAAAGCCGCTCGCCGAGCAAATTCTATTTGGCGATCTTCAAGGGGGCGGCCATATATTTGTCACCGTCCGCGACGGCGAACTCGTGGTGGAAAGCGACGAGAAGGAGCTAGAAAAAGCCGACGTCGTGTAGCTTAAGATCGACGCTTGTGGCAAAGCCGTGCGAATGAGTGGCTAATATCAACAGCAAGCGCCACTCAAAGCCGTTTACGTAACACCAACGAATTGCGTTGGAAGTTGTACATCGCTTGTCGTTCGATAGGCAATCCTTGTATGTCGGCGCGTAAAAAGCCGTTCTGCTGGAACCAATGACTCGCGTGAGTCGTGAGGACGAAAACCTCTTCTAGACCGGCGTCACGTGCACGGCGTTCGAGAGCTTGAAGCACGATATTCCCGAATCCGTGGCGTCGATAATCTGGATGCACCGCAATGCAAGCTAATTCTCCGATAGCATTTGGAAACGGATACAAAGCCCCACACGCTATTACGGTGTCCTCGCGTAGGAGAACGGAAAAATGGCCGATCTCAATTTCCAACTTTTCTCGCGATCGCTTGACGAGAATACCTTCTTGCTCAAGGGGCTCAATTAACGCCAACACGCCACCAACGTCCTCGATTGTCGCGAGCCGAAATTGCTCGAACGGCGTATTGCTAACGAGCGTTCCAGCACCGTCCCGAGTGAACAGTTCCGCGAGCAGCACACCGTCAACTGTTTGATCAACAAGATGCACACGATTGACGCCTAACTGACACGCCCGGATTGCACTGTCTAAGAATAGACCTCCCACTTGGTTGGCCGCGACGAACTCGCGCGCATCGCGTGGGTTTAGTTCGCGAACAACGATGTTATCTCGATCGACTAAACCTGGTGATTCCATCATGAGAATCATTTTCGCCGCACGTAACTCAATTGCTACCGACGTTGCTAAATCGAGCGAATTTAAGTTGAACACCTCGCCGGTCGGAGAATAGCCAAGCGGGGATATCAGAACGATCTCGCCGTCGTTGAGTCGCCGTTCGATTGCAGCACGGTCGATGCGACGGACGATCCCGGTAAAATGCAGATCGACGCCGTTCACGACCCCAGCAGGTCGAGCGATAATAAAGTTTCCGCCCGCGACCGTGAGCGCGCTACCGCGGCCCGGTACATCGAGCGCAGCTTGTGAGAGGCGTGCCTCGAGTTCTATTCGAACCGAAGACACCGCGTCTTTCACATGGGGTAGCGCATCAATTCGCGTGATCCTTAAATTACCGACGAATTCTTGCTCAATATTTGAATCCTGTAGTCGCGAATTTATTTGATCTCTCGCGCCATGCACAACTACAAGTTTGATTCCAAGCCCACGCAATAAGATTAAATCTTGTACGAGGCCATCCAGGACCGCACCGTTGATTTGATCACCGTCGAAGTACACCACAAAGGTTTCGCCACGGTGCAATCGGATATACGGTGATGCTTCACGCATCGATGCAACAGTAGGAATGCGGATGTTCGGGAGCTCTTCAGTCATACCGTGAGATCGGGAAGAATCATCGTCCAACGAGAAGGTTGAACGCTAGCCGTCGCGAGGTGTCTTGTTCCTAGACGTCGCATCCGATGTTAATGAATAAGCAGTCCGGTCGTGTGCGCTTAGTGCTACATGATTTTCTTGTAGTCATTGTAATATTTCAGTACTCGACGGACGTAGGTCTGGGTCTCGTCATACGGCGGGATCTGGCGTCCATACTTGATGACAGCATTTTCACCCGCGTTATAGGCCGCCAGGGCTAATGCCAAGTTATTGTCGAACATCCCCAACAGATCTTTCAAATATCGCGTACCGCCTAAAACATTCGAGCGCGGGTCTCGCCGATTGTCAACACCATAACGCGCGGCTGTTGCCGGCATTAATTGCATTAATCCAACAGCCCCAGCCGGGGAGACTGCACCAGAATCGTAAGCAGATTCGGCCGTGATAACTGCGTGAATTAACGCAATCGGCAATGCATGCCGCTTCGCCACAATAGCGATGGTTGGCGTATGGAGGGTTCTATTTTTGTCGAAATTCCGGTAGTTCGAACCAGTCTCCGCCCAGCCTTTCCAAGTTTTTACAAGGCGTTTATAACCGCCATGCACAGGTTCGTCCGTGAGATGCACACGACCATACTTGTCGACGTATTTATAGATATCGGCGCCAGCGACCAAGGGCAAGGCAATCAATATTCCGACTCCCAATAGCCGTTTAATTCGGGCGATATTCAACAAGATTCTCCGCTTGCGAGTTCAAACTAATGTAAATTCGACTTAGTCGTTCTAAATATATGATAAATATTCAATAAATGCCAGGGCAATTACGGAGTAGATTGCCGCGAACAGATCGTCGAGCATTATCCCTAGCCCGCCACCAATCCGCCGGTCCAAAAAGCTTATCGGCCAGGGTTTGAAAATATCGAATATCCTAAACAAAACAAAGGCCAACACGCAGCCCGTAATACTCGGGGATATAAAGCTCAACGTCAGCAAAATACCCACTATTTCGTCCCAGACGATTGCCGGGTGATCATGTTCCCCAAGAATCGCAGCGGTCCGCTGACACAGCGGTACGCCGATGCCGAATAATACAATGCTTATCGCAAGGTAGCTCAAATGATCGAGCGACATCATTGGCCAATAGACAAGTAGGCCAACAACTGTACCTGCTGTCCCGGGTCCTTTGGGGACCAATCCTGAACCCCCACCAAGTGCTAGAAAATGGCCTGGATCGCGCAGCATTGTTAGCGTTGGTGCGGTCATCAATTCGTGGGCGATGCGTTAATTTTTTCGTCGACCGTTGTTGGTGGCGGCTGGAAACCAGAATAGCTCGCAAGTTGCGCTGCACTTAGCACGCGATCAACGCGGCGACCACCTATGACCCAGGTTGGATAATTTTGGATATTCTGCACGACACACGCGGTTGCGCGCGGGCCTTTCTGACCATTTGGCGAACACTCAACGTACGGCAGCCGCTTGGCTGATGAACCGAATACGAGTTTCTGTTCTTGACAGTGAGGACACCAGTACGCGCCATAAAACTTCGCCTCGGCATTTGTCAGGTGCGCCGCGAGTTCGCGCAGATAGGGATCTTCGGGACCCGCGCTTGGACTGAAAACCCCGGCGTAATTAAGATGCATAAATGCGATCAGTAATCCGGCTATAACGCTACTGCCGAGACGCCAGCTTCCAAATTCCAATCGTGCGGCGCTACGCCAGTTAAGCACGAAGATTGAAATCATGACCCCGAGCGACGCGAGGCAATAAGCGCACATCGCCTCAATTACCCAAAGCGAAATGGCATTGAGGTAAAGGCTGACCGCTAAACCGATGGTGACAAAGAATACGACTAATCGCGAACGCGTAATATTAGATTTCGCAAATAAAGCGCTGCCGGTTATTGCTAAATAAACGCCCCACCCCCACGCCACGATGGGTACGCCGAGAAACATCGACCAGCGACTGCTTTGCACCACGTCGCAACTTGAGCCACTTCCGCAGTACGGCAAATTCGCACGAGTTAAGGAAAAATACAGCAACCCGCCTGTAAGGGCTAAACCGACTACGCCCAATATGGCGGTCGGAATATCCCTCGAGCGAGGAGAACTCGTACCCGGTAGAGTCGTTAATTTTCGTCCATTGGATTTTCTCGCCACTTACCCCCCCCCATTGATCGCACGACAAAATTGGCAGTCCTAACGCCGCGCGCCCAATCTATCACGATTAGGGATACCAATATGAAGGTACATGCGCGACTATTGGGCGATTGACCAACCCCTAGATTAATTAAACCGTAGAGACGCGGGAGAATCGAATGGCGCAGAGTTTGGCTGAAATCGCAGAAAAGTTTTCGATGAGCTATGAAGGTAATGGGGAACTCGAAATTGTCGGACTATGTGGCCTATCGGATAATTTCAAAAACCATCTTTCGTTCGTCGCTGACCGCCGGCTTTTAGCGGCAGCTTCGAGTTCCCAAATACCTGCATTCATTACGTTTTCGGATTGCCCGGTTAAGGGCAAGGTCAATTTGTTTCACGAAAATCCAGACTACGCGATGGCGATGATCGCCAAACTATATCTTCAACCCGCATCTTCAACGGCGCAGAAAATCGATCAAAGCGCGGTGATCGCTGACTCCGCAATAATCGCGAGTAGCGCGACGATTGGCGCTAATGTCGTTATCGGAGCCAACGTCGTTATCGGGGAGCGAACGAATATCATGCCGGGGTCAGTATTATTGGACCAAGTCGTTGTTGGGAACGATTGCGTGATTTATCCGAACTGCGTGTTACGCGAACGATCGATCCTACAAGATCGTGTCGTACTGCAGCCCGGCGTCGTTATTGGTGGAGATGGATTCGGCTACATTCGATACGGGCAAGAACAGGTAAAGATCCCTCAATTAGGTAACGTTGTCATCGAGTCGGACGTAGAAGTTGGTGCGAATTCGACAATCGACCGTGCGCGATTTTCTTCGACACGAATTGGGCGCTGGACCAAAATAGATAATGGGGTTGTCGTTGCACACAATGTTCAAATCGGTGAACGCTGTATCCTCGTCGCCCAAAGCGGCGTCGCGGGTAGTTCGCGGCTTGGAAACGATGTCGTGCTGGCTGGGCAAGTTGGGCTTGTCGGCCACATTCATATTGCAGACAACGTTACATTACTCGGTCAATCGATGGCCACCAAAGACATTCGCGAAGCTGGTGTTTGGGCGGGTAGCCCTGCCCGACCTGCTAAACAGTGGAAGCGAGCGATCGCAAGACTGTACAGCCGCGCGATGCGCGAGTAGGTTAATTAACCGCTGAGACAGGGAATACACCTGCGCGACTCACCATCGCTGGCATTGGCGACCCTAGAGGTTTCTCCAACCACTTTGCCGTGTCGATAATTTTGTGTATCGATATTCCTGTTTCCATACCCATGCGTTCAAGCATGTAAAGAATATCTTCAGTCGCTACATTTCCCGTTGCGCCTGGCGCAAACGGACAACCGCCGAGCCCACCGCAACTTGCATCGATTATCCGGACACCCGCTTGGATGGCAGCGTACGCGTTCGCAATGCCGGTATTACGTGTGTTGTGAAAATGCGCGCGCAGTGGCGTATCACCAACGACAGGCATTACTAAATCAAGTAGACGGCTCACGTCTGTTGGCACTGCCACGCCGATCGTGTCCGCAAGCGCGATTTCGTCGACGCCGAGATCAGCAAAGCGTCTTGCCATGTCAGCCACCCGCTTGGGATCGATCTCTCCCTCGAACGGACAACCAAAGCTTGCACCGATCGTCACGCCGAAAAACAATCCGCGCGTTCGAGACTCAACAATGATCTCCGCGATCGTTTTATCCATGTCCGCGATACTCGCGCCTTGGTTGCGCTGACAGAATGTTTCGCTCGCGACAGTCGTACAGTTAATCTGGTCTATCCCAGATTCGGCTGCGCGTTCGAATCCGCGGCGATTTAGAACGAGACCGATATACTTGACGCCATCGTTTTTCGGCAACCGGCCGACGAGCGCATCGATATCGGCCATTTGGGGAACTCGCTTCGGATTGACAAAACTCGCGACCTCAATGCGTCGAACGCCAGCGTCGATCAGCCTGGTTATGAAATCTAATTTAGTTGCGGTATCCAGGATCGTCGGCTGACTCTGAATGCCATCACGCGGGCCCACGTCCACAATCTCAACGAATTTACTCATGATATTTTGACGTTCCAGTTTATTAAATTCTCAACATGACTCTCACCACTTGTCCGGCACCGCGCACGCAGACCATTCGACCGATTCAGCCAAACAACCAGCTGTCGGGATCGCCAATCGGTTCTTGCTTGGTAACAGTGTTTAATCCTTTGACGCATCGAACGATCAGCCAAATCGCGATGACTGGAATTAAAAAAAACCCAACTAAGACGAAACTTAAGATGAACGCAGTAACGCCGAATAGTAGACCGATCCACCACGTGCGGATCTGAAATTTATAATGCGTTTGCAGCCAGGAAGGCGCTTCTTCCTGGGAGATATAGGCCAAAACCAAACCAATTAATGGCGTAATACCCAGCACAAACCCGGCTAAATACAAAACATAGACAATGACTGCATTTCGGCTGACATTCGCTAGTTCGCGACCCTCATTCATCTAAAAACTCCTCAGCGTTTCGACGCTTATGGAAATATTGAGTCCATTTCTGAGCTTGCAGCATAGTACTCTTGTCGAACGCTCCTTGGCGTAAGGCAATTCGCACCGCGGATCTTCGAATTCGCTTGCTCGGAAACGCAAATGTGGCAGGATCCGTATTATTGCGCAGCGACGCTAACAACTCGCGCTTTTGCGTAACGTAT
Organism: Pseudomonadota bacterium; assembly: GCA_027618655.1. Taxonomy (GTDB): domain Bacteria; phylum Pseudomonadota; class Gammaproteobacteria; genus UBA11873. The sequence goes on along the minus strand of JAQCEL010000041.1, from coordinate 8,089 downwards.
TCTGGGCAACCCCATTTATTGAGCAGCGACTGGAAAGCCAGATGTCGATGATGTTGGTATCCGACTGATTCGCCGTTATTGTGCGTTAACGGGTTTGGTGGGTATAAATTTAGACACGGTAGATAATTGTGTTCAATAGGAATTTTCGCATCATACGCGCGAGCGCAACGGAGTAACTTTGGTAATACGTGGGTATGCGGTCCGTCCGGAGTTTGATGTCGATCGATAGTCTGATAAACCTCGATCCGACCGAGACTAGAGGTAACGACTCGATGAGGGCTCGCGTCGACGATGAAATCCATGATTTTTAAATCGGCATCTAGTAAGTGGCTGCCAGAGAACTTACGTAAGGCGGAGATCACTGCTGGGTCGTTCGATCGCACAAGAAAATCGCCATTAGCAAGTCTCAGCCCCACATCGAACAATGTGCCTCCAAAGTCTTGTTCGCGTATCGCATCGCAATCAGGTCCGAGTTCAGTTATCACACTGCGCCCGGCACCACGTGCTGAACACTCCGGCAGGCACAGCGCGACGCCGTGTAACCATCGTTGCGGGTGCGTCGTTAGCATTTCATAGGCACGTACTCTTACGTCCCCGCGCATGCGTATCCTTATTCCCCCGCGGCTCGTGGCGCAGGTTAATGGCTCACTGTTTAATGCTAAGCACGCCTCGGTTGCGCTTCGGAAAAACTCCGCTACTGCACCAAATGCACCGATACTGAAGCTACTGTTGGTGTCGTCAAGATAGGTCTGAATTAGCTGCGACAGCTCGCTTGTTTTACGCGTATGTGGCATGGCTGCTTATCGAAGCTTCGCGTCGGCTATGTTGCGTCTCAAGGATTCTCGTCGAAGTCGTCGGTTTCTTGAGCAGCGCTCGACGTACGACATCCGAGCGCTGCGATTCTCACAGCCATTTCGTGGTTTACGTCACGCAATTGTACGTGCGCGAGTGCGGCACTGAGCTGCGCACTCGCGCGCGCAGCAGATTCGATTTCGTCGATATAATCGGTTGCATAGTAGTTGACGAAATCTTCTAGCGGTCCGACGCCGATATCTTCCAGCAGATCGTCGCCTTCGGCCACTTCTACGAGTTCCACGAGCACCCCCCATGCGCCCTTCGCGTCTTTTCGGCAAAGCTCATCAAGTTTGTCCCATGCCCACCAATTTCTCTGGAAATTGACCCAGGCTTCGGCAATTTTTTTACTCTCAGTCCCGTCCATTACACACTCTGAATTATTATTGCTGATAACCTGTCACACAGCTTAATCAAATCGACCGAGTCACGGCTTATCGTTTATAGAATCTAGTCTGTCGCAGCGCACCTCGCATCACGACCCAAGCGCACAAGATTATGCCGAAAATATCTTCTAACCGATATCTGCATCGACCACAGTTTTCGGCAGTTCGGTTAAACTAACAGATACTCAGCAGAGGGTTTAATTGTGCGCGCACTAATTTGTCGGCAATGGGGCGGCCTCGACCAACTAGAAATCGCGAGCGTTGCCGCTCCCACGCCATCCGAATCGCAGATTCTAATCAGCTGCGAAGCGACCGCAGTAAATTACGCTGACGCTATCATGGTGAGTGGGAAATACCAGACCAAACCGCCGCTGCCGTTCTCACCAGGTCTCGAAACGGCGGGAACCGTCCTTGCGTGTGGTTCGCAGGTTACACGGTTTAGTCCGGGTGACCGAGTGATGTCCTTGCTGCATTTCGGGGGTCTCGCCGAGCAGGCCGTGGCTGAAGAGTCTGATAGCTGGAAAATTCCGGAAACAATGGACATTGTCGATGCGGGTGCTTTTCCAATCGCATATTTGTCCTCGGACGTCGCCCTACGCTGGCAAGGCCGTCTGGAGCGCAATGAAACCCTTATCGTGCTTGGTGCCGCTGGCGGAGTTGGGCTCACTGCGGTCGAAATAGGCAAAGCGATGGGCGCCACAGTAATCGCGTGTGCGAGTACGCCAGAAAAATTGGCCATTGCGCGCGAACATGGTGCCGACGCGCTGATTAACTACAGCAATGAAGATCTCAAAGCACGTGTGCTCGAGCTCACTGACGAGCGCGGCGCGGACGTTTGTTTTGACCCCATTGGTGGGCAACTATTTGATGCGTCACTGTCCTCGCTTGGCTGGGGCGGCCGCTACGTTCATGTAGGATTCGTTGGCGGCGTTCCCAATATTCCAGCGAACAGACTGCTCGTGAAAAATCGCGCTGCGCTTGGGTCTTCGCTGCGCTATTTTCGATGGTACGCGCAAGATAAGCTGCAAACCTCGATGGAATCTCTACTGCAATGGTACATGGAAAGTAAACTGAGCCCGTTGGTGACGCATCAGTTCCCACTCGATCGCAGCGTCGAAGGAATTAAGCTATTAACCGAACGCCGCGCTTACGGCCGAATATTAATCCTGCCCAGAACCTCTAGTTAGGGAATCAATACCATGCCTGTATTACTCGAATATCCGCGGACACATGTTGCGTTAATTACTATCGACAACCTTCCGAAGCACAACGCCATGAGTCGTGAAATGATGGCGGAACTCGTCGCCATATGGGATGAACTTGAGATCTCAGCTTGCCGCGCAATTGTGATCACTGGCGCGGGAGAAAAAGCATTTAACGCTGGCGCCGATGTCAGCGGCGACTTGAGCGCTAGCGAGGAAATGGCTGCTATGATCAACCGCTCACTGTTGAAAACCTCGAGCTATCCGAAACCAATTATCGCGGCAGTGAACGGCGTGTGCGCTGGTGGCGGTGTCGAATTAATGCTGTCCAGCGACATTAGAGTAGCCGCGCCGCACGCTCGATTTGGTTTACCGGAAGTAAAATGGGGCATCTACCCTTTTGGTGGAGCAACCGCCAAGCTGGTTAATCAAATCGGCTACGTTCACGCGATGAAGTTGCTCCTTACTGCGGAGATGATCAACGCCGACGAAGCAATGCGGATCGGATTGATTAACGAAGTAGTTCCGGCCAACGAATTGATCGAGCGTTCACTACAAATTGCCGAATTAATAGCTGGCAACAGCCCGTTCGCGGTACAGGCAGTCAAGCAGCACATTTCCGCCGGTGCAGCAGCGGCCGCCTTGGCTCGCGAAGACGAAGAACAAGCGCACGGTGACCGCGTTCGCGCAAGCGCAGACTTTGCCGAAGGCGTCAGTGCATTTCGTGAAAAGCGCACGCCGAAGTATTAATTCAGTAACGGCTTGCGCGAGCTTTTGTTCGCTCGAATAACAACTAGTGGCGACACAGCGTCATGGGTCGCCGAACCGAATTTTCGAATAACGCTAGATCGATACTTAAAGGTATCGACTTTCTGCTGATCAAATAGGGGAATGCCGATGCGCCGTTTGCGCATGATATTGCTCGTCGGTTTATGCCTCGGTGTCGGATTCGCTCTGATGCAATATTGGAAATATCGGATCCTGCACCCTGCTACAGATGACGCCTATGTCCAAGCCCACATAGTAAATATCGCAGCCCGTGTTTCTGGGCCAGTTATTGCTGTGTACGTTGCAGAGAACGAATACGTGGCCGCTGGCGCCCGATTATTTGACATCGAGCCTTCTACTTTTGAGGCGAATGTGGCCTCCGCGCAGGCTAACTACGAAATCGCAGCTCAAGCGACCGGTGCGAGTGACGCGGAGGTCGGCGTCGCTCGTTCCACGCTTGAAGAACAAGACGTGGCGTTGGCGCGGGCCGTTCGAGCTCTTGAGCGCGCGACCTCTCTTGCGACCTCAAATCTAATTTCGGTATCTGATTTCGACAACGCGAAAGCGACACACGCCGAGGCCACCGCGAGCGTTGCGCGCGCGCAGGCCGATCTACGCCGGGCGCAAAGTAAGCTCGGTGTGAAAGGCGCAGGTAACGCGAACGTGCGCGCCGCGGCTGCCGCGCTCACGAGCGCGAATCTCGAATTGTCTTTTACCCACGTCGTAGCACCTGTGGCTGGTTGGGTTTCGAACATATCCATACGTGAAGGGGCGATGATCATTGCGGAGCGACCGCAGTTTTCGATCGTCGAAGACGACCAGTGGTGGGTCGAGGCGAACTTCAAGGAAACGGATCTCGCTAACTTGCGTCCGGGATCCCGCGCCACCATTAGTATCGACATGTATCCGGATCTTCGAATTGAGGGAGAAGTTGAAAGCCTCGGTGCCGGATCGGGGGCGGTCTTTTCGCTTTTACCGCCGGAGAATGCCACGGGCAATTGGGTAAAAGTGACGCAGCGCTTTCCGGTGCGCATTCGTATCAATCCGCGCACAGATGATCCGAACAATCTCAAACCGCTTCGCGTCGGGGCAAGTGCCAAGGTCACTATCGACATCCAACCGTGAGCGCTCTAGCCGCTGATCGTCCGAACTGGGGCGTCGTTGTCGGCGTCATGCTCACGGCTTTGCTCGAAGTTCTCGACACGACAGTGGTCAACGTAGCCCTACCGCACATGATGGGTAGTTTTGGCGCGACACCTGATCAGATCACGTGGATGATTACCTCTTATCTGATATCGACGGCCATCGTCATGCCGCTGACTGGCAACCTGGTAGGCCGTTTCGGTCGACGGCGGGTGTTGTTAACTAGCGTTATTGGCTTTGTCGCCGCCTCAGCGGCCTGCGGTTTGTCATCGAGCCTCACGTCGATGGTGGTATTTCGCTTCGTTCAGGGCGGCTTCGGCGCCGTACTCGTGCCAATTTCTCAAACGATATTACTCGATGCGTTCCCGCGCCATAAGCGCCATCAAGCGATGTCCATTTGGGGTTTAGCGATTATGGTTGCGCCAGTCATGGGCCCAGTTCTTGGAGGATGGATCACTGAAAACTGGAGCTGGCCGTGGATATTTTTTATTAACTTACCACTCGGAATTATCGCGCTCGTCTTTGTCTACGACGACGTTAAGAATCCGCCGGCGAGTGAGCACGCTGCGATGGATTGGTGGGGCTTAGCCTTACTGTCGATCGCGCTTGGCGCGTTCCAAACCTTACTTGACCAAGGCCACACGCGAGACTGGTTCGATTCCGCGTTCATCTGGATACTCTGTTGGATTGCCACTAGTGCTTTTTTATTATTCATCGTCCGCGCCTTAGGCCGCGAACATAACATTATCGATATCCGATTGTTCGCTGATCGGAACTTCGCGGTCGGTAATATCCTCATGGCCGGCTATGGCATGGCGATGTACTCCACCATCGTCATGTGGCCGTTACTTGCGCAGAGCGCGCTCGGATATCCGGCTGACACGGCTGGCTGGATTCTCGCACCGCGCGGCATTGTCAGCGCAGTGATGATGATAGTCATTGGCGCGTGGATCGCACCGTTGGTCGATACGCGCTGGTTGATAGGTGGCGGTTTGATGATGTCGGTTTTTGCGAGTTCCATGATGGCGCGCCTGTCGCTTGATGTCGACATGTTCGGTGTGATGCTGCCGGGCGTCGTCTTTGGTCTCGCGGTCGCCTGTGTATTCTCTCAGTTATCGTCTTCGACATTCGAAACCATACCGACGGAGAAAGGCGCCGAGGCAGCCGGTCTCTACAGCGTAATGCGCACGATCGGGGGATCAATAGGTATTGCGATAACCAGCACATTGCTAGTGCGCCGCGAACAATTGCATTGGCACCATCTCGGCGGACACATTAGCGAAACGAACCCAAGAGTCTACGAATGGTTGGAAAAAACCGACGTCGCATTCGACGCCCCAAACGCGGCTGTAAATCTCGGCGTCGCGTTGTTTCGCCATGCGCAGATGAGTGCTTTTAACGACGTGTTTTGGTTTATAGCACTAATTTTCGCGGTGTTAACGCCGTTTACGATCTTGTTACGGAATTCGCGTGCACGCGCGCAGTAATCTTCGTAGTGTGGCAATGCGTGCGCTCGCGTTCAACATTACCCTCGGGTCGGCATGGATGCAGTGGCCGTACCACGGATTGACAATTCTCCATCTTGGTTGTGCGCTTCAAGTTCAAAGTCGACAAGCTTACGTCCCGCTTCCTCGCGTTTTGCGACCACTTTCCCGTTAATAGAGAGTAAATCTCCGGCAGGGTTATGACGCCGAATTTCGCTATACAAATTGACGAGCATGGCGTCGTCGCCAATCCAGTTTGTGATTGCGTGGGATAACCAAGAGCATCTTTCCGGACCATAATCGTAAGCACCCGGCGCGCCAACTTTGTGCGCGAACTCTTCTTCCCAATGGACGCGCTCTGGGCAATCAGGAATTCCGAATCGATTTTTTATCCCCGTTGCGGGATGTTGTGATTGCATCTGCCAAGCCAACTTGTTGGCACGGATATATAAACCGCCCCAACCTTGTGCATAGCAGATAAACCCGGTGACGGTCATGGGCCCTTTAGCCAAAGTTGGTAGCTTTTCGCCGATCTCAATATCTTCGTAAAATCGCGGAGTTGCACCGCGAACGCGTTCGGCTGCATAAATTTCGCTATGCGCCGCAAGTTCTTCATCAGTGTAGACCCGCAATGGTTTATCTTTCAGCGAATCGTACTTTGATCCACTTTCCCGAGCGATATCGCGGTCCGTTCGAAAACACCACGAATCGGTACTCGCAAGTTGGTCACCTGTCTCATCAAAGAAATCGACGTGATATATCTGTTGCACGGAACGACCCGCAAAACGCGTCTCGTGCTCGACGAGATCTTTCAGATACGCCTCCGTTGAAATTTCCGTGTTGCGGCGTATCGGTTTCATCCACGTAAAGTCGCATCCCGCGAACATCGCGTGAATGCCTGGCATCCCACCAACATAGCCACTAATGATGCGACTGCATGCAAAGATGAAAGACGGTGGTGCAATGATGCCGCGATAGGCCGTTTTTGCCGCGTAGTCGGGATCGCACCACAACGGATTGTCATCACCGATCCCGTGCGCATAGTGACGAATATTGTCGCGCGTCGCTTCGTAACACCAGGGCTCCAGCGTGCGACCTATTTTTACGCCGATCCGTTTACGTAAATCGTCCAGTGACGCGTCGGTAATCCCGACAAATTCGCGGTTTAATTCTTTGCTCATAATGATTACTACTTATGTTTAACGATTTGGTAAGTCCGGTTTATTTGCTCGTTGATTTTGCGAGGTCGCGCAAAACCTTACGATTTACTTTGCCGGCTGGAGTTTTAGGCATGCTGTCGATGAATTCCACTTCGCGGGGATATTCGTGCCGCGATAATTGTTGTTTCACGTAACTCTGAATTTCGTCCGCGTTTGTCTTAATCCCTTCGCGCAAAACCAAATACACGCGCGCAATCTGTCCACGAACCGGATCCGGCACACCAATCACGGCGGCTTCTGCGACGGCCGGATGTTTGAGCAGCGTATTTTCTATTTCTACGGCACTCATCGTCCAACCAGCAGAAATGATCACATCGTCAGCACGACCTGCGTGGAAATAATAACCGTCCTCGTCGTAGTATCCGAAATCCTTTACGCGAAACCATTCACCTGAACGCTTTACGGCAATCTCACCGATTTCGTTTACGGCAGCGATAGATCCGTTACTGGTGAGAATCGCGACTTCGTTCCCTGGCGCCGGTTTTCCTAAGGCCCCGCGCCGCGTTGCGTGTCCCGTCATGCCAGGATAATCCACCATGATCACCCCCACTTCCGTTGTCCCGTACATACTCGCCGGAGCGATTCCAAACGTATTCGATACCCAGTCAAAAGTATTCGAATCGAGCGGTTCGCCCGTGAACGTGCACTTCTTCAAGTTGATCGAGAATCGCTCGGTGGCGCCGCTATTACGGATCATTCTATAAACAGTGGCGGCGGCCGCAAAATTATCGATTTCGAGTTCTTCGAGGGCTTCTAGAATGCGGATCGGGTCGAACTTTCCGGCATACGCGCCGATATGGATGCCGAGCGCCATCGGCGCGATCGTTCCATGCCATAAGCCGTGTCCCCAGGCAGGTGAAGACGGGCAGAAAAATCGATCCTGCGGCCGCAACCCACTGCCATACAATGCCGCGATCATGAGTGTGACGACGGAACGCTGGGTATGCTTTACTGCCTCGGGTAGTTCACGGGTCGTTCCCGAAGTGTACTGAAAAACACATAGATCAATACCCCGTGTCGTGCTGATATACGAC
>JAQCEL010000040.1 GCA_027618655.1 Pseudomonadota bacterium | reverse complement strand
CTGTTTTCATACAACAGAGCCTGATCTTCATTGTTCAATGAGTCAAGTTATTTTGTGACAAATCCTTAGCGTGGGATTCACGGCCTCCTGCACAGTCGCAGCTAATGATTCAGCGAGTTCATCAACCAGCGCGCGATCCTGACCTTCGACCATTACCCGGATAAGTGGCTCAGTCCCCGATGGGCGCAATAACACCCGACCCGTGTTGCCAAGGCAATGCTCAGCTGCGGTAACAGCCTCCCTGATCTCACTAATACTAGTCACATCTTGACGTTCAGCCATGCGGACATTGATCAGCCGTTGAGGAAATTTACTCATTCCGGATTTAAGAACACTCAGCGTGTTCCCGCTCCGAACGACCGCCTCGAGAACTTGTAAAGCTGAAATAATTCCGTCGCCAGTCGATGTGAGGTCAAGACAAATAATGTGGCCCGACGTCTCGCCACCGAGCACCCAATTATTCGCCTGCAACATCTGCAGGATGTAACGATCTCCAACGTTGACTCGCTTAAATTCCAAACCCAAGGTCTGTACTGCCCGCTCAAACCCAAGATTACTCATATGGGTACCGACGACGGCGCCACGCATCAAACCGCGTTGATAGCGCTGACGCGCAATGATGAAAGTTATTTCATCTCCATCGACAACAACTCCGTCACCGTCGACCATGATCAACCGATCACCGTCACCGTCTAGCGCAATTCCAAGATCAGCGCCTTCGGCGAGAACCGCGCGCTGCAGCGCCTCTGGCGCGGTCGCACCGAATCCTTCGTTAATATTGAAACCGTCTGGATGATTGCCGAGGGGAACCACGTCGGCGCCGAGTTCGGCCATGACAGCAGGCGCGATGTGATAGGTCGCACCATGCGCGCAATCAACCACGATCTTTAAGCCGCGGAGATTAAGATCGCTTGAAAAGGTACTTTTGCAAAATTCGATATAGCGACCAGCAGCGTCAGTTACCCGATGCGCCTTGCCGAGTTCGCGTGACGTGACCGACTGCATCGGCATTTCAAGTTCTTTCTCGATTTCGAGCTCGACTTCATCGGGAAGTTTAGAGCCTTTACCGCAGAAGAATTTTATTCCGTTGTCTTCGAAGCCGTTATGCGATGCACTGATCACGATCCCAGCATTGGCGTTAAATGTACGGGTCAAATAAGCAATGCCAGGGGTTGGCATCGGGCCGAGAAGATGACTATCGACACCAGCCGCAGCAAGTCCGGCCTCGAGTGCAGATTCGAACATGTAGCCTGAAACGCGTGTATCTTTTCCGATCAGGACTTTACGGCGCGCAGACGCGCCTCGGGTAAAAATTCTACCGGCTGCCCATCCCAGTTTCATCACAAAATCTGGCGTAATGGGCGCCTGACCTACGGTTCCGCGGATTCCATCAGTACCGAAATATTTACGCGTCGACTGTGACATAGCGGCTCTCAAAATTCATCCAATGGTCGAACCCGAAAACTAGTACATCTACATGGTAAATACTGGGACGTAAGCCCACTGTTCACATATATTTACGAATAATTTAACTAATCGAGATCTGACCGACTTATTTTTTGCAAATCAGTGCGAGCTTGCGGGTCCACCGATCGCACCGTCTGATTTTGTGTCATCGGCGTGATCTGCTGCTGGCAATGGTGGCCCGCCGCTGTCGTCGTCTTGCCAGTCACTGGGCTCGCGTGCTGGCCGACCTGCCATGATATCGTCGATTTGGTGGCTATCGATCGTTTCAAACTTAATTAACGCAGCCGCCATGTTGTGTAATTTTTCGATATCGTTCTCAAGAATCGATTTAGCGCGATCGTAGTTACGCGTCACAATTAGTCGAACTTCCTCGTCAATTGTGTGGGCGGTTTCATCGGAGACGGACTTGTGTTGCGTGACCGAGTGCCCGAGAAAAACTTCACCTTCGTCCTCGCTATAACTCATCGGCCCAAGCTTTGCGGACAAACCCCATTTCGTGACCATATTGCGCGCAATTTCCGTTGCCCGCTCAATATCGTTCGATGCACCGGTGGTTACTGAATCTTGGCCAAAAATGAGTTCTTCGGCGATGCGTCCGCCGAATAAACTCGATACTTGGCTCTCGAGCCGTTCGCGGCTGTAACTCAATCGGTCTTCTTCGGGAAGAAACATGGTAACGCCTAAGGCGCGACCGCGCGGAATAATCGACACTTTATAGACCGGATCGTGGGACGGGACTATACGACCAACAATCGCGTGACCAGCCTCGTGATAGGCCGTGAGCTTTTTCTCGCTTTCACTCATCACCATGGAGCGTCGTTCTGTCCCCATCATGATTTTGTCTTTGGCTTTCTCGAACTCTTCCATGTCGACCATGCGCTTGTTGCCACGCGCTGCGAACAACGCTGCCTCATTCACCAAGTTCGCAAGATCAGCGCCGGAAAACCCAGGCGTACCGCGCGCTAACAGGCTTGGTTTTACATTGTCACCAATTGGCACTTTACGCATGTGCACTTTCAAGATTTGTTCGCGCCCGCGAATATCGGGCAATGGCACAACGACCTGGCGGTCGAAGCGTCCTGGTCGAAGAAGCGCCGGATCGAGTACGTCCGGCCTATTAGTGGCCGCGATAACGATGACGCCTTCATTGCCATCGAACCCATCCATTTCGACGAGCAACTGATTTAAGGTCTGCTCGCGTTCGTCGTGACCGCCACCCACACCGGCACCGCGATGGCGGCCTACTGCGTCAATTTCGTCAATGAAAATAATGCACGGCGCGTGCTTTTTCGCTTGCTCAAACATGTCTCGAACCCGTGAAGCGCCAACGCCAACGAACATTTCGACGAAATCGGAGCCCGAAATGGTGAAGAATGGAACTTTCGCTTCACCCGCGATCGCACGCGCGAGCAAGGTTTTGCCGGTACCAGGCGAACCTACCATCAACACCCCGCGCGGGATCTTACCGCCGAGCTTTTGGAATTTGCCCGGATCGCTTAAGAAATCGACCAGTTCTTTGACTTCTTCCTTCGCCTCTTCAACGCCAGCGACGTCGTTGAATGTCACGCGGATTTGATCTTCACCAAGCATTCGCGCACGGCTTTTACCAAACGACAACGCACCACGGCCATTACCGCCGCCTTGCATCTGGCGCATTAGATAGATCCAGATGCCAATGAGTAATAGGAACGGGAACCAGGAAATAAAGATTTGCATCAACAGGCCCTGGCGATCCGGCGGCTGGGCTTCGATTCGTACGTTGTTCTCGAGCAACATACCAATCATTGCGCTGTTGTTAGACTCGGGACTGTAGGAATACAGTCTGGCACCGTCTAAGGTTTCTACCTCGATGGTTGGCCCATCGAGCACCACTTTAGCGACTCGTCCGGATTTCACCTCTTTAACGAAATCGGAGTACTCAAGTTCTTGAGACGTCGCATGCTTGGGAGTGAAATTTTGAAAAACAAGCATTAAGACAAGGGCAATTACTACCCACAGGACCATATTTCGCGCCATATCGTTCACTTGCTCCGCTTCATCGTGTTATCGAAAATGCTCATATTATCAATTGACTATATCTTAAAACCCTTTGCCACGACATAGACTTCTCGAGACCCTTGACGTGATGACGCGGGTTTTCGTCGCGCAATTGATGTAAATATTTTCTTTAGGCCGCCTATGTACTCGTCCGTTCCAGGGAACTGAAATAGCTTAATCACTAATGCACCGCCCGGAACTAACAACTGGATCGAAATGTCGCGAACAAATTCAGCCAGCTCAAGAAAGTTTGCCTCGTCGACATCTCGTATGCCTGTAATGTTGGGGGCTATATCCGATATTACAAGGCCGATGGGGACGGCGCCGAAGTGTGTTGTGATTTTGTGGAGTGTTTCTGCTTCTCGGCAATCGCCTTCTATGAACTCAGCACCAGCAATTGGTTCCATCGGCAAAATGTCGACCGCAACGACTTTACCTTTTGGTCCAACAGCAGATACGGCGACTTGAGTCCAACCGCCAGGGCTTGCGCCCAAGTCAAGTACGGCCCCACCTTTGGCAATTAATCGGTCTCGGGCGAGGATTTCTTTAAGTTTGAATGCAGCTCGGGATCGGTATCCCGCTTGATCACGTTGTTTGACGTAGGGATCTGTTGCCTGCTGACGCAGCCAGTTTTTCGTGGACGATCGCCGCGTGGACATTACCGCGACGATTGGACTTCATATGTACTGAACATCGAGGATTTCGTATTCAATTTCACCGCCAGGGGCTTGCACACTAACCTCATCGCCAGCACATTTGCCGATTAATGCTCGCGCGACCGGTGAGCCAACGGAGACCATTCCCACTTTGATATCCGCTTCGTCCTCGCCAACGATTTTGTAAGTCACTTCCTGGTCGTTCGCGAGGTTCAACAAGGCAACCGTCGCTCCGAAAATAACCTTTCCACCCGCATCAATCTTAGTCACGTCGATGATTTCCGCGTTCGACAACTTGCCATCGATATCCAAGATCCGACCTTCGGCGAAACTTTGCTGCTCACGTGCGGCGTGATATTCCGCGTTTTCTTTCAGATCGCCGTGGGCGCGGGCCTCAGCAATTGCTGCGGTGATCCGTGGGCGATCAATCGTCTTTAATCGATGCAATTCTTCGCGTAGTCGCTCTGCACCTTTTAAGGTCATCGGTGATTTATTCATCGGCATACTCCTTATGGAGATCTTGTAAACGGCGGACCGTGCCCTCACCGGTCCGCGAGATGGCCATCACTGCGGCTGTCGCGCCGGCAACAGTTGTCGTATAAGCGACACGATGTTGCAATGCCTGGCGACGTATTTCAAATGAATCCGCAATGGCTTGTTCGTCCTCGGTGGTATTTACGATCAAACTAATTTCGTCATTTTTGATCATATCAACAATGTGCGGCTGCCCTTGCTGGAATTTGTTCACTGCTCGGCAGTCAATCCCAGCGGCAGTAATCACCGCTGCCGTGCCACGCGTTGCGACGACTTCGAAGCCACTCGCAATTAGCTCGCGCGCCAACGGCACCATCGCGGCTTTGTCGGGGTCTCGCACGCTAATGAAAGCGACGCCCTCGGTCGGTAACGGCATGCTCGCCGCCTCCTGAGATTTGCCGAACGCTTCGCCAAATGTCGCTCCAATACCCATCACTTCACCGGTTGATTTCATTTCCGGACCAAGCAGGGTATCCACCCCGGGGAACTTCACAAACGGGAACACTGCTTCCTTCACACAGTGGTAACTCGGTACTCGTTCTTTGCGCAAACCTAGGTCCGCGAGCTTGTCTCCGATCATGCAACGCGCGGCGATCTTCGCGAGCGGGATACCAATTGCTTTCGAGACAAAGGGAACCGTCCGCGACGCGCGAGGATTGACTTCTATAACGAAAATGTCATCGCCTTGAATTGCAAATTGCGTATTCATTAGACCGACCACTTTTAGTCCGCGAGCCATATCGACGACTTGCTCACGCAAGCGGTCCTGAATCGCCGCGGACAAGGTGTGCGGCGGAAGCGCACAGGCAGAATCGCCGGAATGAACGCCAGCTTGTTCGATGTGTTCCATCACACCGCCAATTATTACTTCGAGGCCGTCCGAGACCGCATCCACATCTACCTCAATCGCGCTTTCTAAAAACCGATCTAACAAAACCGGCGATTCATTTGATACGGCTACCGCTTCACGCATGTAGCGGTCGAGCGCTGCGTCACTATAGACAATTTCCATGGCCCGTCCGCCGAGCACGTAGGAAGGACGGACGACCAAGGGATATCCGATTTCAGCCGCCGCAGCGCTTGCTTGCTCTACTGAGCGGACCGTACGGTTTGGCGGTTGACGTAGTCCGATGCTCTGCAGAAATTGCTGAAATCGTTCCCGGTCTTCCGCCAGATCGATCGAGTCAGGGGTTGTTCCAATGATTGGCACGCCGGCTTTTTCCAAATCGCGCGCGAGTTTCAGCGGCGTTTGGCCACCGAACTGAACGATTACCCCGATAGGCTTTTCAAGATGAACAATTTCGAGCACGTCTTCGAGCGTTAAGGGCTCGAAATAGAGTCGATCTGAAGTATCGTAATCAGTAGATACCGTTTCCGGGTTGCAGTTGATCATGATCGATTCATAGCCGGCTTCGCGCATGGCCATGGACGCGTGAACGCAGCAATAATCGAATTCTATTCCCTGGCCAATACGGTTTGGTCCACCACCGAGGACAATAATTTTCTCGCGCGACGTTGGATTTGCTTCGCATTCTTCCTCATACGTCGAGTACATGTAAGCGGTCGCCGAATCGAATTCCGCAGCACAAGAATCTACTCGTTTATAGACTGGACGGACGCCATGCTCATACCGTAATTCCCGCACAGAACTTTCTGAAACTTCTACAAGATCGGCAATTCGCGCGTCGGAAAATCCTTTGCGCTTTAAGGATCGCAAATAATCCGCGCTCAGGGCGTCTGCTCCGGCATCAATAAGTTGCCGTTCCACATCGATGAGATCCTCAATTTGGGCGAGAAACCAGGGATCTATTTTTGTCTGCGATTGGATGTCATCAAACGTCAGCCCTTGGCGGAACGCCTGTGCGACATACCAGATCCTCTCTGCACCCGCGACGCTTAATTCGCGTCGCAATACTGCGTCGTTCGGTATGTCGATATCGTCTAGACCGTGCTTACCCGTCTCTAAACCGCGTAGCGCCTTTTGAAAAGACTCTTGAAAAGTCCGCCCGATGGCCATCACTTCACCGACCGACTTCATTTGCGTCGTTAATCGATCGTTAGCCTGCGGAAACTTCTCGAATGTAAAACGAGGAATTTTTGTAACGACATAGTCGATGCTTGGTTCGAACGATGCTGGTGTCGCGCCGCCGGTAATTTCATTGACCAGTTCATCCAAGGTATACCCAACAGCCAATTTGGCCGCCACCTTAGCGATTGGAAAACCTGTTGCTTTCGACGCGAGCGCTGAGGATCGCGAGACTCTCGGGTTCATCTCAATGACAATTAAGCTACCGTCGTCGGGATTCACCGCGAACTGAACGTTTGATCCCCCTGTATCGACACCAATTTCACGCAATACCGCAATCGACGCGTTACGCATGACTTGGTATTCCTTGTCCGTTAAGGTTTGCGCGGGCGCAACAGTAATCGAGTCGCCAGTATGGACGCCCATGGGGTCCAGATTTTCGATCGCACACACGATGATGCAGTTGTCTTTTCGATCGCGCACGACCTCCATTTCAAACTCTTTCCAGCCCAACACCGAGCGCTCGAGCAAAATTTCGCTAGTCGGTGATGCATCGAGACCACGCTGGCAGATTTCGTTAAAGTCAGAACGGTTAAACGCTATACCACCACCACTGCCACCCATCGTAAATGACGGACGAATGACGATCGGAAAACCGATTATCTTCTGTGCCGCTTCAGCCTCCGTCATTGTATGAGCGATATAAGACTCAGGTGTCTTGAGTCCAATCTTGGTCATCGCGGTGCGGAACTTCTGTCTATCTTCTGCTTTGTCGATTGCTTCGACGCTCGCCCCGATCAGTTCGACCCCGAACTTTTCCAGAACGCCGTGTCGAGCAAGATCGAGCGCACAATTGAGCGCCGTCTGTCCGCCCATGGTCGGCAAGACCGCATCCGGACGTTCCTTCTCAATAATGGCGGCGACAGTCTGCCAACGGACGGGCTCGATGTACGTCGCATCCGCGATCTCCGGATCCGTCATGATCGTGGCCGGATTCGAATTCACCAAAATTATTCGATAGCCTTCTTCACGCAGCGCCTTGCATGCTTGTGTTCCGGAATAATCGAATTCGCAGGCCTGTCCGATGACGATAGGTCCAGCGCCGAGAATCAGGATAGAACTTATGTCATTACGTTTTGGCATTTACGCGCGATAAGCATCAATTGCGGATATGAATTGGTCGAATAGCTCACTCATGTCGTGAGGTCCCGGACTCGCTTCCGGATGTCCCTGAAATCCGAATGCAGGCGAATCCAAATATTCGATACCTTGCAAAGAGCCGTCAAATAACGAGCGATGGGTTGCGCGAACGGATTCTGGCAAACTTTTTTCGTCAACAGCGAATCCATGGTTTTGACTGGTAATGAACACTTTTCCTGACTTGATATCTTGCACTGGGTGATTCGCGCCGTGATGCCCGAACTTCATTTTCTGCGTCTCGGCACCGCACGCGAGCGCTAATAGTTGATGACCTAAGCAGATACCAAAGATCGGGATTTTCGCCGCAAGAATTTCCCTTATAGCCGTGATCGCATAATCGCATGGTTGCGGATCACCTGGCCCATTCGATAAAAATACGCCATCAGGATTGCGCGCCAACACGTCGGCCGCTCGGGTCTGCGCGGGAACAATTTCGAGCTCACAATCGCGATCCGCTAACAAGCGGAGAATGTTCCGTTTAACACCGAAATCATAAGTCACAACCCGACGGCGTGCTGGTCCAGCTAATTGCGAATAGCCATTAGCGTCTAAGGTCCACGTGCCTTCGTTCCACGAATACGGTTTTTTGACACTGACTTCTTTGGCTAAGTCCGCGCCCATCAACCCGGCAAAAGCCCGCGCCTTTGCCGTCGCCTGTTCGGGATCAATATTCTCACCAGCCATGATGCATCCGTTTTGTGCGCCTTGACTGCGCAGTAAGCGGGTGAGCCGGCGAGTATCAATATCGGAAATCGCGACGACTTTATTGCTCTTCAAAAAATCGCCAAGACTGTTGCTTGCGCGATAATTGCTTGTCGCGATCGATGCATCGCGAATTATGAGCCCATCCGCATAGACGCGCTCTGACTCACAATCTTGAGGATTTGTCCCTACATTGCCGATGTGTGGATAGGTTAGTGTAACCAGTTGCCGAGAATACGACGGATCAGTCAAGATCTCTTGGTAGCCTGTCATCGCGGTATTAAAAACCACTTCACCGACTGCAGAGCCAGGCGCACCGATGGAGCGACCGAAGAAGACGCTGCCGTCAGCTAAGGCCAAAATCGCAGGTTCAGACACAGTTCTTATTGCCTAGTTTAAGGGACGGGACGAAAACAATTTCGCTCCCGTTAACGAAGTCGGCGTAATTGTACTTGAGCGCTGCAGTCCACGAAAGGCCACGCGGCGATGTTTACGCGCTCAATTTCGCGCCAAATTGGGACTGGAAAAAATCGCCTTCAATGCGGTGCCCGACTCAATTCACTAGAGCGAGAATTCGCCGAACCATTTCGTTCATTGATGTTTCTGGATATCTCGACTGCGACTTCAAGCGCTCGCTTACCGTCCTCGCCAGTCACTTCGGGTAACAAACCGTCGCGCACAGCCGCGACGAAGGACTTAATCTCATCCATCAGCACGTCATTTCCGTTCAGTTTGTGAGTCTCGAAGGAGATCTCTTTATGTTCATCAGTGTGGCCTCGCTCGTCGATCTCTCCGATCAAAAGCGTGTGATGGATATAATCGACCGAAATGTACGAGTGCGCTTGGCGGATCGTCATAGCTCGCACTTGGTCTTGGCTTACCCGACTCGCGGCAAGCTTAGCAACGCAACCGTCGGCAAACTCGAGACGCGCATGAGCAATATCGATATCGCTGGTGACGACCGCCCGGCCTGACGACGAAATGTTGATCAGCTCGGAATCGACAAGACTTAGCACGATGTCGATGTCATGAATCATCAAATCTAGAACGACGTCAACTTCCGTACCGCGCGCCTTGTATGCAGAAAATCGTTGCGCGTCTATCGAGCGCGGGCTGATTACCTTCTCACGCAACGCGATCACTACAGGATTAAATCGCTCCAGATGGCCAACCTGAAATAAGCACTGTTTTGCAGCGGCCAATTTAATCAGTGACTCCGCTTGCGCGACGGTCTCGGTAACCGGCTTTTCGACTAACACATGGACACCCGCTTCAAGGAACGCGTGAGCAACTTCGAAATGCCGATCGGGTGGGACGACAATTGAGACTAAATCCACGAGATGAGTAATATCGCGGTAATCACGGTAAGCCGGGACCCCGTACCGATCACGGATCTCGGCCCGGTGGTCATCATTCGTTTCAACGACCGCAACGAGTTCAGCGTCTGCTAGCGCCAAGTATTTTTGAACGTGGAAATTGCCGAGGTATCCGACTCCGATAACCGCCGCACGTAATTTATTCATAATCGCAGTCGAAAATCATTGAGATCTCGGTTGTAAGTTCTCGCCAAACTGCGGGCTCATGTAGTTTTTTATTGGCGGCGAGGCTCCTATCCGAACGATAACAATGATTTAGGGTTGTGTATAGCGACTACCTTAGCCGCAACCTGGGCGACTGTAGCCTTACGGTAACGAGCGGCAGTCCTCAGCACCGGTCACGGTCGCCAATGCTTCGCACGCGTCAATCGATATGGTCCAGTTTGCAATACGCGTGCTACTGCGCAGCACGGCCCGCACGGTGTGGGCGTCGATAGTCGGCACATGTTCTGCAAGGAGCGCGACGATGCCCGCAATATGGGCGCTCGCAAACGACGATCCGGAAACAAAATCAAAGGTGTTATCCGGCATCGTTGTCAAGATTTCTTCACCCGGCGCGATAAATACTTTGCCCGCGCTGCGGGTGAAATCGACAGCTCTTTTTCTGTCACTCGAAGTTACTGCGATCACTTCGTTCATAGACGCTGGGAACGAGAACTGCCCTGCATCAATATCAGTTGCCGCGACCACGACGACCCCCTCCTCAACGGCGCGAGCAATAAGACGCGAGACGAGCAGGTCGTATTCGCCTTGAAGACTCATATTCACGACTTTCATATCGTTTGAAATCGCCCAATCCAGCGCGCGTGCTAACGCAAAGCTACTACATTGCCCTCGACTGGTACCCGGATTGGATTCCCAGCAAGCGCGTAATGAATACAGCGTAGAATTAGGCGCGATCCCGACAATACCGCGTCCATTATTCGCAGCAGCACCAATGATGCCAGCCACTGCGGTCGCGTGAAATTCCACGATCTCGATCGTTTGATCGGCGTCCACAAAATTTAATGTGGCCGAGATCCGGTTGCGCAGGTCAACGTTGCTCCGATCAAGTCCGGTATCGATAATGGCGACCTTAACGTCCATTCCGGTACTCAAGGCGTGAGCTTCATCAATACGGGCGTTGATCAATGAATGCTGTAAATCCGCATAAGGATCTGACTTCAATTCGTCCGCTTTACCTGCGACCGAGAAGAGCTGCACGGTCTGGACGCTTTCAATGACAGATTCGACTTTGAATCGTGATAATTTGGCCTCAACGTCGATGGAGGATTTCGCTTCAAACACCACGCAATCGCGCGCTAACGAATCGAGGCGCCAGCGATCGAGGACGCGCAATTCGTATTTTTGCGCGAGCCGTTCGGCGATATGAGCGGTTTCACCCGGAGCTCCTGGTGAGAGGACCGCAAGTATTTGAACCTCAGAACTAGGTGGATTGTACCCAGCCGACGCCCGGAGCCCGGTCGTCTCAGGTTGAATACGTGTAGAGAGGATTATTACGGCTAACGCAATGATGGCGAGGATAAATTTAGCCATTTGCGGCTAACGAGAGCCCGCCCCTTGGGCGATTAGTATTTTCCGCCAATGCCGACAATCGGTTCGACGAACAACACTTGTTTTGAGTCGCGTAGCCTGGCCACCGCCGTTTGGAGGTCTTCGACGTTCTTTACCGCCGGCATCGCTATCGTGTACGCGCCACGTGGCGTCGGCCCATCGATCAACTCTACTTGGGACGATAATAGTAGTCGTCGTAGCTGCAATTCCGTGACGTCGCGTTCGAAAACAATTCGCGCAGCGTATGTTCCCGTTTCGTCCATTTCAGTTGTACGCGCGCCCAACGTGATATAGGCGTTATCGGCACCCAAATTGGTAATTAATCCAGAATTCAAATTAATGATGCCGGCGAGTCCGGTCATGATAACGAGCACGGCCGCGGCCGCCCATGGAAACGTCCGTGCTCGTTTACTACTTTCATCCAGACGGGCATGTAGCCGATCTAACGCAGTCTCGCATTTCGGGTCCAAAGTTCGCGTCGATAAAGCGCGCCTCAATACCTCTAAGCTTGCGACTTCGCGCCGGCAGACTAGGCAAGTTGCCAGATGTGTTTTGGCCTCGACGAATTCGTCCGCTTCTAAGGTTTCGTTCACAAACCATGGCAGATTGGACCACACTCGATCATGTTCGGTCTCGAACGCGGATAATTCGTTACTAACGTCGTTGCGCATAATGGCTATGCCTCGCGGCGCGCGAGGGTTTCTAAAATTCGCCGGAGTTGTGCGCGTGCGTGAAACATTCGCGTTTTTACCGTGTTAACCGGACACCCGACAATCTCCGAAATTTCAGAATTCGAATAACCGAAATGGTAAGTCATCTCGATGACGCTGCGATGACTCGGACTCAATCGTTGCAATGCCTTGTCCAGGGCTTCTTCTGCCTGGAGCTTTGATATATCGCTGTCTGTGCTGGCCGTCTCGGACGAGCTCTCCCAGTCCTCCGGCAGCTTGTCAAGACGCATGCGTCCCTCTTTCTCCAGACGCTTTATCGCTTGTTTGTAAGCGATCCCGAAAATCCAGGTCGAAACCCGCGACCGGCCAGCAAACGTTCCAGCCTTGGTCCACACGACATACAGCGTGTCATTGACGACTTCTTCCGATAGGCCATTGTGGGCCACAAGCCGTGCCAAGAAATCCATTAGTCGTGGGTAATAATCGCGATACAGCTCGTCGAACGCGCCACGGTCATGCTTCGCCACTGCCGCAAGACGCAATACTTCCGAACGCTCGGCTGCGGCCTTCGCGTCGGCTTGTTTGGCGGTCAAGGGCTGGGCGGCTTGCTTCATTACGTTATCAAGTCCACTTCCGGGTTAAATCGGTATCAAGTGCCAACAAACCATAAGAATTCGTTACACGTTCTCACTTAGTCCGATGTTAGCGTCGCTTGGTTCAAAACAGTTGTAGCTAGCTGTAAATTATTGTGTTTCTGGTCGACATGCGGCGCGGCTAACGCAAGCTAAGCACGTCCTGCATATCGTATACCCCGTTTGGACGATCCACCAACCAACTCGCTGCGCGAAGCGCGCCGCCCGCAAACGTCATGCGGCTCGACGCTTTGTGAGTAATTTCGATACGTTCACCAGCGCCCGCGAACAATACGGTGTGATCCCCAACGATATCGCCACCGCGAATTGTTTCGAAGCCGATCGTCTTTCGATCACGCACTCCGGTGCGCCCTTCCCGTCCATACACAGCACAACTGTCGATATCGCGGTTAAGTGCGTCGGCTATGATTTCGCCGAGCCTAACCGCGGTACCTGACGGTGCATCGACTTTGTTGCGGTGGTGAGCTTCAATGATCTCAACATCAAAATCATCACCTAGCGCCCGAGCTGCCAGTTCCGCCAATTTAAAGCACAAGTTGACCCCGACGCTCATATTTGGCGCAAACACGATCGGGATGTCCTCCCCGGCAGCATCAATCGTTGCCCGTGCCGCACCGATACCCGTCGTCCCGATTACCATCCGCTTGCCAGCCGCACGACAAGCCGCGACGTTACTCATCGTGGATTCTGGCAATGTGAAATCGATGAGCACGTCGTAGCTTGCATCAAGCGCGTGAATGTTCGATTTGATGGGTATCCCAAGTTTACCGATACCAGCAGCGAGACCAATGTCGGTTCCGACGATAGGTGCATCAGGGTGGTCAAATCCATCGCAGAGAACAATCTCCGGATGTTCATTAATCAGTTCCACCAACGTCCGACCCATGCGCCCGCCCGCACCCGCAATCGCTACTTTCGTTTTGGTGGACATATTTTCTCCTCGTTCTGGCTCTTCAGAGCAACGATTCTTACTTCAAGGTGCAACTAAGAAAATTTCATGTCCTCGAAAAATTTTTTAACACCATTTAGCCACGAATCCGCTTTAGGGCTGTTGCTCCTGCCCTCGGCTAAGGTTTCACCAAACTCTCGGAGTGCTTCTTTCTGTGCTTTATTCAAGTTAACTGGGGTTTCAATAACGACCCGACACAATAGATCACCGACGCTGCCGCCGCGCACTGGTCGCACACCTTTGCCGCGCATCCGGAACATTTTGCCGGTTTGCGTTTCCGGCGGGATCTTCAGATTCACGCGACCTTCGAGTGTCGGTACTTCTAATTCACCGCCGATCGCAGCCGTGACGAAGCCGATCGGCACTTCACAGTAAAGATTGTTATCTTCGCGCGAAAAAATCGCGTGTTCGTTAACCACCACGTTGACGTACAAATCACCCGGCGGACCGCCCCGTTGACCTGCCTCACCTTCGCCCGAAAGACGGATCCGATCGCCATTGTCCACACCAGGCGGAACCTTGACGGAAATAGTTTTGCTGCCACGCCCCTTACCCGTGCCACTACATGAACCACAAGGATCAGTGACGACACTGCCTTGCCCACGACATTTTGGGCACGTTTGTTGAACCGAGAAAAATCCTTGTTGCATCCTCACTTGACCTGCGCCACCACAGGTCGTGCAGGATTTCGGTGCCGCACCACTGCGCGATCCGCTGGCATTACAGGACTCGCAATCGATGACCGTTGGTATGCGGATTTTTACTTCCGTCCCGCGCACCGCATCTTCTAGCGACAGCGCTAAGTCGTAACGTAAATCGCTGCCTCGATAAGCCCGATTAGCGCCGCCGCGGGCGCCCCCTTGACCAAAAATATCGCCAAAGACCGTATCGAAGATATCACCAAACCCGGCGCCCGCGCCGCCGCCTGCTGAAGCGTCAACCCCGGCGTGCCCAAATTGATCATAGGCGGAGCGCTTACGCGGATCGCTTAAGATTTCGAAAGCTTCTTTAGCTTCTTTAAAATTTGCTTCAGATTCTAAGTTGCCTTCGTTGCGATCCGGATGATGTTTCATTGCTAGGCGACGATAGGATTTTTTTATCGCCGCATCGTCAGCGTCTCGGCTAACCCCGAGAACTTCGTAATAGTCGCGCTTCGCCATAATCTATGGTTTTCAGTCGGTCAGTAATAGCTCAGCCCGAGCACGGTAGATCCGTACTCGGGCTCATAAAAGGGACGTCGTATAGGAATTAGACTTACTTTTCGTCTTCCTTAACTTCTTCGAAGTCCGCGTCCACAACGTCGTCATTACCTGCATTTGACGACTCGTCTTGCGCACCGCCAGGCTTGCCGGCTTCACTAGAGGCTTGTGCTTTCTCGTAAGCCTTTTGCGCCAGCGCACCGGAGAGCTCGCCGAGCGCTGCTGTTTTCGCCGTAATATCTTCAACGTCATCTGCTTCAAGCGCTTTCTTCAACGCCTCGATCGCGGAGTTGATGTTGCCTCGCTCTTCTTCTGTGACTTGCTCGGCGAGATCGTCGACCGATTTTTGTGTCGCATGGATCAGACCGTCTGCTTGGTTTCGGGCGTTAACCAGCGCTTGGAACTTCTTATCTTCTTCGGCATGCGCTTCCGCATCTTTCACCATCGCATCGATCTCGTCGTCCGATAGACCACTGGATGCCTTGATGATGATGGACTGCTCTTTGCCCGTCGCTTTGTCTTTGGCGGACACATTAAGGATGCCGTTCGCATCGATATCAAACGTTACTTCAACTTGCGGTACGCCACGCGGCGCCGGCGGAATATCTGCCAAGTCGAATCGCCCTAAGGATTTATTCCCAGTTGCTTTCTCACGCTCACCTTGCAACACATGCACAGTGACTGCGGTTTGATTATCGTCGGCAGTAGAGAATACCTGATTCGCCTTCGTCGGAATGGTGGTGTTCTTGGTGATGAGTTTCGTCATCACGCCACCCAAGGTTTCAATGCCTAAGGATAGGGGTGTCACATCGAGCAACAAGACATCTTTTACCTCGCCACCCAGTACGCCGGCCTGAATGGCCGCGCCTACCGCAACTGCTTCGTCAGGATTCACGTCACGACGTGGTTCTTTACCAAAGAACGCTTGCACCACTTCTTGCACCTTGGGCATGCGCGTTTGGCCGCCAACTAAGATGACGTCGTCGATTTCAGATGCTTTCAACCCAGCGTCCGCGAGCGCGATACGGCACGGCTCTACGGTTCGGTTAATCAATTCCTCAACCAGCGATTCCAGTTTGGAACGAGAAATCTTTACGTTGAGATGTTTTGGTCCCGCCGCATCGGCCGTAATGTAGGGCAGATTGACATCGGTCTGCTGGCTTGAAGATAGCTCGATCTTTGCTTTCTCGGCCCCTTCTTTAAGTCGCTGAAGCGCGAGCGGATCCGTGTGTAAGTCGATGCCTTGTTCTTTCTTAAATTCTCCAGCCAAATACTCAATGAGGCGCATATCGAAATCTTCACCGCCAAGGAAGGTGTCACCATTCGTTGAGAGCACTTCAAATTGGTGCTCGCCGTCTATCTCGGCGATTTCGATAATCGACACATCAAACGTGCCGCCGCCTAAATCGTACACCGCGATCTTAGCGTCTCCACTACGTTTATCCATTCCGTAGGCTAACGCGGCTGCGGTCGGCTCGTTGATGATCCGCTTCACATCCAATCCAGCGATCCGACCCGCGTCCTTCGTAGCCTGACGTTGCGAATCGTTGAAATAGGCCGGGACCGTAATCACAGCCTCAGTAACCGCTTCACCCAGATAATCTTCTGCGGTCTTCTTCATCTTCATGAGGACCCGCGCGGAAATTTCCGGGGGCGCCATCTTCTCGCCGTTGGCTTCGACCCAAGCGTCACCGTTATCCGCTGCAACAATCTTGTAGGGCACCATGTCACGGTCTCGCTTGACCACGTCGTCATCGAATCGTCGACCGATTAGGCGCTTTACCGCAAACAAAGTGTTCGCCGGGTTGGTCACCGCTTGACGTTTCGCTGACTGCCCAACTAAGACTTCTCCGTCGCTCGAAAATGCCACAATTGACGGCGTTGTCCGCGCGCCCTCTGAGTTTTCGATGACCCGCGGTTTGCCACCTTCAAGGACGGCGACACATGAGTTTGTCGTTCCTAGATCGATTCCAATTATTTTGCCCATCTCACGCCTCTCTTACATTCGTTTTGATTCACGAACACATTTGTTCAATGATGTAGTTGATTGTCTAAATAGGGTTTGCAATTGGCCTTTTCAAGGCCATCAGCATTAATTTCGGCTATTGCTCGAGCGCTTTCGCCACAACTACCATGGCTGGGCGAATCAAGCGCTCGTTCAGCACGTAACCTTTTTGCATGCAGCTCAGTACCGTACCTGGCGCCACTTCCGATGACGGTTGCATTGTCACAGCCTGGTGAAAATCCGGATTGAACGCTTCGCCGACCGGGTCGATGGCCGCCACACCGCTCTTCTCGAGCGCGTCATCGAGCATTTTTGCGGTCAAGGCCATCCCCTCTTTGATAGCTTCGACGTCGGTCGTCACATCCAACGCGTTAAACCCTAAATCAATGCTGTCTTTCACGGGCAGGAGTGCGCCAATAAACCGCTCGAGGCCAAATTTATGTGCGGCGATCACGTCACGCTCCGCCCGTTTGCGCACATTATCCGCTTCTGCGTGGGCCCGCAGCACCTTGTCGTTAGCCGCAGCGACTTCGCTGCGCGCTGCCTCGAGTTCCGCTTGCAGGGTTTCAAGCCCGGACAAATCAACGCTTTCGTCCACTGTTTCCGCAATCGACGTCGGCTCGTCCCCGGTTTCTACTGAAACGTCAGCGTCAGAAGAAATATTCTCGTTTTCACCCACAATTCATACCTCTCAAATACTATAACGCTGGCGCATAAACGCCGTCCGACGGGCGCTACTGCGCACCAGCTTTCGTTCAAATCCGTATTAAAAACCCGCCGCGAGGAACGAGATGGGGTCTATTGCATTGAATTCAAGGCGGAGCTTAACATTTTCGCAGTCAAATCGACGATCGGTATAACGCGCTCATATTCCATCCGGGTTGGTCCGATGACGGCCAAGACCCCCAAGGTCTCACCATCGCCGCCGTAAGTCGAGGTGACAATGCTGCATCCGTCCAGCGCTTCGTAACCCGATTCCTCGCCGATGAAAATCTGTACCCCTGAGGCGTTCAGGGCCTGATCGAGTAACTGTAGGATGTCACGCTTTTGCGTAAACGCATCAAAGAGGTTCCGCAATTTCTCCATGTCTGAGAGTTCGGTGACGTCCATTAAATTTGTTTGGCCGGCGAGCACATAGTCTTTTTCGGGTTCGCTTTCCACGAAAACCTTTTGCGTCATCTCGACCACGGCCTGCATCATGGAATTCATTTCGTGACGCGTCGCGGTCATGTCGCGCAACAAATCTTGCTTTACCGCACTAATGTTTTTGCCAGCGAACGCTCGATTGAGATAATTCTGAGCCTGGGTCAGTTCAGACGGGGTGTACGTTCGCGCGGTATGGATCACCCGGTTTTGGACTTCGTGATCGTTGAGTACCAGGATGACAAGTACTCGGTTATCACTCAATGGCAAGAATTCGACTTGGCGTAGAGCCTGGGAGTCCGTTTTTGGCATCATCACAAGACCCGCAAGCTTAGTCACGTCGGATAACAGGGACGAGGTCTTCTCCATTAACACCCGCACATCGGCCTCCGATCGCACCTCACCGGTAAGTCTCATGATGTCGGTAGGAGCTAAATTCTTGTAGGTAACCATGCAGTCAACGAACATCCGATAGCCTTTAACCGTCGGCACGCGACCAGCAGAGGTATGCGGCGAACTGATCAGACCGCAATCTTCCAAATCGGCCATTACGTTGCGGATAGTCGCAGGCGATAGTTCAAGTTTGGCGTCGCGTGCTAGCGTGCGCGATCCGACCGGTACGCCGTCAGCAATGTAGCGGTCAATTAGGCACCTGAACAAGTATTGAGCACGGGCACTTAGCTCGATTTCTTTTCGCGAATCGACCATCGGGTTGTGCTTTACTCGTTTAATGGAAAGGCCCACGAAATCTAGCACCCTACCCCGACGGTTGCAAAGCATCATATGAATAAATTTCGGCAATATTCGATTGCTTCGCGATTTCGCTAAATGCTAACGTGGCGGGTCAACAAGGGGCTACGAGCAGCATGTTTGAAAGGGTAGGTATCATCGCGAAATACGCGGATTCCGAAGTGCGCCAAGCGCTGGCAGCTACGATCGCGGTGTTGACCGCGCGCAACTGTGATATCGCAATCGACGAAAATTGCGCCTCAGTTACCAATGACCCGACGATCCGAGTGGTCGCCGAGCAAGATGTAGTCGTCGACCGAGACCTCGTGATAGCAATTGGCGGTGACGGTACCTTGCTTCGCGCTGCCAAGCTCGCGTTTCCGAGCAAAGCGGTCGTGCTCGGAGTCAACCTCGGCCGGCTAGGGTTTCTGACCGATCTGTCCCCTGATCAGGTACCGACCTCGCTGAACCGAATTCTGGACGGCCACTACATCACCGAAGAAAGGGTGGTACTTCGCGCTGAGATTATTCGCGACGGCACCATCGTCGAAAGCGCAGACGGTTTGAATGATGTCGTCATTCAAAAATGGAGCAGCGCGCGTCTCATTGCGTTTGATACCTATGTCGATGGGCGCTTCGTATTTTCCCAACGTTCCGATGGCATGATCATCTCGACCCCAACCGGTTCGACGGCCTATTCTCTGTCCGGCGGAGGGCCTATTTTGCACCCGCAACTTAACGCCATGGTCTTGGTGCCTATTTGCCCTCATTCGCTCACCAATCGTCCTATCGTACTGGCAGACACGGCAACGATAGAAATCGTCATCGACGCAGAATACGCGGACGAATCAAGATTGACTTGCGACGGCGAGGCCATGGTGCAGATCCGTGGCGCGGACAATATTCGGATCACGCGGCACCAACGAACCGTGCACTTGATTCACCCGACGGGGCACGATCACTTCGCCAACTTACGCGCCAAGCTCCATTGGGGACGCGGGCCTTGCTGAAAGCGCTCACGATTCAGGATCTAGCCGTGGTGCGCCAGTTAGACATCGAATTTGAGGCTGGCCTGACGATATTGACCGGTGAAACCGGCGCCGGTAAATCTATCCTCATCGAAGCGCTCGGTCTTGCGTTAGGCGATCGCGCGGACTCCTCCATGGTACGGCACAGCGCAGAGCGCGCGTCAGTGAGCGCAACATTTGACATAGAAGACAATCAAGCGCTTCAAAATTTCCTCGCGGACAACCACTTAGAAAGCGGGGCTCAATGCATTCTGCGCCGAGTCATGAATGCAGATGGACGGACCCGCGCCTTCTGTAACGCCACACCCGTTCCGGTTCAGTTGCTCAAACAAATCGGCGACTTACTGGTCGACATCCACAGCCAACACGCACATCACTCGCTACTGCGACGTCCCGTGCAACGCGATTTACTTGATGAATATGGCCAATGCGCCGATGCGCTGCGCGCCGTTCGCCTATCTTTTAAGAATTGGCATGACATCACTGTTCAGATCGACGAGTTAACTAATGGTTCGCAAGATGTGCCAAGCCGCATCGATTTGTTGCGCTTTCAAGCCGAAGAAATTGAAAAGCTCGGGATCAGCGCCGACAGCCTAGCGACGCTCGAGGCTGAACACCGCCGCATCGGTCATTCTGCGAAATTGATTGCTGGTTGCGAGAATGCGCACTGGTTGGTATTCGATGACGACTCGAGCGCACTCACGCGTGCCGTAAAAGCGAGTGACGCACTGCGCGAGCTGAGCGAGATCGATAAGAATCTTGAGGCGGTCGTCGAGTTACTTGATCAGGCAGTCATTAATCTCAGTGAGGCTGAACGCGAATTCGCCCACGTACGTTCGAATATGGACGCAGATCCCGAGCGCTTAGAGCAACTTGACCGACAGTTACAGTTAATCCAAGACGTTGCACGAAAGCATCGTTGTAAAGTTCACGAAGTGCCGAATCGATTAGCGGAATTACGCACCGAATTGGACGACTTATGTAACCGCGAAGACCAAATTCAGCAAGCGAATCTGGCGCTTAAAGTGGCCTTAGATGATTACCGAGAAAAGGCCGAAAAATTACATGCGAGTCGCGTTCAAGCCGCGAAAAAAATGGCTCGAGAAATTACGCACCGCTTGCGCGAACTTGGTATTCCGCACGCCGATTTCACCGTACAAATCGACCGCCACACCGCCACGCCAAGCGCACACGGCGATGACGAGATAGAATTTCTAGTCACTGCAAATCCGGACCAGCCAGTCAAACCGCTGCGCAAAGTGGCGTCCGGTGGTGAATTATCGCGCATTAGTCTCGCGATCCAAGTTGCGTCTACCGGGAACTCCGGGATCCCGGTCATGGTATTCGACGAAGTGGACACTGGTGTCGGCGGCGCAACAGCGGACGTTGTTAGCAAATACTTACAACAACTTGCCGAACGGCGCCAAATTCTTTGTATCACGCACCTGCCGCAAGTTGCCTCGTCCGGCAGCCATCACTACTTTATTGGCAAGGTGATCTCGCACGGCGTGACGGAGACGACCGTCGAGATCCTCGAACATGACGCAAGAGTTGAAGAAATCGCACGAATGCTTGGGGGACAGAAGGTAACGAGCAAGGCGCGTGATCATGCGCGCGAATTACTCGCTCATTGAGCCACAGGGCTTGGGGTTTTAGCTGGGTTTTTTTTTGACGTATAACACCAAGCTATGATCCTGTAGTTCATAGCCTAGTTCCTCAACAACTTGACGCTGACGCATCTCAATTTCCGGATCGACGAACTCGATTACCTCACCTGTATCGATACACACCATGTGGTCATGATGATGGTCGGTAGAAATTTCGAAGACTGCATGGCCACCGTCGAAATTGTTACGCTGCACGATGCCAGCAGCCTCGAATTGGGTCAGCACCCGGTAGATCGTCGCCAGACCAACGTCTTCGCCACTGTCGATCAACGCCTTGTAAACGTCTTCCGCGCTCAGGTGGAGCTCAGGATTAGCCTCGAGAATTTCGAGGATCCGGACGCGTGGGAGCGTGGCTTTGAGGCCCGCTTTCTTGAGATCGCTAGTATTCAATTCAACAATTTTTTTCAGCAAGTTGCGTGACAGTTAAGATGCGGCAAGCGCACCTTCATTAGGCTATAATCCACCGCCGTCTGGAGCCCGCTGGAATTTTAGCATCATTTTCGTTGTCACAACCTTCATTCGAGAGAAAGTTCGAATCTACATGCATTTACTGAAGCTTTTCATGGCACTGTGTGTGTCTATTGCGGCACTATCGGGCTGCTCAACGACCAGCCGGTACTTGCCGACACCAGGTGTACCGTTCGTATACAAAATTGACATCCAGCAAGGCAATGTCGTTACCCAAGAAATGGTTGGGCAGTTACGCCTTGGGATGAACAAATCAAAGGTACGCTTTGTTATGGGAACACCCATCATCAAAGACACGTTTCATGCGAATCGCTGGGATTATCTCTACACCTTCCACGAAGGAGGTGGCGACACCGAACGGCACCTGGTCACGGCAATATTCAACGAAGACGAAAAACTCGTTGCGCTTGAAGGCGACATCAAGACGGCCGTGGGCAAATTAGAAGTGGACTTGCACCAAGATACCTCCGTCAAAGTACCTGACGACTACAACAAGGGAATTTTCGCCAAGCTGAAAGACTCTATGCCTTTCAGTGGCGACGGCGGCGAGCACAAATCCGAAGACGATGTAACCGAGAACGACGACGAGAAGCGTAAAAACGCAAACGCCGACATAGACGGTGAGGCAGCGGATGAAGAGTCCGACGACCAAGCCGAACTATTAGATCAAGAGGAAGCGGCGAAAAGCGCCGTCTCGGTGCCAGAAAACGCACGCCGCAAGAAAAAGAAAGGCTTCTTTACCCGGGTTGTCGATGCGCTCGGCATTGGCGCCGACGACCAAGACCAGAAAGACAAGGATAAGGACGAAGACGACAAGCGCGACGAACGAAAATATCGCGATCTATCCGATCCTGACGGGGGCGGTTAAGGCCCCGACTTACGCTTGCTACGCGCGGCTTTAGCGGCACTTGCGTTATCGCGCCGCGCCTGTTTCGGATCAACCAAGAGCGGGCGATAAATCTCTACCCTGTCACCAGATTGCACGAGATCGTTTAAGTTTTTAAGTGTTCCAAAAACACCGACCTTATTCACCGCAAGATCTATTTCGGGATAGCGCTCCGCGAGTCGCGATCGCTCGATCGCGGCGCGGATCGTTCCGCCTTTCGGCAGTTCAACTGCAACCATTTCTTGTACATCGCCTCGCGCATAGATCACGTCGACGACGAACTGGGCATCATGCTCACTTACCGTCATTCGTTCACGGTAGACCAGTGCTGTAATGTCATCTCCACCCCACAGTAACGCACGCAAATTAAAGTTTCGCCCCGAGCGCGGATGACGCCGCGAAGTAACGCACTGACGTTACAGTGGCGCGCATTTTAAAGAGCTGTCTGAGCGCGACCGCCGTACTGTCTCTCTCGCAGACATGCGTGTCACAAGGTTTCGCGCTAGCCGTATAGACTCGCCGCCCGTTGCCGGAATGCTTCTACCATCGAACCCGTAAGCATCTGGAATATTTTTGACAACGCGGCGGCTAATATCCGATTCGAAAATTCGAAATCTAATTCAAGAGAAACCTTGCACCCACCCGGCTGTTCGTCGAATCTCCACACCCCGTGAAGACTTTTAAACGGACCCGCGATCAAGCCCATCTCAATTCGCTCGAACTCGCGATTAGTATTTTTCGTCGTGAATGAATGTTGCATTGGACCTTTTGCGACGGTTAACGTCGCCACAATTCCGTCCTCCGTTACTCGTTCTTTTCGCGCCTTCGAACACCACGGCAGAAACTCTGGATACGCTTCAACATTGTTAACAAGATCAAACATCTGCTTGGGGCTAAACGGAATAAACTCATTCCTCTGGACCGCCGGCATACTTTAAACCCCACTCACTCAAACCAGACCTAAGGCGTTCAGGAACACCACGAATACCCCAAGGGGTGCGACGAATCTTACTAAAAATCGCCACGCCCCATAAATGACCCCGTCGCTCAGTCCGAGTTCAGTGAGCGTGCTCGCACGGCTCATGCGCCAGCCCACAAAAACAGCGACTAACAAGCCTCCTGTCGGCAACATAACGGAAGTACTTAAGAATTCGCTCCAATCGAAAAAATTCTTGCCGAACGGTTGAAAATCGGCCCATTCATTGAATGACAAGACGGAGCCAACGCCTAAAACCCAAATCGCGCCGCCAGCAATCACGCTCGCTTTATGCCTCGACCAACGCAGTGCCTCGACTAACCACGCGACTATTGGCTCGAGTATGGAGATCGCTGAAGTCCACCCAGCAACAGCGAGCAACACGAAGAACAATGCGCCCACTAGCTGTCCGCCAGGCATTTGACCAAACGCGACAGTTAACGTAACGAACACTAAGCCGGGACCGCTACCTGGTTCCAGACCAAATCCGAATACCAATGGAAAAATCGCGAGGCCTGCTAACACCGCGACGCCGGTATCGCAGAGTGCGACGAGTCCAATGGTGCGCGGAATGGACGTGTTTGCGGGCAGATACGATCCATAAACAATGATCGATCCCATGCCTAAACTGAGGGAGAAAAATGCTTGGCCCAACGCGAGCAAGATGGTGTCGGCCGTCACTTGGCTAAAGTCCGCACGGAATAGATAGCTTAACGCCGCATTGAAGTCCCCGACGTTCATGGTGTAGCCGACCATGCCAAACAGCAGTAAGAATAAAGCCGGCATCAGCCATCTCACGGCCTGTTCAAGCCCCCCCTGCACGCCGCGCGCAACAACAAACACGGTCATAAACATAAACAACGAATGCCACCACAGCAGTCGTGGAGCCGAATCCGTCAGTGCTTTAAATTCATCTGCGGACACTTGGCTCGTCGCATCGGTGAAAGTGCCCGCGCCAACCGAAAATATATACGCCACCGACCAGCCGGCGACGACCGAGTAAAACGACAAAATCAGGAAACCGGCGAGCACACCTAACCAGCCGAGTAACTGCCAATTTGAACTTAAACCTTCATCCGCGGCGATCGCTTTCAATGAATTAACAGGACTTTGACGCCCTCTTCGCCCAATCACAGTTTCGCCAATCATGATCGGCAATCCCACTGCGATCACACAAACAAAGTAGATAAGCACAAATGCGCCACCACCGTTTTCACCAGTGATGTAGGGGAAACGCCAAATATTACCGAGGCCGACCGCGGAACCCGTCGCCGCGAGAATAAAAACCCAGCGCGAAGACCACTGTCCGTGTATCGATTCGCGCACAATTGCCATAAATTTTCCTAATTGGGAGGCTATCGACGGCATTTTGCGGGATCAGTTTTATACACACAAGAATCGGCTCGAACTCGACG
>JAQCEL010000273.1 GCA_027618655.1 Pseudomonadota bacterium | reverse complement strand
CCGTGCTTTTAGATCAATTCGTGATCGATAGACTTGTTCTTATAACTGAATGTGTGATCTTGCCCTGGTTCAACCTAAAGGTGTACATCATTTATTCGGTGTCCGCGATATGCTTATACGTGATTACGACGACGAACTAGATCGGAACAATATTCGTGTTTGCCTGATTGAACTACAGGAATTCGAGCGACGAATCGACCCGCGAATGCCACCCGGAGAAGAAATCGCTGACGCCTATATTGCTGAAATGAAGCAGAACTGTTGTGAGTACCTAGGTAAAATCTTCGTTGCCTATGACAACGGAGAAATCGCGGGTTATGTAACGCTTCTGAGCAAGCTTACAAGCGATGATATCGACGACGGCAATCTCGAACACGGTCTGATCACCGATCTGGTCGTACGGAAAATGTATCGCGGGCATGGTATCGGGCGAAGTTTAATCTCTGCCGCCGAGACGTTTGCTAAAGCAAACAACGTACGATGGCTTAGGCTCTCAGTGCTCGCGCGCAACACCGTTGCACGAAACTTATATACTTCGTCTGGGTTCTCCGAACTATATGTAGACTATGAAAAAGACCTCAACAATCACTCCATAAGCGGCGTTTGAATCAGATCGACCTGGCGCGTTCCGCTGCCAAGAACAGGTAAGTCTTTATGCATTTGATAAAAATGATCAAAAATATTGCGCGAGCTTTTGTGGTTAAAACAAGATCAATCGTCCAGTCAACTTGGATGTCATATCCGAAGAAGGTTCGTTGCAATATCTGCAATTGGGAGGGACGCCGCTTTTTGAGTGACTCATGGCATAACCACATAAACTGTCCAAAATGCCGTTCAGGCATAAGGCAACGACTATTTTTTGCCGCTCTTCATCACACTGAGAATTTGTCGTTCGACAAAATAATCCATAGAAAAAATATCTTGCACTTCGCTCCAGAAAAAATTGTTGGCTCAGGTATCCGAAACAAAGCCGCTCATTACGCTACAGCCGATTTTTTTAGACCGGACTGTGATTTCAAGGTGGACGTATCAAACATGCCGGAAATCAAGAATGAAAGCTATGACATTGTCATCGCTTTTGATGTGCTCGAGCATGTGCCGGATTATCAAAAGGCACTCCAGGAAGTACACAGAGTTTTAACACCCAATGGATTGGGGATATTTACGGTGCCACAAAAAGATAATCTTTTAGTGACTTATGAAGACCCAACCATAATTACGCCTAAAGATAGACTAGAGCATTTTGGACACTGGGATCATCGTAGAATATTTGGAGATGATTTTTGTCAAACTTTAGAGAGAAAAGGTTTTTCTGTGACTGCTGTCGACGAAACTATCTTTTCTGAAGATATGAAAAGGAGACATGTCTTGCTTCCGCCAACGCTGTCAAAACATCCCCTGGCCACAAATTTCAGAAAGGTTTTCTTTTGCCAAAAGAACCTTTGAGAGCAGAAACCTCACAAACTGGGGCAACCGACGTTTTTCCGCTGGCTCTGTTCGCCGCCGCGTCGGTCAGTCACCCTAAAGTGTGGCCCATTGAGGCGTAATGCGGGAGAACATTAGTTGCCCAACGTGGTCGGATCATTACATGACAGACTACTCTGGAGACTCGGTTTCTTTCGGCATACAGGAATCCCACGGGTCGCGACTTCGATAGTCGTTTTCATGGATCCTTTAGGGTCAGACTCTGAGGGATCCCCACAAAACTAACAGAAACCGAGTGACCAAGCCGCTATTTTTTCGTCATTCACCACACGCAACAGCCACAAATGGCTCAGAC
The DNA here is from genome assembly GCA_027618655.1 of Pseudomonadota bacterium. Taxonomy (GTDB): domain Bacteria; phylum Pseudomonadota; class Gammaproteobacteria; genus UBA11873. The sequence goes on along the minus strand of JAQCEL010000273.1, from coordinate 2,552 downwards.
TGTGATCGCTAAGTCGAATGAACAGTGCGCGCCGAGAAGAACGTTCCTAAGCGCTAACGAACTCGAGGATCTAAGCTGAACGTTGCCAGGTTTCTAGCAACGCGCGCACCGCGGACACGAACGCTAAAGGTTGGTCGAGCATTATATGATGATGCGCTCTCGGAATTTCGATGATCGGTGCATCCGGCCCCATTAAGCCAGAGATATAGTCCGCACCTTCGCGACTGACTAACGCGCTGAGTTCACCACGGATATATGCGCGCCGACAACGCATGTTCTGCGTATGCTCGTGGAACGGTTCCTTCCAGCGGTCCGCACCCATGGCGTGCGGATCAAACTTCCAGTTCCAACCATCTCCTTCTGCTTTGAGGGAATGTCGCGCGATAAATTCAACGAGGAAATTGTTATCGCAGGTTTGCGCGGGCATGAGACGAAAGCGTGCCACGGCCTCTTCGAATGTGGGGTAGGTGCGGGTGTAATTAAAAATCCGTTGTGCGCGTCCTGGCGGCGGATCGTCTGGTCGGCGAATGGGTGTATCGGCGATAATTGCGCCTGCAATTTGGTCACCGTAATCAACACCAAACTGCACCGTCATAAAACCACCGAACGAGTGGCCAACAATGAACGGTTGCTCCCCGAGATCAGCATCACTGAGTACTTCGCGAATTTCCCTCGCCCGCTGAGACGAAGTGTATTTTTCGCGCCTACCACTATCACCCATGCCGCTTAGGTCGATCGCCGCAACCCGATAGTCCTCGGCGAAGAACGGCGCAACGAAACGCCACCAATTTGCGTGCGCCCCGCCACCATGAATAAATAAGATCCCACGTTTTGGAGCGCGGCCTACCGGCGAGCGCCAACGCAGGTAGTGAATGTCGCAGCATTCGACCGCCACCGTTCGGGATTCGCACGGCTGACCAATTGCCCAATCGAACCATTCCGGGGCTGTCGCGCGTACTTTTAGATGAGGCTCATCATTTTTGAGCAAGGTCTGAACTGTCATATGTCGTTCGTTATTTTTCGTAAATTATGCTTATTGCTCATTACCTGTTAAGCCCGGCGCGGTTCCACCACAAATTCTGAAAGCTTTGCCTCGCGGGTCATCTCATAGTAATCAACGTTACGAAACGGCGAGTTTACGACGATCCGACCGCGTGCGTTCCGGTAGTACGTTGTCATCCCTTCGTGCGTCCACACCATGTCCTCATGCGCGGCATCGACTTTCGCGTTGTAGGCATCGTGCACTGCTTGTTTACACTCCACCGCGCCAAGCCCTTCGGCGCTCATCTTCTTAATTAAATCCATAATGAAGTGGACTTGCATTTCCACGACGAAAATTAAACTGCCGCCGTGGCCGGGTTGCAGGTTCGGACCATACAATGTGAAAAAATTCGGAAAATCTGGCACCACGGTGCCGAGATACGCGCTCGCGTTATCATCGTCCCATGCTTCACGCAATGTCCGACCGGATCGCCCAGTTACATTGAACGTCGTGATGAAGCGCAACACATCAAAACCAGTCGCGAGCAACAGAACGTCTGCCTCATACGCCGAACAATCTTGAGTAATTAACCGATTCGCCTCGATCTTTGTCACTGGATTATCGACGAGTTCGACGCGACCGTTGCGTAACATTCGGTACCATCCATTGTCCATCAGCATTCGTTTACCGAACGGTGGATAAGTCGGTAGTACCTTGTCGAGTAGATCGATGCGCTCGCCAAGTTCGCGTTTTACGTGTTCGGTAAAGTAAGCGCGGTGTGCATCGTTCGTTGCATTTAACGAGCGCTCTTTATAGTTCCAGTTCGGATCTTTCTGCAAAGCGGAATGGATGCGATCGTTAAACGTCCAACCTAGACGAACCCGATACCACGCTTGATAAAGCGGTACTTCACGCAACATGAAACGCAGCGCGTCCGGAACGGCGCGACGAAATTGTGCGAATGGCGCGGCCCAATGCGGCGAACGCTGGAAAATTGTCAGCGATTCCACGTCATGTTGAATTTCGGGACCGATCTGCATGCAGCTTGCGCCGTTGCCGATGATCGCCACTTTCTTGCCTTTCAGATCGACGTCGTCGCGCCATTGCGCCGTATGGAAAGCAGGACCCGCAAAATCTTCTAAACCATCGATCTTCGGTTTGACTGGCGGATTGAAAATACCGGTCGCGCTGATCAGAATATTAGCGACTAAGGTTTCCTTAGTTCCGTCCGCACCAGTTAGTTTTAACGACCAACGTTGGCTCGCCTCGTCATATACCGCGTCATCAACGGTGGTGTTAAATCTGATGTATTGGTGAAGATCGAATTGCTTGGCAACGTGTTCCAAGTAGGCGTGTAAATCGTTGCGCAAAGCAAAGAACATCGACCAGTCGTGCATCGCGAACGAATACGAATACAAATGGTTCGGCGTATCAACCCCGGCACCTGGATAGCGATTCTCAAGCCAAACACCACCGACAGTTGAATTCTTTTCTAGGATCGTAAACGGCACACCGGCCGCTTTGAGATTAACCGCACTACAGATACCTGACACACCGGCCCCGACAATGA
>JAQCEL010000039.1 GCA_027618655.1 Pseudomonadota bacterium | reverse complement strand
GCCATTGAGTCTCTGAACATGGTTCGCGCACGTGCGGCCGCACGCCTGACCTTGAGAATGCTCGTAATGTTTGTCACTCTCGCGATCGTGCCAGTCCTTATTGTGTACGGGTTTTCGTTGGATTTCCTGCGCCGAGGTATCGACAGTTGGTTTGACGTCGAAATTGATCGTGCTCTCAACGACTCATTGGAACTCAGCCGTGCGGCACTCGATCTGAAGATGCGTGAATTGCTCTCACAGACAGAACAAATGGCCTATGAAGTTGGGCGGGGATCTCGCGTACCGACGCCACTTAACCTGGATGCTCTGCGAAATCCTGATAGCACAGTCGTCGCCAACGCAGCCGTACCGGCAGCGCACGATCTTGATTTATTGCGCGAACGCAGCGGTGCAGAAGAATTATCATTACTCTCGCGGGAAGGCGGACTGATCGGCAGCAGCACGGGCGCGACTGCGATCGTGCCGAATCTACCTCCAAATCCAATTTTACTTCAGTTGCGACAAGGGCGGAGCTACGTTGGCCTCGACCCGATCCGAGATTCCGGCCTTTACGTTCGCGTGGCGGTCAATGTACCGGAACTTTCGCTTGGCGCGGGCCGAAAGATACTCCATGCGTTATACCCCATCGCGTCCCGACTCAATCGTCTCGCTGGCAGCGTCGAATCCGCCTATGCCGAGTACAACGAATTAAGCTATCTACGCGATAAACTGAAACTCAGTTTTGCAATGACCTTAACGCTCGTCTTGTTGTTCAGCATCGTTACGGCCGTCTGGGCCGCGTTTTATTCTGCACGTCGCTTAGTACAACCGATTCGCGATCTCGCCGCGGGTACCGCTGCGGTCGCCGGCGGCGACTACGAAACTTCCTTGCCGGTACAAAGCAACGACGACATCGGGTTTTTGGTGCGTTCATTCAATGATATGACGAAAAAAGTTGCGCTTGCACGCGGCGAAGTGGAAGCACAGCATCAGTACTTAGATACCGTTCTAGGCCAACTCTCATCTGGTGTAATCGCACTCAACGAAGCGTTCGTGGTCACCACCATCAACGGCAGTGCTCGAGATATTTTAGGGCTCGGAAGCCTAGAGATCTCGGGAACGTCTTTTACACAATTTGTCATTACGAAAGACCACCTCAAACCATTTGTCGATGGCATCGTACCGTTACTCTCTAAAAATGACGGGCGTTGGCAACAACAAATCGTTATTTTCAGACCGACCGGGCGCCGGGTGCTAATGTGTCGCGGCACGCAAATGGCTACAAGTCCCGCGAGCTCCGCCGGAAGTGTGATTGTATTTGACGACATCACCGCGCTCATCGAGGGGCAACGCGACGCTGCCTGGTCAGAAGTCGCGCGCCGTCTCGCGCACGAAATCAAGAATCCGCTCACTCCAATACAATTGTCCGCAGAACGCCTGCGACAAAAATATCTCAATAAGATGTCTGAAGAAGATGCCAAAACCCTCGAACGTCTGACCTCAACGATAATCCAGCAAGTTGATACGATGAAATCCATGGTTAATACGTTCTCGGACTACGCTCGTCCACCTAAAATAAGTACTGAGGTAACAAACTTAAATGACTTGGTGCGTAGCGTAGTTGAGCTGTTTGAAAGTGCTCACAGCAATATTTCTTTCGAATTAAACTTAGACCCCGATTTACCTCAACTGCCAGCCGACGCGAGCCGCCTACGCCAAGTCGTCAATAACCTGGTTAAAAACGCGATCGAGGCATCGGTTGATGCGGCCGATCCGACTGTTTCAGTGCAAACAGTGCTTTTCGCTTCCGATGCGGAAAATTACATCGAAATCCGAGTGCAAGATCGAGGCGACGGTATTAACGACGAACTGTTCGAGAGCATATTTGAGCCCTACGTCACGAACAAAACGAAGGGTACCGGGCTTGGCTTGGCGATCGTAAAAAAGATTGTGGAAGAACACGGCGGCATCGTGGCTCTAGAAAACAATGCCGGGCCAGGCGCGGTGGCTATAATCAGACTGCCAATTACAAGTGTTGCGGATACACTAGCGGTCCAAGCTAAACAGGTATCAGTGCCCGAAGATACGCATCTAGGCACAACGTCGGCGGTCGAAACCGCAGGATGAGGGTACGTATAAATTCGTCGGCGCAATGCGCGACGCGCGGTGTTCAGGTCGACCGGGGCCCAACTTTCCGTAACGCGACCCTTAGCGCATTTCTCCCCGACGCAGATGCCCGCGCAGGGCGTTTGGTGCGCTGAACCGAGTTCGAACTAGGAAAAAGCCAGATGAACACGCTGCACGCGATTGCCACCTAACGAGGAATAACGCAATGAGCTCGCCGCATATATTAGTTGTTGACGACGAACCTGATATTCGAAGTCTATTGAAGGAGATCCTGGAAGACGAGGGGTTCGAGATCAGCGTTGCAGAAAACGCCGCAAACGCCCGCGAAGCCCGTCGCCTACGCCGGCCCGACTTGATTCTATTGGATATTTGGATGCCAGATACTGATGGAATCACGCTTCTTAAAGAATGGTCCGATAGCGGGCATGTCGATGTGCCCGTCATTATGATGTCTGGACACGGAACCGTGGAAACAGCAGTTGAAGCAACGCGGCTTGGGGCCTACGACTTCATCGAGAAGCCGCTTTCCATCGCGAAATTGGTTCTCACCGTTCAACGGGCTTTGCAAACGGCGGTTCTCCAGCGGGAAAACGTCGTACTCAGAAAAGGTGTTACGCCGCTGGACGATCCGATCGGTGGCAGTGTCGCCTTACAGCGCCTTCGGGCGGATGTAGGGCGGATTGCGCCCCACAAAACCGCAGTATTTATCACCGGCGAATCTGGAACAGGTAAGGAAGTCATCGCGCGCCTGCTACACAAACTTAGCCCTAGAGCTAATGGACCGTTCATATCAGTAAGCGTTGCAGGCCTCGCTCGCGAAAACCCAGACGCCGAACTTTTCGGCACAGAGCATAACGGTCAGGTGACGTTCGGATCGATCGAACAGGCAAATGGCGGCTCGTTATTTTTAAAAGACATCGCGGACATGGACCTTAATACTCAAGCGCGTTTGCTTAGCGCCCTCGAAAACGAATCCTTGCTTCGAGTCGGCGGACGGGAACCCGTTCGCATTGACGTGCGGGTTATCGCAGCAACGCGCCGTAATCTTGCAGAGCTGGTAGCCGACGGCACATTCCGCGACGATTTGTTCTACCATTTGAACGTTGTTCCTCTGCATGTACCAGCACTTCGCGATCGCAGCGGGGATATTGAATCCTTGGTGAACTATTATCTGGAACAGTTTGAATCGAATGAGGGGCTCCAACGACGGGAATTCTCTTCGGGTGCAAAAAATCGGTTACGCGAGTATGCGTGGGGCGGGAACGTTCGTGAACTAAAAAATCTCGTGCAACGCCTCATGATCCTCGGCAGCACGGAGCCAGTGTCTACCCAAGAAATCAACTATGCACTTGGCATTCGCCCGCAAACCGAGGGCGAGCTCCCATTTCCAGGCTTTGATCTCCCCCTGCGCGAAGCCCGCGAAAAGTTCGAAAAAGCTTATCTTGAGTATCAGCTCCACACGTTGCGAGGTTCAGTTAGTAAAGTCGCTGAAAGAGTCGGAATAGAGCGGACCCACCTATATCGGAAATTGCGCAGTCTCGGTATTGATCCGAAGCAGATCAAAGAGCTAAGCGGCGAATGAAAATAATAATTCTTGGCGCCGGACAAGTCGGTTCGTCGGTGGCCGCTAACCTGTGTGGCGAAGCCAACGACATAACAGTGATCGATCGAAACCCAGCTCATTTGCAAGCTTTGCAGGATCGTTTCGATCTACGCGGCATTGTCGGGCACGGATCACATCCTGAAACGCTAGCCCGCGCGGGAGCACAGGATGCCGACATGCTCATCGCGCTGACCAACAGCGATGAAGTGAACATGATCGCGTGTCAGGTTGCTTACACATTATTTCGGACACCAACGAAAATAGCGCGAATTCGCGAAACTCAATACCAAAACGCGCCCGAACTGTTTGCTCAAGAGGCCCTTCCGATCGACGTGCTGATCAGCCCAGAGCAAGAAGTGACAGACTACATTCGACGGCTTATCGAGTTTCCGGGTGCGTTGCAGGTTCTTGATTTTGCGCAAGGGCGAGTGCAACTCGTCGCAGCGCGCGCTTTCTATGGCGGCCCGCTTGTTGGGCATCCACTAAAGGCACTACCGCAACAGTTACCAGGTGTAGAAACCAGAGTCGTAGCGATTTACCGCCGTCACGAACCTATCATCCCGAATGGCGACACCGTCATTGAAACAGGCGACGATGTTTTTTTTGTCGCCACACCAAAGCATATTCGGGCTGTTATGGGCGAATTTCAGCGGCTCCACTCGCCGAACAAGCGGGTATTGATCGCGGGCGGCGGCAACATCGGGAAACGCCTAGCACTCGCACTGGAGAAACAGTGCAATATCAAAATAATCGAGAGCAATCCTGAACGCGCCCTGGAGATATCAGAAGAACTCAAACACGCGTACGTCCTGCTCGGAGATGCTGCTGACGAAGACTTGTTGATTGAGGAAAACATCGAACAAACAGATGTTTTTTGCGCACTAACAAACGCAGACGAAGCGAACATCATTTCGTCGATGTTAGCGAAACGTCTTGGCGCAAAAACGGTCATGGCATTAATAAATCGCGCAGCCTACGTCGATCTGGTCCAGCGCGACATCATCGATATCGCGATATCTCCGCAACAAGCAACAATCGGCAGTTTACTCGCTCATGTGCGGCGCGGCGACGTCGTTAAAGTGCATGCACTACGCCGTGGTGCAGCCGAAGCGATCGAAGCCATCGCACACGGCGATCGTAATTCAAGTAAGGTCGTCGGTCGCACCTTGGACGATATCGAGTTGCCGCCGGGCACGACTATAGGGGCAATCGTGCGTGGCGAGCGCGTGATCATCGTGCATCACGACACATTAATCGAGGCGGAAGATCACATCATTATGATTGTCACCAACAAACGTCATGTGCGCGACGTCGAACGATTGTTTCAAGTTAGCGTAACGTTCCTTTAAACGGTTGTGATTTCCAGTTGTCTGCAACGCAAGAACGATTAATGCGTTTCAATGACCGAAATGACCCGCACCATCGTCAAACGGGATCACCAGCAAACAATCTCGACCGCAAAAACAGTCTAGAGCAGATATAAAGCAAACGTGCGTATTCAGGTAATCCAAAAAATACTTGGGCTCTTATTGTCTATTTTTAGTCTCGCACTGTTACCACCGCTTACTATTGCGCACTGGACCGGCGACGGGACACGTAGCGCATTTGCTATTGCAATCGCGGTCATATTCATCGCGGGCGCTGTACTTTGGTTTCCGGTAAGGAAGGTCAATCGCGACATGAAACTTCGCGATGGATTTGTCGTTGTTGTTTTATTTTGGGTCGTGCTTGGCACGAGCGGCGCGATACCGTTTTTGCTTGTCGAGGGTTTAAACATATCGCTTGCGGATGCTATTTTTGAATCTTTATCCGGTTTAACTACAACGGGCGCAACAGTCATTACCGGGCTCGATCACTTGCCGCCGTCGATTTTATTTTATCGTCAATTACTGCAATGGCTCGGCGGCATGGGGATCATCGTCCTCGCCGTGGCGATACTTCCGATTCTCGGTGTTGGGGGCATGCAGCTGTATCGCGCGGAGACACCAGGTCCTATGAAGGACGCCAAATTGACTCCGCGCATAACCGAAACTGCGAAAGCGCTTTGGTATATCTATTTAGGTTTGACGGTGGCCTGCGGCCTCGCCTATTTTTTGGCCGGCATGGATTTATTCGATGCGATTTCGCATAGCTTCAGTACGGTCGCGATCGGCGGATTTTCGACCCACGATTTGTCGTTGGGCTATTTCGACGACGCCGTCATCGAAACCATTGCCGTCGCATTCATGTTTCTTGCAGGCATCAATTTTTCTTTGCATTTCGTCGCCTGGCGTTATCGAAATTTCAAACCCTATTGGTTCGATTCAGAATTCAAGATGTATGCGCTCGTTACGCTTGTCGTGTGTCTCACCTGCAGTATTGGCCTTGCCTTAACGCTATACGAAGGGGATTGGGTCCGAAGTTTGCGGCTTGGCGTATTTCACGCTGTTTCAATTGGCACGACAACTGGATTCACAACGACCGAATTTCAAAGTTGGCCGGGATTTTTGCCCTTATTGCTACTTTTCGCGAGTTTTGTTGGGGCGTGTGCGGGATCGACAGGCGGCGGTATGAAAGTCGTACGCATTTTGTTGCTATACAAGCAAGGGCGTCGCGAAATTCACCGCCTTATCCATCCGAACGCAATCATCAGGATTAAGATGGGCGGTCGCCTAGTCAACGATCGCGTTGTTGATGCAGTGTGGGGGTTTTTTGCAACTTACGTAGCCGTATTCGCGGTACTAATGCTATCGGTAATGGCAACAGGGCTCGACCAAGTAACTGCTTTCTCAGCCGTCGCCGCGTGCTTGAACAACCTGGGTCCGGGCTTTGGCGATGTGACTGCACAGTATGGTTCCATTCCGGACATCACCAAATACATATTAGGCTTCGCGATGATCCTTGGCCGATTGGAAATATTTACATTATTGGTGCTGTTGACGCCGGCTTTTTGGCAATCATGAATCAACTCATTGATCGGTTCGAAGCGATGCTTGCAGCAGGACAGGACACCGCCGTGCTGCGCTTCAGTTTGGGTAATGCGTATCTTGACGATGATCCTGCTCAAGCCGCTACACATTTAAAAAGGGCCGTCGAACTCGATCCACGCTATTCAGCAGCTTGGAAAATTCTTGGCAAGGCTTTGACCTTGTGCGGTGAGTCGGCAAATGCCATCACGGCTTACCGAACGGGGATCGATATCGCGGAATCAAAAGGCGATAAGCAGGCCGCAAAAGAGATGCGCGTATTTTTGAACCGGCTGATCCGTACCACACAGAACTGAGACACGGTTTTTACGGGAATCGCGGTAAATTGCGACTCGATATGCAACGCTATGTCGACAAGCTATGCGACAGACCGAAGCCCTTTCGGATCTAATCTAAAATAATTCGAGCGTGCCGACCATGTCAGCCACTCGCGTGACGTTTTTTTCCTGCATGTAATCACTGATGCCTTGATTAATTACCGGACAGATAAGCGGCTCATAAAAAAGCGCTGTCCCGATACCCACTGCTGAGGCACCTGCTAAAATAAATTCGATCGCATCGTTCGCGCACACAACGCCACCTTGACCGATGATCGGAATTTGATGATGTTTTGCCACTTGATAAACCTGATGAACCTTCAACAGCGCGATCGGTTTAATTGCGGGTCCAGATAAGCCGCCTTGATTGTTGCCAATGATCGGCTTGCGCGTACGAATATCAATGGCCATCCCCATTAGCGTATTAATTACAGCTAAGGCATCGCTTCCTGCCTCGATACAACGCCGTGCATTCTCGGAAATATCTGTCTGATTCGGCGAAAGTTTTGTAATTAGCGGCTTCGTCGTTGCACGTCGGCATGCCTCGACTACGCGCGCTGACATATCAGGATCGTTGCCAAAGGCGACACCGCCTTCCTTGACGTTAGGACATGAAATATTGATTTCCATTGCGTCAATCGGCGAGTCGTCGAAAATGCGAGTAACGGCCTCATACTCCTCGACAGTTGATCCGGAAACATTCGCGACAAATCGAGTCTCAGAGAAATCAAGTAACGGCAAGTAATGATCGACTACGTTGCGCGCGCCGGGATTCTGTAAGCCGATCGCATTCAACATGCCGCCCGGCGTTTCGGTAACGCGATGAGCGGGATTACCGAGGCGCGCCTCCAAGGTAGTCCCTTTCAAGCAGATCGCGCCGACATCGCGGTTGGAAAAGCCTTCAACCCGTGTATATTCTTCGCCGAACCCAACACACCCGGAGAGCAGAACCAACGGCGATGAAAACCTCAGACCGCAAAATTCAATCGCGAGTTGTGGTGAGGATTGCGAAACTGAGTGCGTCATAAAATTTACGGGAGAGCTGCTAGAAAAATGTTCCACGTCGCGCTGTATGAGCCTGAAATCCCGCCCAACACGGGCAACATTATACGCCTTTGTGCAAATACGGGTGCGACGCTGCATTTAATCGAGCCACTGGGTTACGAGCTCGACGACCGCTTGTTAAAAAGAGCCGGATTGGATTATCACGAGTACGCAAATCTTAACGTGCACGCGAATTACTCGGACTTTATGGGTGTACACGAGAAATCGAGAATTTTTGCCCTATCAACACATGGGCGAAATAATTTCTTTGACGCAGAGTTTCGCGCCGGAGATGTATTTATGTTTGGACCTGAGACGCGCGGACTTCCAAAGAAAATTCTTGACTCATACGATGCTCAATTCGTTCGTCGACTACCGATGATCGGATCAAGCAGAAGTTTAAACTTGTCGAATGCGGTTGCGATCGTGGTTTACGAAGCATGGCGCCAGTGCGGTATCGTTGATGGAAATTAAGGCTAACTCTGTATTGCAGCAGCACCGGATCTCCGCAATGGACACCGGCTTGCATTTGCCCGCACACCCACAAAACGGGGCGTTATCGGCAGTCCCCGCCGTTATTGTTGTTCATAACCGTCACGCTAGGTGGCTCGCCTTTACGATCGCTGGTTTGGTAGGTCACATTACACGTTAATAACGACGCGCCCGCCAAGGAAAAAACATAGGCACTGCCGTCGTGAGCCGCAGTGAAGCCGGAAACATCGGGAATAACGCCGGAGATCCCGCCAGCGCTCGCAGTCGGATAACCTGTTAGTAGGTCAATGTCGATAAGCTGTTCCTCACCGAATTTGACGACACCTGCAGCAAACCCTGCATCCAACCAAATCGAATGTGCGAATGCAGCCGCGCTACGGAGACTGCCTGCAAGCCCGTCGAGAGAACTAGAACGGCGTTGCGCCTCGCGCTTGTTGGATTCGTGTCCAACCAAGACTGTAACCAGCCCTATAACGACAAAAACTACGCTAATTTCTTTCCACGGGGTCGGGAGCTTCCATTTCATTAATGCCGCCTCAGGTCATTATTTTCGTCGTCGCACGTTTCGGCGTTGTGCCGCTAGGGTCATCGTTCGGATTTGCCCTGTTCGTATGTGACCCTTTGGATGCCCAACACGCAATTGAGTTCGGCTGATTTCACGAGTTCTTTCGCGCTAACGAATGACTTTGTGACGATTTGCTCAAGATTGGCAAATGAATACTAACGCTGGTAAAGAAACCAGCGCCCTCACGTAAACGAGGCGTTGTTCAGGAAGACGTTATCGCGATCCATCGGTAGCTCGACTCAAGCCCGCCGATTCTGCGACTGGATCTCTTGCGAGCAAGTTTTGTACAGCTTGGCGCGGAGAAGTTATGCCCGCGATGGTGTCGGCGACTTCTCGAGAGATAGGTAACGCAATGTTCATTTGTTCGGCGAGCTTAACAAGTGCAGTCGCGGTCGTAGCGCCCTCCACCAAACCGACATTGGTGATTGCATCTCGCACGCTAGCGCCATGAGCGAGCCGCAATCCGAAGCGGCGGTTACGTGATTTATCGTCGGTGCAAGTTAAGACCAGATCGCCGAGACCGGATAAACCCATGAACGTTTCAAGTTGTCCTCCTTGTGCGACACCAAACCGGGTTATTTCGGCAAGGCCGCGCGTGATCAGTGCAGCGCGACTATTCGCGCCTAAATCTAGTCCGTCGCAAATTCCAGCCGCTATAGCGATGACATTCTTCAATGCGCCACCAATCTGTACGCCAATAATGTCATCGCTGAAGTACGGTCGAAAGGACTCCGAATGAAACCTTCGAACGAGCTCTTGTGCCCACCGATCGCTGTGCGTAGCAATCGTGATCGCGGCTGGACGTTGTTCGGCAACCTCCATCGCGAAATTAGGGCCGGACAATATCGCGAAGTTCACGCTCGATGACGTGATCTCAGCGACAATTTGATCGGCGCGCAATAACGTGCCCTTCTCAATACCCTTGCATGCGCACGCAATGCAGCTGATGCCTTTAATTTTCCCGACGAGGTTTGTCAGTACGTCGCGTAAGGTTTGAAAGGGAACTGCAGCAACCACTAAATCGATTTCTTCGGGGAAGCTCCCTTCAACCAAAACGTGCAGCGAATCAGGAAGGATAATTCCCGGAAGGTAGCGCTCATTAATCCGTTGCTGGCGAATTTTTTGCATCGCGCTCCGGTCACGACCCCATAAGTACACGTCGTTGTCGAGGTTGCGATTGAGCGTCAATGCGAGCGCAGTGCCCCACGCGCCCGCACCGAGAACGAGTGTTCGCGGTTTAGCGATCGTCATTTCGCAAACTCGCGATAGCGCAGTGCCGGAGACCCAATACGAAAAACGGTGCCAAGCCGATCTATCCCTTGCGCCTTAATGAGTGGCTACTTTTTCTTCGGCTTGCTGGCGCCGTTGGAGCTCGAGCGCATACACTTGATCAAAATTAACCGGCGCAAGCAAAATTTGCGGAAAGCCGCCCTTTGTGACGATTTCAGATATCACTTCACGAGCATACGGGAACAGTATGTTCGGACAGGCGGTAGCCAGAATTGCCGGCAAATGTTCGCTCGCGAATCCGTTGATCTTAAAAATGCCGGCCTGTTTCGCTTCGACGAGATAAACGTTTCGTTCGTCCTGCTTCACAGTGACCGTCACCGACAGCACAACTTCGAATTGATCCTCGCCTAATGTAGTGGTCTCGGTGGAAAAATTGATATCGACGGTCGGATTTAACTTTTCGGTAAACACGCCAGGCGTATTAGGCGCTTCGAAAGATAAATCTTTCACATAGATTTTCTGGATCGAGAGCTGCCCCGTGATCTGCTGGTTCGCGGCGGGTTCAGAATTGTCTTCAGCCATAAGTCATCCTATCTCTGTTGTAATTTTACTTTTCACCTACGCCCACGGTCACGCTTAGTTCAATGGTAAGTTGTCAGCTTTCCATGCGGCAATGCCACCCTTTAAGCTGTGTACGTTCGCGAATCCAGCAGCGCTCAATTCACGCAGTGCTGAAGCCGATGACGTGCCGCTCGCGCAGCAGACCACGATCGGGCGATCCTTGAATTTCTTTAACTCGTCAATTCGCGACTTCAAATCGGCACGTGGAATGTGATGCGCATTTATGATGTGCCCGCTCTTGAACTCGCCCTCATCGCGTATATCAACTATCACAGCATCTTCGCGATTCAGGAGCTGCACGGCTTGAATGGGAAGAATCGCCCGCGATCCTCCACCTTGGAGGAGATTCACGATAAGAAGTGCGAGTATGAAAGAAAATGCACTAACTAAGATCAAATGGTTCGCGGCGAATTCGGACAGTTGAGACATAATCGATATTTGCTTATTCGGGTTTAGGTGTTATTTAAAGGTGGGGTCGTGCCCCGCGCGTAGAGCGCGCTATGATACACTGTCGCGCGATTCGGACGCAGCACGAGCTGTTAATTCAAATGGATTTCGAGCCTCACAGATGCGGGCTTGGAAAGCAATCCTAACGAACCGAGGGCGCCTGCCAAGACGAGGATTTCATGAGTACTGTCGACCACCCAATTATGTTGCTGGTATTGGATGGCTGGGGACATAGTAATGATCCCGAATTCAACGCCATCTATAGCGCCCACACACCCACTTGGGACCGCATGTGGAGTACCTACCCCAATTTATTGATTCATTGCTCGGGAGCCGACGTCGGATTACCAGACGAGCAAATGGGCAATTCAGAAGTTGGGCATATGCATCTCGGCGCTGGGCGGACGATTGATCAAGATTTCACGCGCGTTTCGCGAGCGCTCAGCGACGGGAGTTTTTTCGATAATCCCGTTCTGCGTCCCGCACTCGAGCGCATCGCTGCTGAGGATCGCGCGTTCCACGTACTCGGATTACTTTCTCCCGGGGGAGTCCATAGTCACGAAGATCATATCGTAGCGAGCATCGAAATGGCCGCCCGCTGTGGGGTTAAGCGCATCTATTTACACGCCTTTCTGGATGGCCGAGATACCCCGCCACGAAGTGCCGCAGCATCAATCGAAAAGCTAGAGCAGAAATTTCACGATCTTCGTGTGGGACAATTCGCAAGCGTCGTTGGCCGCTACTTAGCCATGGACCGCAATCAGAACTGGGACCGAATTGCTAGTGCCTACAAACTCATCGTAGACGGAAACGCGGCGCATCACTGTAGCGATCCACTAAGCGCTTTGGAGCAAGCCTACGAACGTGGCGAAAACGACGAATTTGTCGCACCCACCGCCATCACCGGGATCGACTCCAAACCAATTCATCTCAATGACGGGGATTTAATATTCTTCGCGAATTTTCGCGCAGATCGAGCACGCCAATTAAGCATCTCACTTGCACAAGAGAAATTTGATGGATTTGTTCGCGATCGCGTCGTCGCGCTTCAAGAATTCATCACCATGACGAGTTACGGCGACCAGTTCGATTTCCCGGCCGCATTTCCACCGATCAATTTGAACAATACTTTTGGAGACTGGATTGCGGCGCGCGGTTTGCGTCAATTGAGAATTGCAGAAACGGAAAAATATGCGCACGTCACGTTCTTTTTCAACGGCGGCCGGGAAGAGCCCGCGAGCGGTGAAGATCGACAATTAATTCCCTCACCTGACGTCGCTACCTACGACCTCCAGCCGGAAATGAGCGCAATTCAGGTTACGGATAAGCTCGTCGAAGCAATTGCAAGCCAAGTCTACGACGCGATCATCTGTAACTACGCGAACGCGGATATGGTGGGACATACCGGTAACTTTGCTGCAACCGTGCAATGCATAGAATCGTTAGACGCTTGTCTCGCAAGAGTCGTCAGTGCAGCCCAGGCTAGCGGCATGGAGATACTTATCACTGCTGACCATGGAAATGCCGAAAAAATGCGCAACGCTGCATCCGATCAAGCGCACACCGCGCATACCAGTAATCTGGTCCCGTTGATTTATATTGGACGGAGCGCCGAAATGGCCTCCAAAGGTTGTCTCAGCGATATTGCTCCAACAATGCTGACCTTGATGGAAATTGCCGTGCCCCCAGAGATGACTGGTAGGTCTCTTGTTGCTTTAAAGAAAGGTGACCAACAAGCAGCTTAATGTGCTTCGAGACATGACGGTGGCTAGGATCTGCAGATTGTTTAAGTGCAGTCTCGCAACGTCACATTGGCCAGTTTCAGCTTTTAAAATATTAAACAGCGCCCGCGTTTTTTCAATCGCGAGCTTTCTATGTATGACGACCATAGTCTTCGCATCAGAGGAACATCTCGACCAGCTTCGTAGCCGGATCGAGAAGCTTGAGGAGTCCCTCGCAAGCAACGGAATTCAATTGGATAGCGCGCGCCAGGAAATTTTGAATATTGAGCGTCTTCTGTTTACAGCGCGCAAGGAAAACGAAATCTTACGGGCACAACTGGGCGAGAAAAAGTCGAAGATTGAGCAGATGACAGAGCGGCGGGACTTGTTACTGCGCACTCAACGAAATACCGCTCAAGCGCTCGCCGCGACAATTGCCGTTCGCTATTCATTGTCGAATCAACCGAAAATCAAAGTGTTATTGAATGGCAAGAATATTTCCGATATGCAGCGTTATCTCCAATACTATGATTACGTCGCGGCAGGCAACGCATCGGAACTCGCCGAATATTCACGACAACTGGAAAGCGCTAATGACTTAGGGGCTGCGCTTAAATTAGAAGTGCATAAATTGCGACAGCTGGAAAACGAATCCCGTTCACGTGTTGAAATCCTAGCCGAAGCCTTTGCGGGACGTAGCCATATAGCGCTTGCGTTGGAGCGATTGCTACGCAAAAGCGACAACGCGCTCGGCCATTTACAAAATGAAGCAACACAGCTGAGCACCTTGGTCGACGAGGTCACTCACAACGACGCCGCTGCACCGCCCACACGCGCGGCGTTTCGAGAATTAAAAGGACAGCTACGATGGCCATCTACTGGAGCCATCACGAAAGCGCCCGGTCGGGCAATGCACGAAGGTGGTGCGAATTGGAACGGTGTAGTAATAGAATCGAAACCCGGGAGCGAGGTCAAAGCAATTGCTAGCGGCAAAGTTGCATTCGCTGATTGGTTTAGAAGCTTGGGGCTTTTGCTGATCGTCGATCACGGCGACGGCTACATGAGCCTTTACGGACATAACCAGGAGCTGTACAAGGGTGGCGGCGACGACGTCGCGACGGGGGAAATTATTGCCACCGTCGGCGATACTGGCGGACGCGCGAAAACGGGGTTGTATTTCGAGATCAGACAAAACGGCATCGCGGAAGATCCGCAACGCTGGTGTCGAAACTGATCATGAAGATGCTCGGTCGATTGAATGCTGCACCCGCTGATCGCAGCAAATTGGCTGTCTATCACATCCAACAGTCATGAGTAACAACACGACGAAATCGATGCGTAGATTGCATTTCAATCGCAATTAGCAAAAATCGGGGACATGTTATCCATTGAATATCAGTGCCTTATCGCGAGCACGCGATAAGGCACTAGGGGAATTGAATTTCGATGCGCAAAGAATTGAAAATAATCGCGTTGTGCTTCCTTGGCGTTTGCCAGTATTCGCTGGCCGACGAACGCGTTGAAGTACCCGAGACAACGACAGATGTCGCGCAAGCTGAAAGCGAAATTATCCCGTTGGACGATATTCGGATCTTAGTAGAAGTATTTCACAAGATTAAGAAGGACTACGTAGAACCAGTAAGCGATAAAACGCTACTCGAGGAAGCTATTCGCGGCATGCTTTCTGGCCTCGATCCCCATTCGTCATATCTGGATGCTGATAGCTATTTGTCCCTTCAAGAAGGGACGACTGGTGAGTTCGGCGGCCTAGGCATAGAGGTTGGGATGGAGGATGGCTTCCTGAAGGTCATTGCGCCCATCGATGATACGCCTGCTCAACGTGCTGGTATTCAAGCGGGTGATATTATTATTCGACTCAACGATACGCCCATAAAAGGCATAGGACTCGCGGAGTCGGTAAAGATGATGCGCGGTGAATCAGGTACGGAGATCCGCATGTCGGTGCTGCGTGAAGGCCAGGACAAACCGCTCGAATTCAAGATCCTTCGCGCCGTAATCCAGATCCAAAGCGTGAAAAGCAAATTCCTCGAACCGGGGTTTGGCTACATTAGAATTTCCCACTTCCAGTCTCGAACAGGGAATGATGTTGAGAAACACGTGCAGGTTCTCATCGACAAAGACGGCAAATTGAATGGACTAGTCTTAGACCTCAGAAATAATCCGGGCGGTGTATTGGGTGCCGCAGTTGCCGTATCAGATACATTTTTGACCGAGGGTAGGATCGTATATACGCAAGGGCGAGCTCAAGATTCGGAGCTCGAATTCGACGCGACACCGCCTGACTTAATCAACGGTGCGCCGCTGATCGTCCTCATCAATGAAGGTTCGGCTTCCGCTTCAGAGATCGTCGCTGGCGCGTTGCAAGATCGCAAGCGCGCCGTCATCATGGGACGACAGTCCTTCGGGAAAGGATCCGTACAAACGATATTGCCAATGAGCAACGACGCCGCATTGAAATTGACAACGGCGCGCTATTTCACGCCGTCGGGCCGTTCTATTCAAGCAGAAGGGATTACCCCTGACATAGAAATAGAAAAAGTAGAGTTATCTAGGGCTGACGGCCCTCAGTCGGATTTTGTGAAGGAATCTAACCTCTCGGGTCATTTGGAAAACAGCAACGAGCAAAATGCGGCCGGCAAAAATTCCGCGTCCGAAAGTCGGTTATTAGCTGAGTCTGACTTCGAGTTGTACGAGGCGTTGAATTTGCTCAAAGGTATGCACTTGATGCGATCGCGTGCGGCGTCAAATGAATAACGACGAAGGTATTGGAATTGGATCGCTTATGCAGGGTGCGGTTCGGATTTGTTGCTTAGCATCTCCGCTTTCCTAATTGCAGCTTGCGTCGGGAGCGGCCCGACTCCAAGCGAGTTGCCGGAAATTGCAATAATCGTCGATGATATCGGCTATGACTACACCCAGGGCCGGCGGATCATTGAATTGCAAGGAGCATTCGCATTCGCGATCCTACCCTTTGCACCCCACACAAAAGATCTCGCACAGTTTGCCAACGATTTAGGCAAGGATGTCATCCTGCACCTCCCTATGGAAGCACAGAACAATAATCATCTGCTCGGCCCCGGAGCGCTGCGAATGCAGATGACTCAAAACGAAATTAGGACCAGCTTCCTTGAATCCTTAGCCGCTGTGCCGCACGCAATCGGTGTGAATAATCATATGGGAAGCCGACTGACGGGCGAACGTGAGCCGATGCGCTGGCTCATGCAGGTGATTCACAACCACGACGACTTATTTTTTGTCGACAGTCGCACAATTCAAGATAGCCTAGCGCTTCGCGAAGCACGTCTGGCTGATATTCCGAGCGTCTCTCGCGATGTTTTTATCGATAACGTTCAGACAGCTGCGCATATCACAGCGCAGTTAGCACGTTTGGTAGAGCAGGCGAAGACAAGTGGTCATGCACTTGGCATAGCGCATCCCCATAAGATCACGATCGCAGTGTTACAAGACTGGCGACCAGCTGATAGCGACGTTGCACTTATTAAACTCAGCGACTACATAAGAAAATATCGTAGCCCAGCGCGGCCGCAAGCGGCCCGATTACCGCCTCTAGATCCGTCGCCGTCTAAAGGCCGCGAACAACGCCACTACTCCGGCTCCACCGAGAATCCATACACTCAAAGGTAACGGTCCAACCATACGCGACGTTTGTATCGATACGCCGTTTAACACACCAGCGCCAATAATCAGACCCACGCCAATCACCGCAAAGACCAGCCGTCTATGCATCCTCTCGATCTCATAACGGATTTCTTTCAGTTCGGGTTCACTGCTGACAACCTGAAGTTTGCCAGCACGAATATGGTCTAGTATTTCAAAAGTCATCGAAGGTAGTTCTGGTAATCGATCGAGCCAAGCCGGCGCGTTCTGTCGAGTACTACGTAACATTGACCGAAAGCCGACGCGATCACGCATCCATGCCTCGAGTGATGGTCGCGCCGCGCGCCACAAATCGAGATCGGGATCAAGTTGGCGTCCGATTCCCTCTACATTGACGATTGTTTTTTGTAACAGCAAAAGCTGCGGCAATATTTTCATGTGAAAACGACGCGCCGTTTGAAACAGCCGCAATAGTAAAGACCCGACGGAAATTTCCTTAACCGGTCGATCAAATATTGGTTCGCAAACTGTGCGGATCGCGAACTCGAACTCATCAACTCGCGTATCCTTTGGGACCCAACCAGATTCGACATGCAGCTCTGCGACCTTGCGATAATTCTTATCCAACAGCGCCGAGAAGTTTTCTGACAGGTACCGTTGGTCGAATTCGCTCAAGGAACCCATGATCCCAAAATCGACAGGCGCATACATCGCAGGCGCCCCGTTCGTACCTGGTTTGACGAATATATTGCCAGGATGAATGTCGGCGTGAAAAAAATGGTCTCTGAATATTTGCGTAAAAAATATCTCTACGCCGGTCTCTGCGAGTTGATGTAGATCGACCCCGGCTGTGCGTAACTCGCTAATATTACCAATCGGTATTCCGGACACGCGCTCCATCACCAAAACGTTCTGACGAGTGTGAGACCACACAATCTCCGGCACATACATCTTAGGCGAATCGGCGAAATTTCTGCGTAACTGGGATGCGTTAGCTGCTTCACGCATCATATCCAGCTCGTCCAAAATCGTTTTCTCAAATTCTTCAACGACACCCGTTGGGTGCAGTTCTTTTCCTTGCGATGAGTAACGCTCGGCGGCATGCGCCAGGATTTTCATCAATCCGATATCGCGTTCGATAGTCTTTTTAATATTTGGCCGTACGACTTTAACAATCACCTCACGACCATCTTGCAAAGTGGCAGCATGGACTTGCGCGATCGAGGCAGATGCAAGCGGATTTTCATCAAAGTCGCGAAACATTTCTGCCACGCTACTTCCGTAAGCCTTCTCAACAATCGAGCGCGCTAATTCGCCAGGAAACGGCGCGACATTGTCCTGCAATTGTGCAAGTTCTTCGGCGATGTCATCCGGCAAAAAATCGCGACGGGTAGAAAGTATCTGGCCGAACTTAATGAAAATCGGTCCCAACTGCTCGAGGACCATCCGCAGCCGGATAGCTCGTGGCCCGTGCTCCTTTCGGAACCAATTCCATGGCAGCAGGTAGAGAAGAAAACTTAACGAGCGCAATAACGGCGTGGTAAACAATAATTCGTCGAGCCCGTGGCGGATCATGATCCGCTGAATCGCCACAATACGGAAAAATTGTCCTGGGGTGATCAATCTAATTTTCGCATTCGTCGCAGCCGATCGATTCGCGCTTGCAGACGATCAACGTCCGCCGCGATCACTGTGCCACGTTGAATAAATTCTTCGATCTCTCTGGCCGTAGGCAGCAACCGAACTTCGTAATGGAGATATTCGTCCATGTCGCGCTCGAGCGCACGGTGTACCTGTTGTAGCCAACTGACCCCACTTTGAACGCCTCTAGCAATCCGGCGTGCAACGACATCGCCGGTGCGTCTGGCAATAAGTTCTTCCCAGTCGAAAGATGCGCCCGCGATGAGTGTTTGTACGTTTTGAGCAGTCGCCAGATCGCCTTGAATACTTATCTTACCAGCTGCCAAGCTCGTGCCGTCGCGCTGAGTCCGAGCCATCGCGATGAAATCGCTGACGCTGCCTTCGATCAAAACATCTGGGGAACCTTCGATACCTCGAAACATCGTGACCATTCCGTTGTCGATGCCCGCGGTCATAGCGCCGTCACTGCCGCGGAGCTTAAATGCAATAGAGCAGCGGCCGAGTTCTTGGAGTAAGTAATGGGTTTTTTCGTCACCCTGGATCGTTCGATTCAGCAAGACGTTTAATTGCTCAATTGCACGATTCGTCCACCCACTGATGCTTGCTCGTCGCTCGTCAGATCCGCGGAAGTTCGCCATCGCTTATGCGCGTATTGCGTCGTGCAATGCCACGACGCCCCCAGCCATGTTCCGATATCGGCATCTCTCAAATCCGACTGATTGCATCATAGACAATAATGTTTCTTGATTCGGATGGACACGAATTGACTCTGCCAGATACCGATAGCTTTCACCATCGTTAGCAACGAGCTGACCGAGCTTAGGCAGCACGCGGAACGAAAATGCATCATAGACTTTCTGCAATGCCGGCACTTTAAGTTCTGAGAATTCCAAAATGAGCGCGCGTCCTCCGGGCTTTAACATCCGGTACATCTCAGCGAGTGCGGCCATTTTATTTGTAACGTTCCGAAGTCCGAATGCGATGCTAACGACATCGAATGATTGCGATGGAAAAGGGAGTGACTCTGCATTTGCCTGCACGATTGAAACTTTCTCGTTAAGTCCAGCATCGATCAAGCGATCGCGGCCGACGCTCAGCATTTCACCGTTGATATCGGAAATGATTACCTGGCCCTTGGGGCCAATTCGCTCGGCAAATAAACGGGTCAGGTCGCCGCTTCCGCCCGCTAGATCTAGGATCTGATCGTCAATGCGCACCATCGCCGCCAGCACTGCCAACCTTTTCCACAACCGATGCATGCCGAACGACATCAAATCATTCATGAAATCGTAACGCGTCGCTACTGAATCGAAGACCGCTTTTACGCGCCGTGTTTTCTCCTCTGCGGCAACCGACTCGAAACCAAAATCAACCGTTCGAGTGGGATCGCTTTGTGGGTCAGTCATTGCTCAGTTGCCGCGCCTTTTCGAGGTATTTGGCCCATAATCGATCTTGGTCCTGCCCCAACTCGTACAGGTAGTCCCAAGAATATAACCCCGTGTTGTGGCCGTCATCAAAATCGAGCTTAACTGCATAATTCCCGACGGGTTCAACTACGTTTATCCCGACGCCAGCCTTTCCGACAGGTAACGTTCCCTGCCCTGGCGCGTGTCCACGAACTTCAGCTGAAGGGGAATGTACGCGAAGAAACTCGCAAGGCAATCTGAACGTTGCCCCGTCATCAAATTCGATTTCGAGAATTCGAGACTGCTGATGAAGAACAATATTTGTTGGAATTCGAGTCGCCATAATTGTCAATCTATAAAATATAACGGGCCAAATCTTCGTCGGCCATCAAGCCGTCGAGGTGCTGATTGACGTAAACCGCGTCAATTAAAATTGTCGGTCCAGGTTCTTGATTGGGAGATCCGAATGAAAGCGTTTCGAGAAGCCGCTCCATGACAGTATAGAGTCTTCGCGCGCCAATATTTTCGCTCTGTTCATTAACTCGGTGTGCGATCTCGGCAATGCGCGCGATCCCGTCACTTGAAAATTCGATCAGGATACCGTCGGTCGCAAGCAGCGCTTGATATTGCTCCGTTAAGGAAGCGTCCGGTTCGGTCAGGATACGCGTAAAATCATCGACACCGAGCGGGCCCAGTTCAACGCGGTTCGGCAAGCGTCCTTGCAATTCAGGGATCAGATCAGATGGCTTGGATAAATGGAATGCACCAGAGGCGATAAATAGAATGTGATCCGTCTTGAGCATCCCGTATTTCGAGCTGACGGTACAACCTTCGACGAGCGGTAGGAGGTCGCGTTGAACACCTTCTCTGGACACGTCCGGGCCGCTCGTCTCTGAGCGACGCGCAACCTTGTCGATTTCATCAATAAAAACAATACCATTTTGTTCAACGTTTTCGACAGCGGCAGCCCGGATGTCGTCCTCGTTAATCAATTTCCCGGCCTCTTCCTCACTCAAAAGCCGTAGCGCATGTCCGACTCGAAGACGGCGTCGACGTTTGCGCCCGGAATCTAAATTTTGAAACATGCCTTGCAGCTGACTGGTCATTTCCTCCATTCCGGGCGGCGCCATGATCTCAACGCCGATGTTCGCTTGTTCAAGTTCGATTTCTATTTCTTTGTCGTCTAAAGCGCCTTCGCGGAGCATTTTTCGAAACCGTTGACGCGTTGACGATTCTTCCGTGTCACCTACGTTCGAGACACTTCGCGGCCCTGGCAAGAGCGCATCCAACACCCTTTCCTCGGCACTATCTTCGGCCTGTTGTCGAACTTCGGCGATGGCGATATCGCGCGCCATTTTCACTGCAACGTCGGCCAGATCGCGGATAATCGATTCGACATCGCGGCCGACGTAGCCAACCTCGGTAAACTTCGTCGCTTCGACTTTAATGAACGGCGCACGAGATAATTTAGCGAGTCGACGCGCGATTTCCGTTTTTCCGACCCCGGTCGGGCCAATCATCAAGATATTCTTGGGCGTGATCTCATTGCGCAACCCGGGCTCTACTTGAGAACGCCGCCAGCGGTTACGTAGCGCGATTGCCACGGCGCGTTTAGCCGCACTCTGGCCGATGATATGGTGATCGAGTTGATCAACGATTTCTTGAGGGGTTAAGGCCGGCATTGTACTAGTTCTTCCTTGGTTCGAATCCGAGTACTTCGACGACAATATTCGTGTTTGTATAGACACAAATATCGGCGGCGATCTTTAGACCTTTGCGCACGATCGTCTCGGCGTCCAAGCTTGTGTTTTCGACTAAAGCGCGAGCCGCGGCCGTCGCGTATTGCCCTCCAGATCCTATGGCTAGAACAGAATCCTCTGGTTCAATGACATCGCCTGTTCCTGAGACAATAAGCGAGTGATCGCCGTCCGCTACGATCAGCAAGGCCTCCAGGCGGCGCAACATTCGATCAGTGCGCCAATCTTTCGCGAGTTCTACCGCGGAACGTAGCAAATTTCCTTGATGCTTCTCCAATTTCGCTTCGAAGCGTTCGAATAAGGTAAATGCGTCCGCCGTTCCACCCGCAAATCCCGCCAACACCTTATCGTGATGAAGGCGTCGGACTTTACGCGCGTTAGACTTGAGCACCGTGTCACCCAGCGAAACTTGACCATCGCCGCCAACAACCACATGTCCGGGCCGCCTCACTGATAAAATCGTGGTTGATCGAATACGTTCCATTTAACCCCAATGCGTTGTGAAATAAGGCGCAAATTGTACACGAAATCGCAGTTTGAACCGGGACCGATGGCGGTTCGCTTTCGTGCCCAGCGTCGCCTCAAGCACGTCCATCCAACGAACATGATCACTGCACTACGAGGGCTTGCGACGGGCTCGTGGATGGGCCGCGTCGTAAACTTTTGCAAGGTGCTGAAAATCGAGATGAGTATAGATCTGCGTCGTAGCGATGTTCGTATGTCCAAGTAGCTCTTGGACAGCTCTCAGATCGCTCGACGACTCCAGCATATGCGTGGCGAATGAATGCCTCAACATATGTGGATGTACCGAGGTTTCCAAGCCTTGTGACACCGCCCAGCGATCGAGTCGTTTTTGCACGGTCCGCGTCGACAAGCGTGATCCTTTATGACTGACGAAAAGCGCACGCTCATTTTCCTTCACTACCAGCGTTCTCTGGGCCATCCATTTTTCCAACACTTGCAAAGCCGTTCGTCCGACCGGATTGATGCGCTCCTTGTTTCCTTTGCCGATAACTCGCACTTCGCCCTCGGTCGCATCGAGATCACGGACATTGATATCGACGAGTTCCGAGACGCGAAGTCCGCTGGAATACATTAACTCCCACATCGCAAGGTCGCGCCAACCGAGAAAATCAGTCGGCGCGGCAGTGAGCAGCCGCGCTGTCTGATCAACATCAAGAACCTTCGGCAACTTCCTAGCTTGCCGCGGCGCGCGGACCTCAATTGCCGGGTTATTCGCGACTAACTTGTGCTCGATCAAATAAATAAATAACGCGCGCAGCGCCGATAAAAGCCGCGCCAACGTCGGGCTACTGCTCCCGTTACGATGTTCACGCGCGACAAACGCACGAATCGTCTGTGGATCGATTTGATCCCAGTCAAACAAGTCGTTCGAATGCAGAAAACTAGTCAATTTAGCTAGATCACGGCGATAAGCTAATTGAGTATTCTTCGAGTAACCGTGCAGCGTTGCGAGAAACCCATCGATATCATCGCTTAACGGTCGATGATCCTCGAGTGTCACTTCTTGGCCTTTTTCGCGACCCAGGGATCGATAACCAGGGACACAATATCGCCCACATAGGCAAGGAAATCAGTGGCCATTTCACCATAAAATCGCGCGGCATCGTCGCTCTGCACAATCAGAATTCCGCGCCAGTTGTTCCCTGACAACGGTAACAGTGCGGCCGACCCGCCAGCCGGTATCCCGTAGCCAAGTAACGCTTCTGATTGCCTGTCAGACAGGGGTCCACAACTCGGCTTCATCGAGTCCAAGACATCGCTGAAGGCCCGTCTGATTGCCGATTGTTCGCCCACAAATTCCGGCAGCGGCGCCGCTTCAACAAAGGACGGTTCACCGAACACAAAACTGCGTGCTTGGTGTGCTTTAAAATCGATCGTTAGCCGCTCGGCAAGCGTTCGAAATATGGCTTCAGGTCCAGCCGCCTCCATCAGTGCGAGCGCGAGTTCGTGAATTCGTTGAATCAGTGCTTGATTGGAAGTCGCGTGGGTGACTAATTCGTCGAAGCGCTCTTTTGTGCGGCGATTTTCGTCACGCAAAGCAACCACTTGGCGTTCCAGCAGAGAAATCGCATCGCCCGTCGAATGTGCAATTTCAAGTTCTCTCAGAACTTCTGGATGCACATCAAAAAAATCCGGGTGCTGTCTCAAGTAATTCGCGACAGCCGTCGCACTCGGCAATTCTGTTGCGCTTAGCGTCGTATCGTCTGTCAGCGAATTCATAATTCTATTGTACCTTCGAACACCCGTTCAGCGGGCCCTAGCATCCAGATTACGTCCGATTGCCTGCCCGACCATTCGATAAACAAACTACCGCCGGGCAACTGCACCTGCGTCGCGCTGTCAAGATGCCCCCAAACCCGGCCAACCGCAACTGCGGCACATGCGCCTGTTCCACAGGCTAGGGTTTCACCAACCCCACGTTCAAAGACTCTGAGCTTGATCCGATTCGAGTTGATAATTTGCATAAAGCCAACG
Source organism: Pseudomonadota bacterium (assembly GCA_027618655.1). Classification (GTDB taxonomy): domain Bacteria; phylum Pseudomonadota; class Gammaproteobacteria; genus UBA11873. The sequence continues at coordinate 1,650 of JAQCEL010000039.1, read as the reverse complement.
TTAACCTTTGCTGGGAAAGCGTCATGAGTCTGTAAGGCGGCGCCGATTCTGGCGACCTCGGCCGTTGAGACATCGTCGACAATCGTTACCGCATGAGGATTTCCAATTGAAACGCAACCAAACGGGATCTTTATTCCGTCGACCGAAATGTCGTAGCACGATTGCTCGTCATCCACATTTAACGGAATATTCTTTGGCGCGAATTTTGGGGCACCCATATCGACACGGATCTGTTTGTCGGACTCGAAGATTAGTTGATATACAGCGCCGTTAATCTCTAGTTTGAGACGATCGTCAATAACTGCGCCTGCATCCTTAAGGTAGAGCGCGACGCAGCGCACGCCGTTGCCGCAATGTTCCGCAGCGCTGCCATCGGCATTAAATATTTCGTAGCGTCCAATCGTCTCTGGTTTAGACGGCGCCGCGATTACTAGAATTTGGTCACAGCCAACCCCAAACCGCCGATCAGCGATCCGAGCCAATTGCGTCGGGCTGAGTCGAAAAGACGATTCGCGTTCATCGATCACGACAAAATCATTGCCTAAGCCGTGCATTTTGGTGAAAGAAACTAACATATCTCGGTGTCGCCTCAGATTGGATTTGATCCGTAGGCTGTTCTCAGTATCGTCGTGGGCCCAATGACGGCGCAGTTTACCGGATATTGACGCAAAATAATTCGCCGTTGACCTGCGCAGATCGCGTGTTTCGCGTTCAAAAGTCGAGCGCTACAACAGCGTTAATGGATTGCGGACACCCTATAGCCGCGCCGCACTAACAAATCTAAAACACCATCAGCACCTGCTAAATGAAGCGCACCCACGGCGATAAACGCGCCGCCGTGCGCTAGGTGCGGCACCATCGCGTCTACCATGGTTCGATTTCTGTTCCACAAAACGGCTTCCATTAAGCGGTCTATTTCTGGGGAACGGTAACGTAGCGCTGTCTCCATCATCGAACTCAGATCGCCGGCAAGGTAATGTTCTATAAGGTCCTCCATTTCAGACTGAATTGTCTTGTGATGGCACACAGCGCTGCTTAACAAGCCGACTTGGATCGAGACTGGCAAGGTATCAAAAATGTCGATCTGATCTTCAATACGTTCCAAACCAAATACCTCGAGATCGGAATGTCGCGCAACTTCCAGCAACACTAAGTCGAGCGGCTTACCGGATCGGGCCGGCGGTAGTGCCAAGGTAATATAGGCTGCCCAGGGCTTCAGACGGCTTACTGCAGAAAAACCGAGACCGTAACGGTCGAGCAAGGTCGTGCTGCTACGAAGAAGTTCTGATCCAATGAGATCACCCAATGCTTGGTTGGCAGGTAACACCATCGCCTGGCTCATGGTGATTGAAGCGTTGGAATCCAGTAAGACTTCCATCACGAAGCGCTTGCTCGAGCGGATCGCGGCTTGAGTCGGTTTCGCTACCTCGGTTACGCGCGGGTCCGATAAGTGAATCGTGCCGTACAAATAACTTTGCCAACCGGATTGAGATTCGACTTGCCAGAGCAATCCGCGTGAATACTCAACTGGGGAACTCACCGGTTCGGCAAACTCAAGCGGGGCACAATCGAGCCCGAACGCGGGCCAGACCGTCACGAAATTGAGTGCGACACTTACAATAATCTTGCGAAAATTAATCACACTACGAT
>JAQCEL010000272.1 GCA_027618655.1 Pseudomonadota bacterium | reverse complement strand
AGAACCACTACGCTCCTCAAAATCGCGCATTTTTTGGCTCGTTTTCCCACCCTGCTCGCTACGATTGCCTAAGTCCGACAGGCTGCTATAAGCGGAGGGTAAATCCAATCGACCACGAAGCGATAAAACTTAAGTTACTGCAAACTCGCGACGCGCTTCGCGAACTCGAGCTAAGTAGCGCGGGGTCGTCGGAAGTCGTGGAACTCGATCAGAGTCGCGTTGGACGCCTATCGCGCATGGATGCTTTGCAGGGTCAGGCTATGTCGCTGGAAGTAAAGCGTCGGCGTGAAGTTCAATTAAATCGCATCGAGGTCGCGTTACAGCGTCTGGAGCGTAATGAGTATGGCGATTGCGTGCGCTGTGGCGAGGTCATCGAAAGCAAACGTCTGGAGTTTGATCCCGCAGTACTGCTATGCATCGACTGCGCAAATGCGGCGGAATCCTAACTTCGAAGTACCTAGCCGATCAGAACGACACGCTGTGATGCTTGGCGATCAGATCGTGGTTGCCATTCTTTCAGGCCGCGGCCACCGTTAGAATCACTAGCGCGGCAGCCGCCTCGAAGGGATCATTCATGCTACGAATCAATCACCACATTACGATCGGCGAGGACGAACTTGAAATGCGTGCGGTTCGCGCCCAAGGGCCTGGCGGCCAAAATGTGAACAAGGTTTCGAGTGCGGTTCATCTGCGCTTCGACATCCGAAGTTCGTCGTTGCCGGAGCGATTGAAGCAGACGCTGCTTGCGCTGTCTGATTACCGAGTGACTAAAGACGGGGTCATCGTCATCAAGGCACGGGAATCACGAAGCCAAGAGCGTAATAGAGAAATCGCTCGCACCCGATTGATAGAGCTAATTAGCGGCGCTGCCCTCGAGACTAAGCGTCGCAGGCCGACGAAACCAAGTATCAACGCACGCGCACGGCGCCTAGATACGAAAATTAAACGAGGAAGGACCAAGTCCTTAAGAGGCCGGATTGTCGATCACGAATAAGGACCGATTGCGGATCGTCTCGTTGTCTCCCCCGCTTTGTGAGGTGATGTGCAAACGTTTATTGTGCGCTGCGCCAATTTGATCAGGATCACTTTCGCTTGATTTTCATAGAATCAACGCGAAAACATGCGTATTATGAATCCAGCTGAGCATGAGAATCAGCGCCCAACAACGCCAATACAACTTGGCAATTTAGAAATAAGTGAGTGTTTGATATGGCAGAGCGAGTAACCGGAACCGTAAAATGGTTCAGCGATGACAAAGGTTATGGATTCATAGAGCAAGAAAACGGTAAAGACGTCTTCGTGCATCACAGTGCAATCAATGGCGAAGGACGTAAGAGCCTACAAGAAGGCCAAACGGTAACGATGGAAGTTACCCAAGGACAAAAAGGCCCCCAAGCCGAGAACGTCACCCCCTCTTAAACTTACCAACGCAAGACCAACGCAACAACTAATCTCCTAAAGTGTCAGTCCCCAGCTAACGCTGGCGGCTTACACCTGGGGAGTTGTCGCGCTCCGTAAGCTGGGTCGGTCCTATCCGCACCCAGCTTGCGTTGGATTTCGATACGCGTTCCTGCGATCCTGATTATCCGTTAATAAAGATAAGCAGGGAGTCACGGACATGCAGCAACACCAAATGCACTTGGATGGTGCGCGCACGCCTGTATTTGACACAGGTGGTGATGCCAGCGAAGCCGTTTTATTTGTGCACGGCAATCCAGGTTGCGGCGCAGATTGGTTGCCGCTGATGGCCGACATCGGCGAGTTCTGTCGCGCGATAGCACCGGATATGCCAGGGTTCGGCGGCGCCGAAAAACCGGAAAACTTCGCTTACACCATTGATGGATACGCTACGCATCTCGGTAAGCTCGTCGACGCGCTTGGCTTAACTAAAGTGCATCTAGTGTTACACGACTTCGGTGGACCCTGGGGACTGGCCTGGGCGGCTAAGAATCCAGAGCGCGTTGCTAGCGTTACCTTATTCAATATCGGCGTGATGCCGGGTTATCAATGGCACTACATGGCGCGCCTTTGGCGCACACCAATCATTGGCGAAATTTTGCAGGCGATCACCACGCGTTTCGGTTTTGATCTCGCCCTCAAGCATGGTAATCCGCGTGGGTTGCCGCGTGAGTTTGTCGACCGAATGTTTTCTAGCATCGATAAAGGGACCAAGCGCGCTGTGCTGAAGCTCTATCGCGCTACTTCTGATCTCGGTGGCGCAGCGCGCGAATTAACTGAGGCACTAAAGCCCTTAGATTTGGATGCCCTGGTCGTTTGGGGCAAAGCCGATCCGTACGTGCCGCATCGCTTTGCCGAAGCGCAACGTGAGGTGTTTCCGCGCGTGAATATTGTTTATCTTGAGGACAGCGGGCATTGGCCGTTCGCTGACAACCCGCAGGCGGTTAGCGAGATTGTTATTCCGTTTTTACGTGCTCGAGTCGCCGCGAGTTAACCCCGCTTTTAGTTTTCCATCGAAAAGATCGCCGCGATATCTTGTTTGATCACGGCCTCAATGAGGTGCGGTCCTTTGGTCTGCATCGCGGCCTCAAATTGCGCATGAAATTCTTCCGCGCTATGCGCGCGGCTCGCCCTGACATTCATCCCGGCAGCGATGCTTTGCCAGTTGAGCGACGGGTGACCGATGTCGAGCATCGACAAGGTTTTATCACTGGGTTTGCCGGTTTTTAGGCGCGCAAGTTCAATATTCAATATCGCATAACTGTCGTTGTTGAGCAGCACGATCACAACATCGGCATTCTCGCGCGCCATACTCCACAGCGACTGCACCGTGTACATCGCGCTGCCGTCGGCTTGTAAGGCGATGACTTTTCGATCCGGACAGGCGATCGCGGCGCCGAAGCTCACTGGTAAACCTTGTCCAATCGCGCCGCCAGTAATGGCTAACCAATCATGTCGCGCGCCGCCTGCCGTGCGCGCAAACACTTCAGCAGCGCACGTGATACCTTCATCCGAAACAATCGCGTTGTCTGGCATCAGGAGCGCAATGGTGTCGCCGATCGTCGCCGCGGTTAACGCACCAGAGGGTCGATCGGGCAGTACACGATCTTGCAGGACCTCCAAACCCGCGCCAACGCCAATGGCATCAGCTAAGGCGCTGAGCGCCGGCAACACCGCTTCGTCGATGCTTGCAAGACTGGTGACTGTTGCGGTGGGCGGAACGAGCACACTTGGCGTATCCGGATAGGCGAAAAACGCGACCGGCGTGGCTGCACCAATCAAAATAAATTGTTCGTATTCTCCGAGTACACCAAGCGCGTGTTCCGCGAAGTACGGGACCCGTGTGATACTCACGCGCCCGACTCCGCGCTGGTGGCGAGTAGGGAAGGTTTCACCAAACAAGGGGCACCCAGTCTTTGCGGCTATGCGCCCTGCGAACACCAACGCGTCTTCGCGCAACGCGTGGCCACCGAGCACGAACGCCGTCTTTTTTCCATTGCGCAGTAAAGCAGCGACCGCGCTCACAACCTCAGGAGAAACGTCTGGCAAAATTTTTGCGCGACGTGCGCGATACGATTTTTCTGCCGGCTCCCAAGCGTGGTTGGCCGCCGCGATCAAGGTCGCAACTCGGCCTGTACCAACGCTCGTTTGCTGCACCGCGATGGCGCCGAGTTTCGCCAAATTGTCGGCTGAGGTCGAGGTTTTCACCCACGTAGAATTAATCTTCGCGTGCGCAGTCACATCAGATGTGAGTGGCGCGTTATGCGGTAGGTGATACGGTGCATGATCACCAACAATATTGACCATTGGCACGTGAGCTTTTTTCGCGTTGTGTAGATTCGCCATGCCATTGGCGAGACCTGGCCCGAGGTGCAGCAAGGTGATCGCTGGTTTATCCGCCATACGTGCATAGCCATCAGCGGCGCCGGTGACCACGCCTTCAAACAAGCACAAGATGGGCCGGACTTCGCTCGAGCGCCCGATCGCCGAGACGAGATGCATTTCTGAGGTGCCAGGATTCGCGAAACAAATTTCGATCCCTGCGTCGACCAGCGTTTTTAGTAGGGCTTCAGCGCCATTCATTGCAAACGGTTTCCTTATCGTGTTCTGTAGAGATGATTGATTTTAATCGACAGCTCAAGCGCGCGTCGCGCACATACCGTAAGCTTAACTATCGACGGTTTTGCGTCGCATCAGGGCGTTGTAGTTGCACTTTGGCGTTTGCCGCTTCAACCCAAAACGATTCTAACGCCACCGCGATCGACGTTGTCGTGTTTTTTAAACACCAAGCGTCCAACCACTGCACCATTTTGTGAATGTCGATTGCTACATCTTTTGCGCTGTCGCCGACGAGCCCATGAATGGTATTTCCGGCAGTTAGGGCCCGTGCCAAAATAACTTGACGGATAGTCTAAACGAGATCAGGCTCTCGGGTCATGAAAACCG
>JAQCEL010000271.1 GCA_027618655.1 Pseudomonadota bacterium | reverse complement strand
AGTGTACTCAGCATCTTTTGGGGACCGATCGTCACGTTTGATTTCCTGGCCTGCTTGCTGGTGGTAGGGGTATGGATCATCCTTCTGCATCGGCCTGAAGAGCGCGTCAACAAGGGTCTGCCGTGGACAATTACAATCCTCGCGTTCGGGACGCCGATCGTTCTGCTTTTTTTTCTTCTCCGTGCGAGGCGATACTCAACCGCGAAAGAAGTTTTCTTGTCCGCGGACACGTGAACAGGTTGCGTCGCATTAATTTCGACAGACATAGTGACAGCCATTTGAAGACACAATTAGGTTGCTCACTGGTACTGTCAACTAAACAACAGCCCCATCAACTATGTGATAAATTACCTATGAGAAGTTTAAACATCTATGCCGATTATCGTTATCCTGCACAAGACATTGGCCATCCGGTTTGGCTTTACCATCGTTTCACGGTGCCATTCGTCACGCCGGCCACTGGCAAGTAGGGTGCTGGCGCCGAGTCGTGCTGCTAGGTGGGTCGCTGTCATCCGCCGGAGCAGCGGCTCGGTCTTGCAATGCTTACGGCAAGAAGATGCCCAACCAGCCGTTCGAGCGGACAACTCCGCGCTGCGCGCTCCGGCGCCGCTCAACGGCGCGTTGAGGGTGTAGGAAAAGCCAAACGGAGAAATCTATGAAAATTTCGACCTCGTCAGATGCGCTGTACGCGACGATCTCAACCAAGGCAATGGTTTCAAGACCACCGAATTCGGCGTATTTTCAGTTCAACGGACTTTTCCTACAGCCTCGTTAGGTGGATCTACATGAACGCGGCATCCTTTTTATCTGCAGTAATTGACATCGCGATCGGCGTCGCTGGTTTCGCCGGTATCGTCGCGGCGGTGCGGCGGTGCGGCGGCAGCGATTAGCTCATTGGCCGAAAGATCAACAGATCCTTCTACAAATAGTTTTTACTGCTACGGCCGCATCAATTGTTTATGGTTTGTTGCCGTCGTTTTTGGCAGAAACCGGAATAAGCCCGAACCTCGTATGGAAAGTGTCGAGCGGCGCGCTTATCGGATGGATAGTTGGCGCAATAGGATTCCGTCTGCGGCAAAGCCGGACACATGGCGTGGCCATGTCGATTCCTAGACACTTTAGGATATTGGGCGCATTGGCGATTGCATTTCAGATCTACAACATCGTAGGTGTGGGGCAGTCGTGGCCCTATCTATTCGGCATCCTGACATTGCTAATCAATGGGTTTTCGGTGTTTCTCGTTCTAGTCTTCAAACTGCTGGACAGCGAGGATCAGCCTAACAAAATGTTGGAGCCCGACGCTTGGCGGCTTTCCTCCCTTCGTTACGGCTCCGGTCAATCACCTCATTAGGCGACAAAACATGAGGCTATGGACGGTGCATCCGAAATTTTTAGATGTGAAGGGTCTTGTCGCACTGTGGCGCGAGGGGTTGCTAGCGAAAGCCGTGCTGGAAGGAAAAACTAAGGGGTACAGGAATCACCCACAATTAATCCGATTTCGCACGCATCGCCAACCGGTTGCCGCAATTTGCGAATACCTGCGGATCATTCACGATGAATCCACAATACGGGGCTATCGATTCGATGGTTCTAAAATTCCTTCTAATCCTATTAAAATAAATCGGATAGAAGAAACGCGCGGGCAACTAAATTATGAGTGGCAACATCTCTTAAGCAAGCTGGAAGATCGCGATCTTGAAGCGTACAAAAAATTGGTAGGTCACGATGTATGCCCCACGGCGCACCCTTTGTTCACGATAACGGGCGGGGAAATCAGGGAATGGGAAAATGTCGCCTAAGTTGTTCAACCTGACCGTTGACAGCATCCTCCTTGCGCTGCCGCTCCAGTCGTTGGTGTCAACGGCAGCTTGGCTTTGCGTTAGGCGTACATTAAGAGTTTGAGCGTACGAACGATTAAGGAAAAAATGGTGGATGTGTATGCGGAGCCGCGCGGTACCTAATTACCAGCGCTCCGAGTGTTAGCAACGCTTGCCATTGCACGACTTGCCAAATTGAAACTGGAACTGCATTTGGATTAGCAATGGTCGTGACGACTGACGAAAGCTGCGACGCCACTTAAACTCATTAGGATAATGCCATGACGAATGTCGTTCGTTTCCCTAACGCGAAAGCCAGAAAGAAAATCGTCTCGACGCACAAAACATTGTGCAAGAGCGGTTTTCACAAATGGGAGGTGGACAACTCTAAACAATTTGACGTGAAGCAGGGACGTCTGGTCACTGCAGAACGCTGTCCTCGTTGCGGAAAAACGCGCACGAAATCTACATAGAAAGCGCTAAGTGCACGAGTTGAGGGATGGTGTCCGGCATCAGGGATCGGATTTAGATTTATCGATTCCCGATTCAGCACCTTATTTTACTGCGCGCTTAAAGTGTTTGAGCTCCATGGTGGTGTCGGGGATCTCGTCGTTCTGAATTCCAAGATAGATTGGTGCGGCATGATCGCGGTGGATATTCAATTTCGCGTTATACACCTTGTGAAACATGCCGTGCTTGTCGGAAACGGCATATTGATTGATATTAAATTTTCCGTCGCTACATCGGCTCCCTGTTAGGTAGCACTTAATTTCCTCTACCTCGGCGTTTGCAAGCTCCAGTCCTTGCAGCTTATAGAGTGAGTTCCGGGCTCGATCGATAAATTCAATGCTGTCAATAATCTCAACGCCGCCGGTGTCGTAATCGTGCATTGGCGTACGAAAGTCACCGATCATGATTTGTCCTGGAACGGCATGCTCGATCATGCGAGCGAGCTCGATAGTTACCTCGCCGACCAAATAACTGAACGTGGTCGGGCTCAGCGCCTCGGGTTGATAGAACTCATAGTGCGAGCCGACGTGTAAACATGCGCGTAATTGCGGAACTAGATTCGCTACGCTGGCATCTTGTTGCTCAATCGCGTTGACCGCTAATGTCATCAACATAAGATGATACAGCTCAATATTCGCATCGATACCTCGCTTACGATTCCAAATGTAGAAGCCATCCCCGGTAGTCGTTCGAGCGAAGTTAATATCGATATCTTTCTCGAGAAGCCTCGAGTATGCCGAATTAATTGAATATGACAGGCTATTAAGCTGAGTCATTTGTTCAAGTGGCGGGAGTAGAGAAAAACCAACGGCATCGAATAATATGACGGCGCGATCATCAACAAGGCTAACGCCGTAGCGTCGTACGATTGCAGACATAAGACCAAGATCTAGATCCAGGCCGGGAACGAATCGCAACGGGACATGTGTTGGTTCAATGTCTAGATGTTTAGCGATTTGTTCAAAGTCGTCTGCGTCAACCTGTTTATCGATAGCAAGCAGCGATTCCATGTAGGCGCCGCGCTCGTTTCGTTCTAAGAGGTCCTCGCTGGATCTCACGAATTCGACGATGTCGGAATGCTTGCACAACAACAAATCGATCCCAGTTCCGACCTCGCTGATCATCCATACGAGTACCACGTTCTAGCCTAGATTCCATTTCTCATGAAGCAATTGATCTAATTCAATCGTGAATTTTCGGCTTCGATCTTCCGAAATCCCAGCTGGCAGCGAAAATTCCGAAAAGCGATCAAGCCATGATCCCCGTTTCGGGACCGGCGGAACTGCGGATAATAGGTCCGCGTCGGTAGTAGGTTTATCCAATTAAGGTCGTCTCTAAGGGGTGGCGCGCGTGGAACGCGCTTTATTCACAACACTAACAAGTCTATCGGCATTGACTTGCAAAATGTTTAGCGACTTCGCCTGTAAACACGTGATGGCCTGCCGTACGGGCTAGCACCTGGAGCAAGCCAAAGACCGCGGGGCGCTAATTGCCCGTGCCAGGGAAATACTTTTAAACTTACGCTGCCACGTTAAGCGCACGAATTGCGAGAATAACAACGTTCGACGGACGGGCTTTTGAGTCCCTCGCCTAGTCGCTCCCGATTTAATGACATGAGTTTCGAACCATTAAGACAATAATTTATGAATGCTGACTTGCCTTTTGTAATCCATCGCTCCGGTTTTAATGCTTGGGATTGCGATGAGAACGGACATCTAAATGTTCGCTATTACTTCGCTAAGACTTATCAAGGATTGATTCATTTGTTGGCTGAACTCGGGTTAACGCAAAAGCGTCTGGATTCTCTAAACGCGAAGCCGGTCCTTGTGAACCAACATGTTCGACTTCATAAGGAAGTACGACTCGCCGTCCCAGTGGCGATTCGCGGCGCGCTCGTGTCACAGGCAGGATCACGAATCACGTTATATTCCGAGATCCGGCATAGCTTCGAAGAGACGCTTTTCACGACCGCGACCAGCGACTTCGAAATTATTAACCGTACAACCGAGCAACCATTGGAAGTCGAAATTATCTGGCCCGAGCATGATTTTCAGCTGCCTTCAGAAGGGATGATTAAAAGTTTA
>JAQCEL010000270.1 GCA_027618655.1 Pseudomonadota bacterium | reverse complement strand
TACGCTCCTCAAAATCGCACATTTTTTGGCTCGTTTTCCCACCCTGCTCGCTACGATTGCCTAAGTCCGACAGGCTGCCAGCGTAACACGCGGTTTGCGCGTCGAGCGGTACCAAAGATTCGCACGAGGGTGCGATGAGGAAAGCGGCTTATTTATGGATCCCTGACGATGCGGATCCCAATGCTGTCGTTGCCACGGTCGACGCGAAAACTTGATCGCGCGGACGATCGAAGTGCCTTTGGTCCGCTGGAAAATGCTCCGCCACGCGTTACGCGCAATGAACAATCCCCGCCCTCAAAGACCGAACCGTCGTTTGGAGCTCCCTCGTAGTTTTTGTGGTAACAATCGTAAACCCATTCTTCAACATTGCCCGCCACATCGAACAGCCCAAATGCATTTGCTTTGAAACGCCCGACGCGGGTGGGATGTCGTGAATCCAAATCCGTCTCGCACGCGAAACAATGGGCGTGGTCGCTACCTAAATTGCGACCCCACCAGTAAGCGGTTGTTGTTCCGGCGCGCGCCGCGTATTCCCATTCGGATTCAGTCGGTAAGCGGTACTCCTTTCCGGACTGAGCAGACAGCCATTTTGTGTACGCTAAGGCGTCGTTCCACGAGACAAAAAAGACTGGATAGGTGCTAGGGTCGAGATCTCCGGTTTTTGGTGTTTTGTTGCCAGTCGCTCTAGCGAATTTCTGGTAATCGGCAATGGTGATTTCATGAGTGCTCATCGCGAAAGTTTTCAGTGTCACTGTATGCTGCGGCCGCTCGGCAAACTCAGCGCTGCTTTCGTGACTGCCCATCGACATTCGTCCGCCGGAAATCCAAATCATTTCGGGGGTCGTCCCCCCGGATTTTAAGCGGTCCGTGAATACGTTTCCGATCTCGACGGTTGTTGGATCAATGACCGCCTCAGTTTCTTCGGCCAACGCGGGATCGGGCTCGGCCTCCACAGCAAATTCTGGGGCTTCTTGTTCTTCATGCTCGTTTTCTGTATCTGTGGATTGTTCTGCTTCGAGAACTGGGTTGCTAGTGTCAAGGAGTGGCGGATTGCTTGCGGTACTACTCTGATTCATGAACCAATAGCCACCAGCTGCAATGGCGATTGCAAGAACGCCGACGAGCCCAATGACAAGGCTCATACTCGATTTTTCAGGTTCCTCATCTTCAGCAAAAAACGGGCTTCCTGTGGCCCCGTTACGACTAGCGTTGGGCGTGTCATTCGATTCGGACGGAGCAGGTGCAATGGCTGGAGGTATCGTGTCGTCTTTTTCGCCAACGTCAATAATGATGACAGTGGTATTATCCTGGCGAGGCATCTTCGCATTTTCGACTCCTTGCAATAGCGCCTCGACGCATTCTTTGTGAGTTAAAGCTTCATTTGAAAACGCGAGAATTTTTCCCTGACTGAGCGAATCAAGACCGTCGCTCGACACGATCAATCGGTCCCCGGCTTTAAGTTCGACGGATGTCTCAGGACAATCAACCTCAGCAATATCTTCGCCAGTTAAGGCGCTCATTAGCATATTCCGAGAAAATCCTGCTTCCGGGTCGACTGGTGTGCCTTCGGCGGCCATTCGGTCGAGAAATCCGCCGTAACTATGGTCTGCGTTCTTCTTGCTGAGTTCGTTTTTTCGGATCAAGTAAAGGTGACTGTCACCCACACTGACCCAGCGGATACCGCTCTTATCGAGTACGGCGGCAACCAAAGTGCATCCCATACCTTTCAGCGCGGCGGTTTCGCGCACCGTCTCCGATATAGAGTGGTTCGCGTGATTGACCGATTCGCGAAGTATTTTGGTAAATTTTCGTTCGGGAAATTACTGGTGACGTGCTTATTAAAAGTTTGCACCGCCATATTGCTGGCGACGTTGCCCGCTGCATGCCCACCCATACCGTCGGCAACGATCACGAGTGAGCCGCTCTGGCTATCTGAACTGCCCAAGTGGGTAATGAGAAAGGCGTCTTCCTGGTAATCTCGCGCCCCGTCGATCTGTGCGCCGGAAATTTCGAAAGTTAACATTGTGATCTATATATTCAACAATATTTGTATGTAGTACAGGCAGTTATGGAAATATCCTACCATTTAGGTTGAGAATTGGAAAGTTTTTGTAACGTTTTTATATTTACCGTTCGCGAGACTTGGAAAATTGCGCGTAACGCGGTCTCGCGACTTTCTTTCATCACAGCGAGTAACCCCGCCACCTTACAGGTAATCTGCCATCTAATATGCAAGTAAATCGTGTAAAAGTATTCATTATTGCCGGACCATTTTGTGCAGTTGTGGCTTATTTCTCTCTGCCAGCAACCTACGTTAACGGCACCGGCGATGACATTCTGATTAGCTACGGCGCTAGAGTTGCCATTGCGCTTGCGGTTTGGGTGGCGATTTGGTGGATTACGGAAGCGATACCCATGGCAGTTACCGCGCTTCTACCGGTAATTGTATTCCCGCTCCTCGGCGTCGCTTCCTTTAGATCGTCTGCGCAAGCTTACGCTCACCCACTTATTTTCCTATTCCTGGGCGGCTTCATCGTTTCCATTGCGTTGCAGAAATGGGGGCTACATCGGCGTTTCGCCGTTAGCCTACTGCGCCGGATTGGTAATCAGCCTGCACAGGTCGTTGGGGGATTCATGCTAGCGACGGCCGTACTCAGTATGTGGATGTCAAACACCGCGACCACGATTATGATGCTTCCGATCGCGCTGAGTGTCATCGGCGGGCGCCTAGAGGATGCGGAATTTTCGAAATGTCTGTTGTTGGCAATTGCATACAGTGCTTCGATTGGCGGTATGGCGACCTTAATAGGGACGCCACCGAATCTTTTCGTTGCGTCGTATTTCAACGATGTATTGCACATCGATATTGGATTTCTGCGATGGATGCTAATTGGCGTCCCGTGTAGCGCCATTCTTTTACCGAGCGCATGGTTTTATTTAACAAGAATTCATTTCAAGCTGGCGCGTTGTGCAAACCCCGTTGCCGAGGGTATTAGCGGACCCGGTTTGGTTTGGCGAGACCTTGATTTCGCGGCGCGTGCGACCTTGGTGGTTTTTCTCGGTCTGGTATTCGCGTGGTTACTGCGACCTCTTGTTAAAGACATCTCTGTTTTTGGGTATCTTCCGTTCGTTAATTTCAGTGATGAGCTTATTGCGTTAATTGCTGCTGCGGTGTTGTTTGTATTGCCCGTTGATGTCGACCGGCGCAAATTCATATTGGACTGGGACGACACGCGAGATCTGCCGTGGGGAACGTTAATATTATTCGGCGGGGGACTGAGTCTAGCGGCGTCGATAAACTCTACGGGCGCCGATCAAGTAATCGGCCAATGGATTTCCCACATACCAGGGTACTCGCCGATCGTATTAATCGCGATCATTGTAGCGCTGGTCGTATTTCTGACGGAATTGACGAGCAATATCGCGACCACGGCCACTCTGGTCCCCATATTAGCCGCGAGCGCGCCGTTACTCGGGCTTGATGTTAATGTTGTCGTTCCGTTGATCGCTTTGGCGGCCAGTTGTGCTTTTATGCTGCCGGTGGCGACCCCGCCGAACGCAATCATATTCAGTAGCGGCCGAATTCGAGGGACGGATATGGCCAAGGCCGGATTGACGATGAATGTGTTGGCGCTCTTAGTCATCACAGTCGTCGGTTACTTTATTATTCCACTGATGCTGCATTGATTGCTGATTAACTCGAATAAGATCCGCCGCATGAGCAAGCAAAGATATTTCCTGCATAGGGAACCCCGCAAGGGTTGCGGCGGCCACCGTTTCCAATGAGCAGCGGTTCGGTTATTTTCGCTATTTTTTTGATTTTCGCCGGCGCCGCGGTACTCGCGACAGTGGCGCTGTATGCGCGCCAGGCGATGATTGTCGCTTATATCTTTGTCGGTGTGATACTCGGGCCATGGGGCGGCGGGTTCATCGACGACCCGACGTGGATCGAGGACGTCTCGGAAATTGGCATTATGTTTCTGCTGTATTTGCTGGGTATTAATATGCTCCCCCAGCAACTTTGGAAGATGCTCGCTGAAGCGCTGAAAGTGACGTTATTGAGCTGCATTTCATTCGCCGTTATTGGGTTTTGTATTGCGACGATATTTGGTTTCGTCTGGCACGAGGCCTTGTTAATCGGTGGCACGATGATGTTTTCGAGCACCATCATTGCCTTGAAATTGCTGCCAACTACGACTTTGCATCATCAGCATACGGGGCAGGTAATAATCAGTGTTCTTTTGTTGCAGGATCTTTTCGCCATCTTGGTATTGCTCATCATCCAGGGTTACGGAATTGGTGATAATCCACTCGTTGGCGTGGCGCGCGAATTGTTCGCATTGCCCGTTCTTATCGCAATCGCCTACGCACTCGAGCGCTGGATGATAGAACCGCTATTGCGACGTTTTGATCAGATCCA
>JAQCEL010000269.1 GCA_027618655.1 Pseudomonadota bacterium | reverse complement strand
AGCTTAACACTGAGGGAGCACTTATCGACGTGTCCAATTTTTGGGGTCCATTACTCACAGCGCGACATTGTGGATTTTCCAAAAGTTCCGCAATAGCTGGTGCTCGGCGACTTGACCTGAATAATGTTAAATGGCAATTCTGCTGTCTCATAATTAATCAAAGGCTCTCTAGATAATAGCCGAGCTTCCTAACACTCGCGATTAATGGTGACTTGTCATGTCGACCGGCAATGAATCAAATTCGCGAAAACTGCGCTTAGATCCGTCGTTCGAAACAAACGCTTAGGCCCGGACAATCGGAGATCTGCTAGACGGGGTAACCACGAGATTGACGATTCACGGGCATTGTTCAAGCACTCAATAATCATCTCCGCGGCTATCCGGGAACGGTGCCTAGCCGGCCTAGTTAGTTAAGTCGCCAATTTCTGAATGGCGGCTCGTCTTGCGGCACGATTTCGGTTTGTAGCAGCGCGTAGCATCCTGGGCAAAAAGCTTGGCGCAGCACGATTTCTCGACTCGTGTAATGACTTGGATCAGCGTGCACCCCTGGCCCCGCGTCTACTGCTGGACGTTCGCTGTGCATGGCGGCGGCGAGCGGGTCGTTGCTTGCATCACCGATCGTTGCGCGACAATGGCGACACACCACACCACCGTTGGCATCTATCTCGAGGTTGTCGTCAATATTCACAGTTGCTCCCTTTTGTGATTATTCGCTTAGGGAATGCATCGCGCGTGCTTTTCTTAATTCGACTCGGCGGCTATCCGTGGCAATTGGATCGTGGCAACCGTCATTATCAATGACCACCCCATACAAGTTTCTCGCTGCATCTGACGATACGCGCAAGCCCGCCACGTCGTTGGCAACCGCAATCGGATCTCGAAACAACGGGTCGCCAAATCCGCCACCACCTTGCCAGTGGGTGTAGTAGACGTCGTCCGGTTCTAGATCTGTTTCGACGTGTGATGGTAATTCGTCGTGATGTCCTGCGATGTCCTGCAAACTGCCGGGTATTTGTCCCGCGACAAATTGTTTGCGTACGTCGGTGCCGCGTACCAGTACATCGTAGCTGTTGTTCGCTGGATAGCCGCCACATAAGCCGTGTGCCAACGGCAGCGCTTTGCCTGGTGAGGATACGACTAAATGAACTCGGCCGTCCGGTGAATCGTGTGGGATAAAACAACTCGATGCCCCAAGGCCGCCGCGATATCTCCCTGGACCGCCTGAGTCGGTTTCTTCGCGTCGCCATAGGTACAGCATCGGGAAGCTAAACTCATTAATTTCGACATCAGCGATACGCCCCATCGGAATGCGATTTTGACCGCCGCTGTTCACGCCGTCGCGATCGACCCGCGCCCCGAGGCCACCAGCAATCGGGTCGCACAACATCGTGACGAATGGTCCACCGCGCTGATCAACACCGGCGAGTAGCGCCAAATCCCAAGTCCCTTCGCACACCGACATCGCCCCATGGCAATGCTGCGGGTGGGTGACGAGCATTTTCGTAACCGTTTCGGATACCGCATTTTGCGTCGCCCAAGCCGACGAGAAATGTCGCGCCGCCGATGTCTGTCGATATGATGTTTTTATGACCAAGCTCGCTACCGAGTTTAGTACACCCGACTAAGCCACCGGTAAGTACTGAATCCAAGGTGGAGACTGCGTGACGCGGCGCCTGAGAGGCGCTCACGCAACCGCCCGAACCTTGCATGATCAACAACGAGCCAGCGGATCCGCGTTGCCGCAATTGCGCTTCCAGTGGTCCGAGATAACGTCGCAGGATCGGCGCGACCTGGGTGTTGACGATCGTCGTTGCGCTACGCGCAAATTCGCGGATCCGCGGACTGACGTCGCTCGATAGCGCGACGAATAGTGATGGCGCAAGCTCTGCGATGATGTCGCGCACGCGATGCTCGTAGCGCGGATTCTGAAACGACCACAGGAACGAAACAGCGATCGCCTCAACGTTCTGCGCGAGTAGCCGTTGGCTTGCCGCGCGGGCCCCGTCTTCGTCCAAGGCGACGATTTGTGCACCTTTGTAGTCGATGCGCTCGTTAATCTCTTCGATTAAATGGCGTGGCACGAGCAGCGGTGGTTTGTCCGTGTTCGCCATGAACTGAATCTCATCAGCGTCGAGTCCCGCGTAGCGGCCTTCGACGTTCATAATGGCAATGGAATCAGCGTGACCCTTGGTCGTCAAAAAGCCCACTTTAGATACATCGCCAGTGACGAGGGCGTTCAAGGTGGAGGTCGTTCCGTGAACGATGTAATGCGTGTTCGCGAGTAGATCCTGGGTACTGGTCGCGAGCGCCACGGCAAGTTCGTCGATGACGTTTAGGAAACCCAGCGAAAAATCAGTCGGCGTTGAAGGCGATTTCGCGGCGAAAAGCTTGCCGGTCTCGTCGGCCACAAAACCATCCGTGAAAGTTCCACCCGTATCGACGCCTATGATATAGGCCATAGGCCACTCCTATTTTGTAGAGCGCGCACTGTTGATCGGTCTCTCAGCAACTAAATGCGATGTGCTTAATACAATAAGCGCGTTCGCTAGCGGGACGATCCGTGTTCTCAGTCAAGTCGAACGTGTACGTTTTTTATTTGCGTGTACGACAGCAACTCCGATAAGCCTTCTTCACGACCGAGTCCGGATTTTTTGAATCCGCCAAATTCTGCGCCAATGAAATGGCTGCTGATGTGGTTTATCCAAATGTAGCCAGATTCGATGCGTGCGGCGAGTCGATGAGCGCGTGCTAGGTCGCGTGTCCATACTGAGGCGGTCAGTCCGTACTCCACGCTATTCACTTCGGCGATCAATTCTTCTTCGTCATCCCACGGAATAATCGCGAGCACTGGCCCAAACACTTCCTCGCGAAACAACTGCATCGCTGGCGTTACATCAGCGAACACCGTGGGTTCAACAAACCAACCGTCGGCGAGCGCTGGATCCGCCGGACGCTTGCCGCCAAACAGCAGTCGCGCGCCGTCATGTTTCGCCGTATTGATCATGTTGATGACCTTGTTGAATTGCGCTTCCGAAATCAAGCTGCCCATGGTGGTATTCATGTCGGTCGGATCGCCGCACTGATGCTTCTGCGGGATCAACGCGACGATCCCAGCGCAGACCTCGGCGTAGACCGAGCGATGCACAAAACAGCGCGACGTGGAACCGCAAGACTGGCCAGCCCAAGTAAAATTCATACCCCCAACGGCGCCGCCAATCGCGCGCTCAAGATCGGCGTCAGGGCAAATGATCAGTGGGTTTTTGCCGCCTAGCTCCAAAGTAACTGGCATGATTTTATCTGCCGCAAGGTGCAGGATTTTCGATCCGGTTGGAACGGATCCGATCAACGCAACTTTCTGCACGAGCGGATGTTTTACAAGTTCTTCACCACTTTCGCTGCCGCCGCTTACGATGTTAACGACTCCAGGGGGCAAGCTTGCAGCGATCATGTCGGCCAGGCGGTATGCCGACAATGGCGCTTGCTCTGGCGGCTTCATTACCACCGTGTTTCCGGCGGCAATTGCCGGTGCCAGTTTCCCGGCGAGAAACAACATCGGGTGGTTGTAGGCGACGATCCGCGCCGTGACGCCGAGCGGTTCACGCACCGAGTAATTAAGTGAATCGGCACCCATCGGCAAGGTGTCACCTTTTAGCTCGTGCACGAGTCCGGCGAAATAATCGATCTGCGCAGCCGCTATCGTTGCGTCCCTGATCATTTCGCGGACCGGATTACCGCAATTAATCGCGTCGATCATCGCGAATTCTTCGGCCGCCTCGCGCACCAGTCCAGCGAGTCGGCGCATTAAATTTGCGCGCTCGATCGGTTGCGTTTTGCGCCATTCAAGGAATGCCGCTTGTGCACTGTGGACCGCGGCGTCCACATCGCTCGCGTTGGCTGAGGCTGTGTCACCTAGATTATCTTGGTTAGCAGGGTTGAAGGTCGGTACGTAACCGCCACGCGGCTCATGCCAGGTATTGTCATAGAAAAGGTCGCGGCGTTGCGGTAACACGCTATAGCGCGCGGCGCTATCCCTGGACTGATCTTGCTTTGTCATGTGCTGATCCTATCTACCTCGCCCGCCGTAAAATTAAAGGAACGTCAATCCGCCATCGACCGTAAGTGATTGCCCGGTAAGAAACGCACTCGCTTCGCTGGATAGAAATAATAAGGTGCCTATCAAATCGTCGGGAGTCTGCGCGCGTGATACGCAACGCATCGCGATCATGGCTTCGCGCTGTTGTGGTGTAACCGTTTCGCGTTCTATCTCGGTTTCGACAGCACCAGGTAGAATCGTGTTTACCGTAATTCCGTAAGGGCCGAGTTCACGGGCGAGGCTGCGCGACATTCCAACTAACGATGACTTCGATGTCGTGTAGTGTAAATAATTCGCGCGACCCATCGAAACGGACGCAGATCCCATATTAACAATGCGACCGAGGAAA
>JAQCEL010000038.1 GCA_027618655.1 Pseudomonadota bacterium | reverse complement strand
CCTTTCGCGGAACCGCTAGAACAACTCCGGCGAGATATTCTCGATGTCTTTAGCAGTTGGGGTTACGAGCTGGTGTTGCCGCCGCTAGTCGAATTCCTTGAATCGCTTCAATCAGGCAATGGCAAGGATTTGGATCTACAAACGTTCAAAATAACCGATCAACTGACCGGGCGTCTGATGGGCGTGCGGGCCGACATAACGCCGCAGGTCGCTCGGATTGACGCGCATCGTCTCCCGACCGACGCGTTGCAACGCCTTTGTTACGTTGGACCTGTTTTACATGCGCGAGCAGATAAATTCGCCGGTTCGCGCAATCCGCTGCAAATTGGCGCCGAACTGTTTGGACATGGCGGAATAGAAAGCGACGCCGAAGTCGTTTGCTTGCTGGCTGATGTTTTGAAAAAAGCCAATCTTAACCAGGTGACGATTGAGCTTGGACACATGGGACTTTTTAAATCCCTAATTGATGCTGCCGCGCTTGATCCTGACGCGACAGATAAATTGCTTGATGCGCTATTACGCAAAGCCGAAGTCGAAGTCGAAGAGTGCCTGCGGGAAAACAATGTTCGCGGAGCGGGTGTCGCACACATCGTCGGACTATTACGTCTAAATGGCGGCGTGAGTGTGGTCGGCCAGGCACGCAGCGTTTTGGCCGGCGCGCCATCGTCAGTGCTCGCGGCGCTCGATGCAATCGAGGCCCTCATCGCGCAATTACGTGTCCGAATTCCGGACATCGACTTGCACGTCGACCTTGCGGAATTGCGTGGCTATCGATATCACACGGGCATGATATTCGCGGCGTATCTACCGGGCGAAGGGCGCCCGATTGCGTGGGGCGGACGTTACGACAACATTGGGCACCAATTTGGTCGTCCAAGAGCGGCGACCGGATTCAGTACGGACCTGAAAAACTTAATCGGGGTGAGGCGACATCTTCCTTCCGAACGAAAGAAGATATTCGCTGCTGAAGGCAACGATGGCGGACTGCTCGCCGAGATTTCACGATTGAGGAGCCAGGGTGCCGTTGTCATTCAAGCGCTTGCGGGACAGATCGGAAGTGCGATTGACTTAGGCTGTAGCGCTGCAATCGTGCAACGTGACGGCACCTGGATAATCGAAGACTTGAGCGACTAACGAGGACATAAGAGTGGGTAGGTCCGTAATAATTATCGGCACTCAATGGGGTGACGAAGGCAAAGGCAAAGTGGTCGACATGCTAACCGACCGGGTCGATGCGGTGATTCGCTTCCAGGGCGGCCACAACGCTGGTCACACCGTCGTAATTGACGGCGAGAAAACCGTGCTGCACTTAATTCCTTCAGGGATCTTGCGCAGCAATGTGCGCTGTTTAATTGGGAACGGCGTCGTCGTATCACCTGCAGCACTCATCGAAGAGATCGAAATGCTGGAGGCGAAGGGGGTGCCGGCGCGAGAACGCTTATTGCTGAGCGCGGCGTGTCCGCTGATTCTTCCCTATCATGTGTCGCTTGATTTAGCGCGTGAAAAAGCGCGCGGCGCACAAGCCATCGGTACAACCGGACGGGGCATCGGGCCAGCTTATGAAGATAAGGCCGCCCGCCGCGCACTGCGCGTCGGTGACTTACTGCATCGTGAACGTTTTGCCGCTAAATTGGGCGAAGTACTCGATTACCATAACTTCGTTTTGGTCAATTACTACCGGGCGGAACGCCTTGATTTTCAACGTATTCTCGATGAACAAATGGGCTATGCCGAAATCATGCAACCCCTGATCGCGGATGTTGCCGAAATAATTTATGGTCTGCATGAAAGCAACGCGAAACTTCTGTTTGAAGGCGCGCAAGGTACCTTGCTGGACATTGACCACGGAACGTATCCGTATGTCACCTCGTCTAACACGACGGCCGGCTTCGGTAGCACTGGAACGGGCAGCGGCCCGCGCTGGATGGACTACGTACTTGGCATTACCAAGGCGTACACCACGCGCGTCGGATCGGGGCCTTTCCCAACCGAGTTGTTCGACGAACTGGGTGAGCATCTGGCGAGTCGCGGCCACGAATTTGGCGCGACGACCGGGCGTCCAAGGCGCTGTGGTTGGTTCGATGCGGTGGCGCTACGACGCGCGCGAATCGTCAATAGTTTGTCCGGACTGTGTGTCACGAAACTTGATGTACTCGACGGCTTGGACGAAATCCGGATCTGTGTTGGCTATCGCACACCGGATGGCACCGTGACGTTGGCCCCACCAGGAGCGGACGCGCTAGATGAAGTTGAACCTATCTACGAAAACCACGCAGGATGGAGCGAATCCACCGTTGGCATTCGCGACTACGGATCCTTGCCGCTGAACGCACGCAAGTATTTGGAACGGATCGCGCAGATATGTGATACCCCGGTAGATATGATTTCGACCGGGCCCGATCGCGCGGACACGATCGTCATCAGGCACCCATTTGGCGATTGAGGCGCTCACTTCCGATCCGTAATGAACGCAGATCCCTTCAACGAATTTGAGATTTGGTTCCGGCAAGCGCAAGAGAACGAACCGTCTGATCCAGACGCTGTTGCACTAGCAAGTGTCAATGCGCAAGGTCAGCCGTCGATCCGAATGGTATTGATGCGTTCTGTCGATGCGACGGGCTTCGTTTTTTATACGAATCTGGAGAGCCGCAAAGCGCACGATTTCGCGACTAATCCGCGCGCCGCAATGTGTTTTCACTGGAAGTCAACTGCACGTCAGATCCGGATAGAAGGCGCCGTAGAGCAAGTCGACGATGACATTGCCAACGTCTATTTCAGTTCGCGTCCGATTGAGTCTCAAGTTGGGGCATGGGCGTCCAAGCAGTCTGCAAGCCTTGAAAGTCGAGAACTCCTGGAGCGTCGATTTCGCGACTTTAGCGAAAAATTTGCTGGCGCTGAGATCCCACGTCCGGATTTTTGGTCAGGATATCGACTCGTTCCTGAGAGCTTTGAGTTCTGGGATAAAAGGCCGTTCCGCTTGCACGAGCGGACCATTTATAAGCGGCAGGCTGAGCATTGGACTCAGGACAAATTGTTCCCTTAGGCCTAGCAGCCTGTCGGACTTAGGAACAATCTACTGCGCTGCTGGGTCAACAGCCCAAAAACCTGCGATTTCTCGTTACCTAGAACCACTACGCTCCTCAAAATCGCGCATTTTTTGGCTCGTTTTCCACCATGCTCGCTACGATTGCCTAAGTCCGACAGGCTGCTAGGGTCCTTAGTTCACAACGCTCGCAATTTCTGCTCGGCTCGAAATCGATCAGGCCGTCCGCACGAAAACTGACATGGGACGGCTGCCAGGCGCTGACCTTAGGACCCTGGTGTATTAAATTAGACTGACGACGTCAATTCAATTTTCGAAAGAGCAAGGTCATCCGCGTGCTCTCGCCGATTGCAGCAAATTTCCTGCGCAGTTTTTCGTCATTACCGCTCGTCGCGAATGAGGGCGATAAGCGCCACACGATATCGCCTTCTTGCGGTTCATCGGCTGGGTTTAAATTAATGTCGCTGTCACCGACTAACTCGAATCCTGCATTGCTCATCGTGGACACCACGAAACTTTTCTTGAGGTAGCCATTGCTTCCGTCAGCCCAAGCGTCAGATGCGTCTTCGGGGGCAACGTGCTGGACGATTCCGACGACGCCGTTTGGTTTCAATGCCCGATGTATTTCTTGCAACGCCGTCGACAGGTAGCCACCGTCATTTTCAAATCGTGCGAGATTGTGCAACGCTCGGATCAGGAGTACAGCGTCGACTTTCCCGTCGACGTCGGCGGTCATGGAACCAAAAGCGAATGCACCGACTTTCGCACCGGAATGGCCGTGCCGGCCCATGGCTGATTCTGTCCAGGTTTTCGCCCATGTTTTCTTCTGCGCCAAATAATCTTCGGCGTAAAAATTAAACTTCGGATACATATCGAATGCGTAATCAGTCCCGATCAATTGTCCTTTCGGTCCGAGCAATGGCAGTAAAATATTCGTGTACCAGCCACCTCCTGGAAGTGCTTCGATGACTGTCATCCCGGGCTCGATACCAAAAAATGTCAGCGTTTCTTTTGAATGGCGTGACGAATAGCGTGCTTGCACTTCACTAGGCTGCGCCGCGAGTACCGCGTCGAGTGCATTGCCATGTGCGTCTAAGCAGGCGATCGAGAGTAACAATAACGCTAAGTAGAGACTCGATTTCGCGAAATAGTTTTGCTTCATTAGCTTTCCTTTAAAGGTTGGGTTTGACTTTGGTCGCTCCCGTTGATTTACAAATAATTATAATGTTGCGCAAATTATTTCGCGGCACTGCGCGGTTCATAAATTATCGCGAACCCGATTCACGAGACGGATCGGGAAAGCGTTGCGCGTATAGCGACGTTGCGTGACCTAATCAGATGTTCGCTAACATGCGCCACGCACGCATTCGGCTCAGTATGCTAGTCGAAGCAGGCCGCGGATGTTAGTTATCTTGAAATCTGCGTTGGCGGTTAAACATTTGCGCCCGATCCTGAAATCAACCACAACGAGGCTCCTTATCTACGCCTCAATCAGCTAAAATTGCAAACCGTATAACTGCCGAGTTGGACCGCAACGCCATGGATCGATTAATAAACCGGCGCGATATTGATTTCCTATTGTACGAAGTCCTCTCGATAGAGACTTTGACACAGCGCGAGCGATATGCCGAGCACGACCGCGAGACTTTCGATGCCGTCATTAATGCCGCGCAAAAATTAGCGATTGATCATTTCGAGCCCCACGCGGCCGAGCTAGACGCGAACGAACCGACCCTTGAAAACGGCAAGGTATCGATAATACCGGCGGTAAAAGAGGCGCTTAGCGCCTTTTCTGAAGGCGGTTTTATGGGTGCTGCGATGGACTTCGAGCACGGCGGAATGCAATTGCCGTGGGTCGTCGTGCAAGCGTGTAACGCATACTTCAATGCGGCCAATCTTTCCACGATGGCCTATCCATTTATCACCGTCGCCGCGACAAATGTTCTCGCGGCGTTTGGCTCCGCAGAACAGAAGGCTCGCTATTTACGTCCGATGGTCGAAGGCAAGTTTTTCGGCACGATGGCGCTATCCGAACCACAGGCTGGCTCTTCGTTGTCTGACATTCGCACCAAGGCGACTCCTACATCTGACGGCCACTACCTCATTACGGGTAATAAGATGTGGATTTCTGCTGCTGAACACGACTTATCGGAAAACATCGTGCATTTGGTGCTGACGAAAATCCCGGGCGGACCACCCGGGGTGAAAGGCATTTCTCTGATGCTGGTGCCAAAGTATCGCCTCAATGAAGATGGTAGGTCGGGCGAGTTTAATAATGTCAGCTGTGTCGGCGTAAACCATAAGATGGGCTATCGCGGTACAGTCAATACGGTGCTCAATTTTGGCGAAGCTGGTGAATGCCGCGGCTACTTAGTTGGCCAAGTGCATCACGGCCTTTCGTACATGTTCCAGATGATGAACGAAGCGCGCGTAGGGGTCGGTCTTGGCGGCGCCGCGTTGGGCTACACGGGTTACTTGCACTCGCTTGAGTATGCGCGGCAGCGTCCTCAAGGGCGCCACCCGCACGATAAAGATCCAATGAGCGAACAAGTCCCCATTGTTGAGCACGCGGATATTAAGCGTTTGCTACTCGCCCAAAAGGCTGCAGCTGAAGGCGCGATGGCGTTGGTATTGTACTGTTCTACATTGCTCGATCTTCAGCGCACAGAGTCGGATCCAGCAGAGCTGACGCGACTCAGCTTGTTACTCGATTTGCTAACTCCCATCGTGAAATCCTGGCCAGGCGAATATTGCCTCGAAGCGAACAAGCATGCGATCCAGATCCTAGGTGGCGCAGGCTATACGAAAGACTATCCCGTCGAACGGTTCTATCGGGATAATCGGCTCAATCCCATTCACGAAGGCGCACATGGCATCCATGGCATAGACTTGTTGGGACGCAAAGTAACCATGGGCGAAGGTGCCGCGTTTCGTGCATTTATTTTGGAAATCGAAAAAACCATCGCACAGGCGCGCCCGATTGAATTGCTGGATGAATACGCGGAGCTACTCGAAGAAATTCTACGCGAGCTCGAATCGACGACCGAGGAGCTTATTAAAATTCGCGACATCGGCGAAGTCACGTTATTCTTGGCTAATGCAAGTATTTACCTCGATACCTTCGGCCACGTCACGATCGCCTGGATGTGGCTGAAACAATCGATTGAGGCGGCGCGTCGGTTGAGCGATGCCAGTCCAGATGATCGTGCGTTTTACCAAGGAAAATTACGCGCTTGCCAGTATTTTTATCGTTACGAATTGAACAAAGTGCCTGAACGCCTGGCGCTTCTTTCGTCCAGTGACGACACCTGTTTGGGAATGCAGGACAGTTGGTTTTAGTTTCGAATCAATGAGTCCTTCACTGAACCTCGCAATGCGGCTGATCGCACTGCCCGTACGATGACTACGGCGTCTGACAAAAATTGTTGCGCTAACTATCGGAGACTATCGACTAATGTCCAACATGATCAACTACGATTTAGAACGCGAAAAATATTCGTGGAGCGCACCAGCTAAATTCAATTTCGCCCGCGATGTGATCGATAAATGGGCGACGCAAGATCCAACGAACGTCGCGTTATGGTGGATCGACGATCACGGAACAGAAATAAAGCGTACGTTTGCCGAGTTAGCAGAACGCTCGCGGAAACTTTGTAACGTGCTGTCGGATATTGGTGTCGAACGTGGTGACACTGTTATTGTGATGCTAGGTCGAAATATTGAATGGTGGGAAATTCTTACTGCGTGTCTCCGTCTAGGTGCAGTTTGCTCCCCGGGTACGACACAATTATCGCCCAAAGATATTGGTTACCGGATTGATGCTGCTAGCGCGACTTGCTTTGTGACAGACGAGGCGAACGCGCCGAAGCTCGAAGCGGCTTCATCGGCGGCAAAACTCAAAGGAAGAATTATTATCGGGGCTGCACGCGACGGTTGGACAAGTTACGACGACGCCATGGCCAGTGCGAGCGCCGAGTTCGAATGTGCGGATACGCGTGGCGACGAAGACGCTTTATGCTATTTCACATCAGGTACCACGGGCTACCCAAAAATGGCCATTCAGCCGCATAGCTACGGACTTGCGCACGAAATCACCGGACGCTACTGGTTGGACTTAACCGTCGATGATCTACATTGGAATATCAGCGATACGGGATGGGCAAAAGCCGCATGGAGTAGTTTTTTCGGGCCATGGAATTGTGGTGCGACTTTGTTCGTGCATCACACTGATGCGTTCGATGCCGTTCGATCCCTAGAACTAGCGGCACAGTATCCGATCACGACTTTGTGTGGGGCGCCGACGATTTATCGAATGTTCGTGCTTCAGGATCTATCGAAGTATAAATTTGACAGCCTTCGACATTGCGTTGGTGCTGGTGAACCGTTGAACCCCGAGGTCATAGAAACCTGGCGTAAGGCGACCGGGCTAACCATTCGAGATGGTTACGGCCAGACTGAGTCAGTCTTACTGTGCGGTAGTTTCCCCTGCCTTGAACCGCGCTTTGGGTCGATGGGGAAACCTTCGCCAGGGATTGAACTCGCCATCATAGACGACGCGGGACGCGAACTGGGTCCGGACGAAGAAGGCGATATCGCGGTCAGAGTAAAACCCAATTGGCCACCCGGTTTGTTCAAAGAGTATCGCGGCGACGCCGAACGAACCGCCGCCTGCTTTAACGGAGATTGGTATTTAACCGGGGATCGCGCCAAAACTGACGCGGATGGATATTTTTGGTTTATGAGCCGCGCGGACGATGTGATTCTGTCAGCGGGTTATCGGATCGGTCCGTTTGAAGTTGAAAGCGCTCTTATCGAGCACCCAGCGGTTGCGGAGTCCGCGGTTGTTGCGAGTCCAGACGATACTCGCGGTGCGGTGGTCAAAGCATTTGTCGTCTTGGCGCCGGGCCACACAGCGAGTGATGCCTTAACCAAGGAGATCCAAGATCACGTTAAACGGGTCACCGCACCGTACAAATATCCACGCAAGATTGAATTTGTCGATGCGCTGCCGAAGACCGTCAGTGGCAAAATTCGCCGGGTGGATTTACGTGCACGCGAATATGGTGAAGCTAGCTAAAAACGGCAGAAAAATAATCTGCGGTCGGCTTATCTCGCGGTTTGAAGTGACAGTCGATTAGCCTGTTAGAATAGTCCGGACCCGACCTCGGCCAGGGCTTAATCTCGAAATACATACTCAGAAGGTTTAGGAGCATACATGACGACACTCTACGATCTCAAAATGAAATCGATCACGGGAGAATCGGTTGAATTGTCCCGTTATCGGGACCAGGCGTTACTCGTCGTAAATCTCGCTAGCCAGTGAGGACTCACGGGTCAGTACGCAGGTCTGCGTGCCATTCAAGAGAATCGTGACGATTTACAAGTCTTAGGCTTTCCATGTAACCAATTCGGCGCGCAGGAGCCCGGCACGGACGAAGAAATTCTGGCGTTCGCGACGTCGAAATACGACGTTAATTTTCCGATGTTTTCCAAAATCGACGTCAACGGGACAGGCGCTTGCGAGCTCTATAAGATTTTGAAGTCCGCCCAACCGAACGCTGACGGTAGCGAAGACATCACCTGGAATTTTACGAAATTCTTAGTGGATAAAAACGGCAAAGTCGTGAAACGTTTCGATCCGAAAACATCGCCGGAAGATATCGCAACGCAACTCGATAGCTTGTTGTAATCGGTAGGATCGCCGCGAGTGAAACAGGCGATGCAGCGTGAATGAATGTTGCGATAAATTAGTTGAGGAATAATATGAGCAAACAAATCAATTGGTATTACTTCCGCAAGGGCTGAACTAGCTGTGATCGAGCAGCCAAGTTTTTGGAGGCCAACGGGCTAGAGCCCAAAGAAGCAATACCAGCGTCGCGAAAGCTAGGGCGCGACGACGCGACCGAATTAGCGAGCAATGCCACGACGGTTATCGTCGCGAAAGGGAAAAAGGTTGTGAGCTTTTCACCCAAGGGCAACCCGGGCGACGACGTAATAGCGGCGATGTTAGGCCCGACGGGTAACTTACGGGCGCCGACGCTGCGGAGTGGAAAAACCGTGGTTGTTGGTTTCAGCGAAGATGAGTACCAGAAGGTATTGATCGACTGAGAATTGTCTCGAACGGCGGACTCTCTGATCAATTTTGCAGATGCTCGAACACTGCTAAATATCGCTCGGGTCCAGACGCAGGTCGAGGAGGGGCAGGGGCGTTGCGCAAAAGCCGCGCTCCGGGGAATCTGTTGGTGATGCGAGGCGCTGTAAACTGATCAGCGCTCGCTTATCGCCCCGTCCTCGACCATCAAATGAATTGGCGAGCAGACTGACTAATCCTCTATAGGCACAGCCGGCTCGTCATTGTCGAATGGAACGGGTCTCTAATGGAGTGTCAGTTAGTAACGCGGCACGGACGAATCGATACGTTCGGACCATGCGTCGATTCCGCCAACCACGTTCGACACATTAATAAACCCAAGTCCACGAAAATGTTCTGCAGCGGACTGGCTACGCACGCCAGAATGGCAATGAAACACCAATTCAGTGTCTTTAGGAAGTTTTTCTATTTCGGTGGCCGTCGCTCCATCGAGGATTTTTGACCTTTCAATGACGGCATGTTCCCGTTCGTCGAGGCCGCGAACGTCCAAAAGCTGAAACGATTCGCCGGCATCGAGTTTGGCCTTTAAGTCTTCGACCTCCATCTGCTTTACCGGTGGTGGGGCGTTCGGGTTGCTAATGCTAAACCCGCCGCCCTGCGGGCCCTCGGTCATATCGATTTCGAGGCCGTCGGCCCGGCGTGCCGAATCCCTGTCGAGTAAGACATCAATGCCATTTGAACTCACCACCACTTCATGGCCTTTCGCCGGACTCAGACTGAATTCGTGATTCCAGTTCGCCGTAATTTTCAGGTGGACCCCGGAGCCTGGGTTCTGTTTGGCAACGTTCTCGATCGCTTGCGCCGCGCTTTTGCTGATGGAGATACTCGGCGTTACGTCTTCACCGACTTCAATACCTAGGGAACTATGCAGGTCGCCGGTTGCGTACATCTGCTGAATTACGTCGCAGCCGCCGACGAATTCGTTGCGGATGTAGAGTTGCGGAATGGTTGGCCATTGTGAATATTCTTTGATCCCTTCGCGTATCGCCGGATCCTCTAACACGTTGACTGTCGCGTAGGTCGGGAGGATACCACCGAGTATTCCTATCACCGTTGCCGAGAAGCCGCATTGCGGCTGCTGTGGTGTGCCTTTCATAAATAAAACCACGTCGTTGGTGGTGAGTAGGTCATCGATACGCGAGCGGGTTTCTTCGTTGAGCGGCATGGTTGGTTTCCTTGGCTGGTGGAATACGGATCCGAGGAAGGTCAATTAAGACTTTCGATCCATTAGTTAAGCGTCTAAACTAACATGCAGAAAAGTCGTTTTCAATATTAGTTTAGCTTCGATACCATTTCAGTTAGGGTGCTGGCTAATCAACCATCACATGAAGGACCGTTATGCGCGATCCCCGTAACGTCGCCGATCTCGTTGCGAGACTGAATCACGGTACTTACGACGATGCCAGTAGTGACGGTCTAAAGCCGGCACAATGGTCGGCACTACGCTACTTTGCGAACGCCAACCGTTTCTCCAAAACGGCCTCAGCGTTTGCTCAATACCAAGGAATAACCGCGGGAGCCGCATCACAAACGATAGGCGGCCTTGTCAAACAGCGATTGTTGAAGCGCACCTGTGATACGGCGGATAAACGTCGACATCATCTAACGTTAACGACAAAAGCCGAGAGACTCGCTGAGGCTGATCCCATCGGTTCCTTAGTAGCGGCTGCGTCCACGCTCGAAGAGTCGCAGCGCGACGCTACCGCCCTCGGGCTCAGCAAAATGTTGGCGCATTTGGTGCTCAAAAGAGGCGGCGCAATCTTCGGTTTTTGTGACGATTGCGAGTATTTGCGATGCGAGCGACGTTCAGGTCGCGCTGATAATTACCGATGCGCACAGGCCGAGCAGGCCTTGACAGAACAAGACTTGGACAAAATTTGCATCAACTTCGAGGCCGGCGAAGCGTCAGCCTGAATACGTGGAATTCAATCGAGCAATTGAGAAATCAATCCGTCCGCTAATTTGGGTTCAAACCAAGTTGATTTCGGCGGCATAATTTTCCCTGCATCCGCAACAGCCATCAAATCGTTCAGGGAAGTTGGAAAGAGCATGAAGCCGACCGCCATTTCGCCTGAATCGATTCGCGCGGCTAAGGCTTCAGGCCCCCTCGAACCACCAACGAAATCAATCCGTGAATCCGTTCTCGGATCGGCGATGCCAAGTAGGGGCTCGAGAATCAAGCGATCGAGTACGCGGACGTCGAGCCGTTCGACGGGATCGTCAACGTGTGGCCGAGTTTTCGCCCGTATTGAGTACCACTGGTGATCCATATACATCCCGAAGCTCAACGGCTTTTGTGGTCGGACCGTTGTGTCCGTGGGTAAGATTTCAAAATGCTTGGCAAGCTCGGCCAGGAATTCGGCAGTAGTGTGTCCGTTCAAATCACGCACTAAGCGGTTGTAGTCGAGGATCGTAACTTCGTCATCCGGGAAGGCTACCGCTAAGAATCCGTCGAAACCGTCGTCAAGGTGAGCGCCGGCATGTCGGTCACGGCGGGCCGCAGTGACGCGAGCGGCTGCTGCTGAGCGATGATGGCCATCGGCGATATAGAGTGCATCCATCTGGTTCAGCCGTTGGGCAATCAACGCTATTTGTGCTGCGTCACGCACGACCCACGATTCATGGCGCACCCCTTGCAGGTCAGGAACAACCGAATCGGCATTGTGCGTGGTAATTTGCTCTAAGGTTTCAGCGAGTATGGTGTCCGATCGGTAAATCAGCAGTACCGGGCCCGTCATCGCGTCAACGCTCTCGATTTGCCGCACGCGATCATCCTCTTTCGAAGGGCGCGTGAGTTCATGTTTTCGGATTCGATTTTGTCGATATGCATCTACCGATGCTGACACCGCAACACCCGTTTGGACTCTATTACAAACTGACATTCGGTATACGTAAAAATGATCTGCGTGATCGCGCACTAGCAAGCCTTGCGCAATAAAAGCGCGAAGATTTTCATCTGCCTTTGCATAAACCTCGGCCGCATACGGATCAGTTGTCGCTGGGAGATCAATTTCGGCTCTTGATACATGCAGAAACGAGTATGGTTTATCTCTCGCTAACGCGCGTGCCTCGGCCGTATTAATGACATCATATGGCGGTGCGGCGATTGCCGCTGCGCGTCCGTTGGCAGGTCTTAGTGCGTTGAATGGTCGAACCAGGTCGTCTTTCGATTTCGTCATTTTTTCTCGAGAATTTTTCGGTAATAACGCTTGTTCTGAGCATCTACATCGCTTTCGTGAGCAACTCAATTCGCGAAGCATGTTGGTTGTTACCGTACAGCCGCTTCGATTTTGGACACCGATGAAGTCTGTTGATGCGCTGCTTGCCCTGTCACAGGTCGAGCGTGGAGACTAACAGAATTACTCAGTCGATCGTAGAAGTTCGCTGGTTTTTGATGGCTCAGTATCGACTATCATCACAACCGGATCGAATGCCCAAGAATACCGGTAAACAATGAGTTGTATAGTATCCCCTGTGAACGAAGCTAATACCGTGGCCATTGAAATTCCGTTCGAGGAATTGTCGAACGCGGCCTTGCGTGGCGTCGCGGAAGCCTTCGTGCTTCGCGAGGGTACGGAATACGGTGAGCATGACTACACGCTTGAACAAAAAGTTGCCCATGTTATTGAACAATTGCGTCGCGGTGACGCAGCGATTCTTTTCGATCCCGACACGGAAACCGTCGCCATCGTCATGAGGCGTGAATTATTGGTGAAAACCGGAAAGCGCCGGTCCGCCGATCGAGACGATCCATAGTCGACACGTCGATGAGGGTTCGAAATGCAACGATAGCGGATGTCCGACATGCCCGACATGCCAATGTAAATTCGGATCGCTGTAGTGAGTCAGTGCCGGTCGGAATTCGAAATCGGTCGTCTCGAATTGGGCGTCTTTCGAATCCGCTGAAAAGAGATGCCGTGCGGCTGCCGGCCTAATTAATCTGAACTGGTAAATTGTGATGACGTGGGTCTCCGCAGAATTACTCGCCTTAGCCGAATCGCTTAACGATAGTGTCCAGTTGCCTAATGTAAAGCGCGTCTATATACCGGAACCGAGCGTGACTGCCGACAAAGATCCGGACTTCGGCTTGATCGAACTCGACGACGGTTCGTGTGGCTTATTTTACGCATGGCTCGGGGATTCGCAGACCGGCATTAGTCGCCGATTCGCCGCCGCCGAATTTATCGACGTGCAAGCCATCACGCTCGCGCGCTATATTTCCGGCCTTGATGACATGGCACGTTCTATCGGCCTCGCGGCGATTAATGCGATGGCCCAGCACTTCTTTGCGCGCGCGAACGTTGTTCTCAGCAATTCCCCTAATTCGATGGGCGGATTAGATTTACATCCCGGCGATCGCCTCGGGATGATCGGCAACTTTCCGTCCCTGGTACGGCAAGCGCGCGCGTGCGCAGTGCCCGTGATCGTAGTAGAACGGAAATCTCATTTGTTTGGGGAGCAGGCTGGCGTTCGCATATCAGACGACCCCGAGTCTTTGTCTTCCTGTAACAAGATCATTTGCACTGCCTCAACGTTGATTAACGACACGGTCGACGACATGTTGGGATATTGCAAACAGGCTGCTCAGGTTGCAATGATTGGTCCTAGTGCGGGTTTTTTTCCGGATCCTCTATTTCAACGCGGCGTCACCGTCGTCGGCGGGTCCCGCGTCATCAATGCTGACGAATTCATCGCTAGCCAAGCGCGCGGACGTGGCTTGCGCGATTGCACGCGCCGTTATTCGCTACTGCCAGCGACCTATCCAGGTACTGTGCACTTAATTCGATTGCTGGGATAAATGGTTTACGGGGACGGCCAGGGCGCGTGGCGCAACTGCAACAGCTTGGTTACAATGCCCGTACCGTAAGACCAACGAGTCCACGCAATGGCCAGAGAAGCAATCGAAGTACAAATGAATCCGTTCACTGCCGCTGCGCGGGCGACAGAGGAAACGAAACGGTTTTCTAGTCCTGCGCGATTGCGCGACGCCGGTGAGGCTGTCAAGCGACTAAGAAGCGAGGGATTTATTATTGTTCCGGATGTTATCGATCGCGAAAACGTCCGAGCAATAGCCGCAGAATTCAACCGCTTGCACACCAACGAGCACAACGGCGACACGGAATTCGCCGGGTTTAAGACGCGACGAATGTACAACCTCGTCGCTCGTACGCGCATTCTCGACCAGCTCTATTTACATCCAAAAATCGTGGCGATCGTCGAGGCTTATCTCAACGATCAGATTCAACTATCGATTGCGAGCACCATCGATCTTGGCCCCGGAGAGACGCAGCAACCGTTTCATCGCGACGATAGTTATTACCCGATGGATCGACCGCACATGCCGCTTAGCGTTAATGCGATTTTGGCTATCGACGATTTTACCGAGGAAAACGGCGGAACTGTCCTTATCCCACGGACGCATTTAACCGCTGATGAGGAGCCAGCAAGTAACGCCGAAATTGTGACGGCGAAAATGTCGGCTGGCTCTGTCGTCATGTGGGACGGATCCTTGTTCCACGCTGGCGGTGCGAATCGCACGGACGCTAGGCGTTTAGGGATCTCTGCCATCTATTGTCGTGCTTGGCTGCGTCAACAAGAAAATCAATTCCTCGGGGTACCCGTCGAAATCGCTAAGACATTGCCACGTAATATCCAAAAATTGATCGGTTATTGGGTCGTTAACAACTTGCTCGGTTATGTGAACGACGCGAGCCCGCTACGTCTCCTGGATTGAGCCCGATCGGACGGATAAAACCGACCTGAATGGCTAGTCTCTCGTTGCGGCGTGAGCGCATTATCTCGGAGCATGATGCGGTCGGTTGCATCGCCGATGGGATGACGATTGCCATTGGTGAGCCGCATCCCATGGCGTTGGTCAGGCATATCATCCGCCGGGGGCTGCGAAATTTAACGGTCATTGGCAGTGGCTTGGCGCTCGATATACTCATCGCTGCAGGATGCGTGCGCAAGGTTATTTCATACTATGCAGGCGGCGGCTACTGGGTTCCAGTTGCGCCGGCATTTCGACGCGCCGCAGAAGCCGGATTGATTGAAGTCTGGGAATGCGAGGAGGGGATCCTCACGAGTGGCCTCGAGGCGGCTGGCAAAGGCTTGCCGTTTCTCCCCTGGCGCGGGGGTGTTGGTACGTCGCTGCCGCAAGTGAACCCGGACTTGAAAGTTTTTAGTGATCCGATAAACGGCGAAACCTTGATTGCGGTACCCGCGATCATCCCTGACGTTACCCTCTTGCATGCCGCAGAATCGGACGCTTACGGCAATGTCCGCCACTGCGGTGGTCCCGGCTGGATCGATCTTTTTCTCCATCGCGCCGCTCGGCGGACCATCGTGCAAGTTGAAAAAGTGATCTCGAACGAGGAGATCCGCTCAAACCCGTGGGCGACGACGATCAACTCGGGTGTCGATATTTGTCGGATGCCCTACGGTGCACACCCGTTTTATAGCCGCGGGTATTACGTCCAGGATAAGCCGCTCGTAGCGGAGTATTTTAGTGCCGCTAATGTTGGCGGAGCCGAGCTCGGACATTTCCTCGACACTTACTGTCGAGAACCACAATCCCACGCCGAGTACTTAACCGCCATAGGAATTAAGCGTTTATTAGACCTTCATGAATACTGAGATCCCGGTCGAGCAGACCCAATCGTGCTCCGTGCAGGAAATTATGGCGGTTTTTTTAGCGCGTGATCTCGTCGACGGTGAGCAATTGCAGGTCGGTGTTGGTTTGCCCGTACCAGAAGCGGCTGTGCGACTCGCTCATCTGATGCATGGCCCTAATATGGAGTTGATTTTTCTCGGCGCGCGGATGAATGTCGCGCACCTCGACTCAATTCCTCTGCCGCAATTCGGCTGGGATCGCCGGGTCGTACGGTGGGCGGAGTCCTATAGCGACACGGGTCATCGCTTTGATCACGTGAACGATTGGGCCAAGCGCGTATTTTTTGTCGGTGGAATTCAAGTTGATCCGCAAGGCAATACAAATTTGATCGGGATTGGCGAAGACCACCGTCGTCTCAAGTTTCGTGGCCCGGGTTCCGTCGGTACGCCAACATTAACCACTCATGTCGGGCGCTATTACATTGTTCTAAATACTCATACGGCGCGGACGTTCGTGCCTAAATGCGATTTCATCAGTACCGTTGGCTGGGGTGACGGAGATCCCAATGCACGCTCGAAATTAGGCTTGCCAGGTGGCGGCCCGCGCTATTGTGTGACGCCACTGTGCGTAATGGATTTCACTGAAAGCCCTAAGCGCCTGCGTTTAAGATCGGTTCATCCCGGCGTTTGTGTGGATGAGGTTCGCGATCACACCGGATTCGATCTCGTTATCCCGGATGAAGTGCCAATCACTGCGCTGCCCACACCTGCGGAGCTTACTGTGCTGCGCGAGCGCGTCGATCCTGGCGGTTTATTGCGATCGCCAAACTAGCGCGCTCGCGCCGGGACCTAGCTACGACCGGCGTCTAGTTAATTGACTGATTGGATTATCCGTACGGCGCCTGGCGATAAATAAACACTTTGGCAAATTCAATAATAAACATTATATAAATTTCGTAACCTATTATTATTTAAATAATAAATACTGTAGGCTAATGTAGATTCTCGGCAGGCTGGTAACGCATAGCGGCTGTCTTTCGGCGAACTAGGAAATTCCGTCGAGAGTGAAATTGGCCCACAATTTGTGCGGTTAGAAGACCTTCCTTCGAGGCTTTTGTAATGTCCGATCGTGATGATTTAGAAATAATTTTACGCTCCCATGTGGCACTAATTACCGTGTGCACTCATGAAGAAACACGGATTGTCGATCTCATCAAATCACTTGCACCGCGCTTAGACATGCCGCTAAGCAGCTGGACTGTGACCGACGGTTTAGACGCGCTGATCGGCAATGCAACGTTTAATCGCAATGAGCTTCGCCTCGTTGATGAGTCACATATTGAAGCGCGTGCGAAATCGACAACCGACCCAGAGTACGCTCTGCGTGTCGTTCGTGACGCGAAGCAGGCCGGAATTAAATTGTTACTCGATTTCCACTCGTTTTTGAACGAACCCGTCATCACGCGATTGATCAAAGAGATCGCACAGGATCACGACATCCGCCGGCAAAAGCTCGTGTTCATCAGTCACGACATTAAGCTGCCGCGTGATGTTGAACGTTTCTCAGCGAGCTTCGAGCTCAAATTACCCACGCCGCGAGCGATTGGTCGGATTATCAACGAGGAAGCGGCGATTTGGGCGAGTCGGAAAATCGGCGAAAGGATACGAGTCGATCGAGAAGCCGTAAACGCATTGGTAACCAACTTGGCAGGACTCACGGATTCCGATGCGAGACGTTTGGTGCGCAACGCAATCTATGACGACGGCGCGATAACGGCAGAAGACGTCCCGGAGCTGGTTGCTGCAAAACGTAATTTAGTCGACCAGGGTGGCCTTCTGTCGTTTGAGTTCGACACTGCGCATCTGGCGGACGTGGGTGGTTTCGATAATCTAAAGTATTGGTTAGAGCGTCGAAAAACTCAGTTCCAGACGGCGGCATCCCTCACCGATCGGCCGAAAGGTGTGATGCTGTTAGGTGTTCAAGGCGGCGGAAAGAGCTTGGCAGCGAAAGCCATTGCGGGGATCTGGAAGGTGCCATTGTTGCGCCTCGATTTTGGTGTGCTGTACAACAAATTTTTCGGCGAAACAGAACGCAACTTGCGCGAGGCGCTACGGACTGCCGAGTCCATGGCCCCTTGTGTCCTATGGTGTGACGAAATCGAAAAAGGCATCGCGACTGGAGATTACGATAGCGGTACATCGAAACGCCTGCTGGGCACCTTACTGACCTGGATGGCGGAGATTCGAAAAGCGGTATTTATGGTTGCAACCGCGAACGACGTGACGGCTTTGCCACCTGAACTCATGCGCAAAGGTCGTTTGGACGAGATAGTTTTCGTCGATCTACCGACGCCACCAGTCCGCCAGGAAATTTTCTCCATCCACTTAAGCAAGCGACAACTTGATCCCGAGCGCTTTGATTTAAAAGCATTGGCGTTGAACAGTGATGGCTTCACGGGTGCCGAGATTGAACAGGCCGTAGTCGCGGCGCGGTACGCAGCTACCGCAATGGACACAACCGCATCGACAGAGCTCGTTATCGACGAGTTGCTAAAGACTAAGCCCTTGTCAGTAGTGCGATTCGAGGATGTCGAGCGACTTCGGGGTTGGGCCGAAGGGCGAACCGTTTCTGCTTGAAGGCAACGGGAGATGTGCGGGCGCCAAGCAGAATCTTTTCACGTACTGTCGAGATCCGCGTAGCGCACGCTACTCGCGGGCAATTTAGCCCAGCGCAGGCGATCCACTCATTCAGTTTCCCCGTCTGCGTTCGCTTGTGCGGCAGCTTCGGCTAACCGCCAACCGACGGTTACGTAGACATCCGGCGGTACTTCATCTATGTACAGCACGATGGGCTGACGGTGTGTGGGAGTTGAATCGTCCGGATCGTCGGCGCTATCGACCCACAGCGCACGATCTGCGATGGAAATGTTGAATAATCGCTTGCTGCGATACAAGCCGTGAATTAAGAAGGGGCGTAATTCGCGCACGGTCCTTAATGGGTCATCCGCATAGCGTATGGCTTCACTGGTACTCAACTGCAATAGCGGGCCGTCGCCCATTGCGGTAATAGCCTCGTCGAGGTGCTCGGTCTTCACCGGCGAGTGGATATAGGGCGGAAGCGGATAAAATGTATGGCTTTGTTGATCAACCGCTCGATACCACGTATCTGAGGGTGGCGGTATCGGTGCCGCTTCTTCCGCGCAACCTCCTAATAACATCACGGCCATTAGGGTCGACAATGCGCGCAGCGTTGCTTGGTTTCGAAATCCCAATTTGTCTATTCGGTAGATTGGCATTGTGTGGAAAAGTCAGTCGCTCACGAGATAGCTAGGGTGATGGGAGCAAATAATAGTGATCCGCCGTCGAGTCGAACCTAGGTGGATGGTTGCACAGATTTCAACTCACTGAAAACGAAATCTGGAATCGGCGCTTGATGTACAGCCGCTTGGAGAATTATCCGATGGGTACGCGCTGCGTCATGCCCGGCTTGCGAGTGTTAGTATAAGCCGTTGCTAAAAGACCAAGGAATCGCGTAAACCATGACCATTGCCCCAGCTCTACCGTCCTCGTCTGTCATTATCATGCGCGAGCGATCGGGATCGCCTGAGATCCTACTTGTTAAACGCAACAGTAAAATCGTATTCCACGGCGGAGCATGGGTTTTCCCGGGCGGCAAGGTCGATGCCGAAGACACACTACTACCCATCCTGGACGACGAAATGGCAATCGCACGACGCGCGGGTGTGCGGGAAGTCCAAGAAGAGGCTGGCTTGCATATCGATGGCTCAAGCCTTTTGCCGTTTTCGCATTGGACGACCCCGGAAAACCAACCAAAGCGCTTCGCCGCGTGGTTCTTTATCGGCATGGTTCCGGGTGACAGTCAGGTCGTCGTCGACGGTTCCGAGATTGTCGATTATCGCTGGATTGGCATTGATGAAGCGCTTGCCCAGCGTCACCGAGACGAGATCACTTTACCGCCCCCCGCATTTGTGTCGCTTCTGAAAATCAGATCGTTCGGACATTCAACGGATGTATTGAATTACGTTGAACGTCGCGGCGTAGAGCGGTTTTGTCCCAGGATTGTAGAACTCGAAGATGGCCGTTGTTCGCTTTACGCCGAAGACGCAGGTTATGAGTCTTTGAACCTACATGCACAAGGTCCTAGACATCGCTTGAGAATGCTCAAAAACGGGTGGCAATATATCGAAGACTATTAGCGATGCTGGCCTGCGGCGCGCGCGACTTCCCACGCTTTCAGGTACCCAGTGACGTCTGCCTGGGCGAATGGGTCCTTGTCTGCGAGTAGCGTCTCAAGGTAGGGCAAATCATCGTAGCCCCAAAATACTTCATTCCCGACTATCATGGTCGGTACACCAAAACCGCCTCGTGCAATAGCAGCATCACAGTTTTTGCGTAGTTGCTCCTTCGCGTGAGTGCTCGAGGCGCCGGCAATTAAAGGTTCTGCATCGATGCCATTACTGTCCAGGTAGCGCCTAACTGCGTCGCTATCGGTTGGGTCTAGCGAGTCGACCCAGACGCCACGTAGCAAGCAACTCGTGAGCGCGGCGCGTTGCACTTCTGGCATTTCTTGAGCGCTTAGGCGCAGTAACAGCAAGGGGTTAAACGGATGCAACTTTGGCGCATTGAAAGGAATACCTAGCAGCCGTGCTTTGCGTAAATTATTCCGGTTCATCCAGTCTATTTTTGGTGCAATTTCGGCCGGTCCAAGTTGGCCATACTCTTTTAGAAAAGCGGCAAATAAAACCGGAATGGCACGGAGCTCGTAGCCGTATTTTTTCGCTAAGTCAGGTAGAAGATGCCAAGCAAGATAGGCGTTATGCGAAATGTAATCGAAGTAGAAATCGATGCGTCGCTCATCTGTTTTCTCCATGTCAAAAATTTCCTTTGTAGTGATGCTCAAAATGGTATTCGATTCGATCAGAACTGACTATTTCGAAAAGGCCTGCTGCAGTAGTTTTATTCCCTATGCGATGTTGCTCTTAGCAACGAACAAAACGCCACAGGAAGCCTGAATGACTAATAGCGTTAGTTCGATACCGAAGCAGTCCGCTTACGTGATGCTGGTTGCCGTCATGCTGCTGTGGTCGAGCGGCATCATTGTGGCCCGCAGCGTTCACGAGTTAGTCGCCCCCATCGGGTTTTCGTTTTGGCGGTGGGTAGTCGCTGCATTAATATTGATTCCGTTTGCTTGGCCGCGGCTGAAGATCCATCTAAGCTTTCTGCGTACCCAACTTTTGCACATCGCGCTGCTAGGTTTGTTCATCGCCGGTGGTAGCACAATGATTATCGTCGCGGTGCGCTACACCACCGCGACCAATGTCGCATTAGTGAGCGCGACCCAACCGTTAACGACGGCCTTGGTTGCGTGGTTCATATTACGTGAGCGCCTGAGTGCTCGGCAACTCATTGGGATTGCTGCCGCAACAGTCGGCATCGTTGCGATGATCGCGCGACTCGACGTCGAGATCCTGCAGAGTCTATCGTTCAATCCGGGTGATTCAGGGATGCTGTTGTCAGTTAGTTTCTACGCATTGTATGCGGTGAACCTGCATCGATGGATTGGTCAGCTTGGCCCTGTACTAGTGATGTTTTTGACCGCCTCAGGGGGCGCGATCGTACTTTTGCCGTTTTATCTCGTCGAGGCGACGTTGTTCGAACAAACGACATTATCGTGGACCGTCGTCGGTGCGGTTCTCTACATGGCAATTGTTCCCACCCTGATCGCGACCACGATGTGGAATATTAGCGTTGGCGTGGTCGGGCCGAACCGGGCGACTGCGTTTACGAATCTCTTGCCAGTGTTTGGCGCGGCGCTGGCGGTTACTCTGCTGGGTGAATCTTTACAGGCGTATCACATCATTGGTGGGCTGTTAGTCTGTATCGGGATCAACTTAGTTATCAGACCGAAGCCTGATAACTAAGCATGCTTTCGCTGCCGACTAACGATAAGCTTGTACTTCAAATTCATCGCGGTTATCGCGGGTGGTTTGCGCAGTGAATTCATCCATTGAATGAGGCCATTGCGTGACTAGGCGACCCGACTTCGATCGATAGTAGAACTCATTCCCACACTCTGCCTGCCAGACCGCGACTTTTGCGATATCTTTTTGCAGTTTGTCATTAAACTTAGCCATCACGTCGTTTTTAATGTCGATCCATGCGAGATTTTCTGCGTCCATGCGACGAACTTGTCGCATCACGTAATCTACTTGCCGTTCAAGCATGAACAGAATCGAACCCTGATTCGTGTTTGGACCATAGAGCATGAAGAGGTTAGGGAACCCGGCCGTATTCATACCCAGGTAGGCTTGTGCGCCATCGCTCCACGCATCGCGTAGGTTTAAGCCGGAGCGGCCAGCGACGTTTAATGCGGTGAGATAAGAAGTCGTAGAAAACCCAGTGGAATAGACAATGCAGTCAACTTCGTGCGACGTTCCGTCTGCGGTCACAATGGCATTCTCGCTGATGCGTACAATATCGTCGGTGACGAGCTTGACGTTGTCGCGATTAAAAACAGGGTAGTAGAGGTCGGAAAACAGTGGTCGTTTGCAGCCAAACGGGTGGTGCGGTGTTAGCTTACGCCGAGTCGCAGGATCTTTTACCTCTGCGAGTCGCGCCAATCCTGATGCTTCAATATCGGCGAGTACTTGTTTGTCTCCAAAAGTAGCAAGCGTGTTCCACACGTTATAAATCTGATTACGGTTTTCCAGGACCGCATCAGGGTTGTCACGATAATAATTTAACTGTTGTTCGTCGTAGGGTTCATTCGGCTTTGGGACGACCCAATTCGCGGTGCGTTGAAACATTTTCAGTTCGCCCGCAATGGGCGCGAGCTGCGGACAAAATTGGATTGCGCTAGCCGCGATGCCGATGACGCCGATTTTCTTACCCGTCAGATCGATCGAATGATTCCAGCGCGCCGAATGCCAATAGTCACCTTTGAAGTCTTCGATGCCCGCAATGGAAGGCCACACGAGGTTATTAAACATCCCGATCGCGCTCACGACGATTTGGGCCTGGATGATTTCGCCGTCTCCGGTGGTTACTGTCCAAAGCGATTGCTCATCGCTCCACACCAAACTTTCGACTTTAGTGTTGTATTGAATGTGTGAACGGACAGCGTATTTATCCGTTATATGGTTCAGATACTGCAAAATTTCTGCTTGTCCCGCGAACGGTTGAGACCAGTCGTTCTTCGGCTCGAAACTGAAAGAATAGAGATGCGACTGCACGTCGCACTCGGCGCCCGGATACTGATTCCAAAACCACGTACCGCCAACCCCATCACCTTTCTCTAGAATTCGGTAATCGTCGATTCCCGCTTTGTTCAAATTGGCCGCGGTGCAAATCCCCGCGGAACCAGCGCCGATGATCACGATACGATACTTTTTCTGATTCATGTAATGCTCCGAAATGATGAGTTTGTCGCGGCAGTTTAAGAGTGATGCCGCGCTTGAGTCTAATTCAGCGCGCCGCGCGAAAGAACCCGTAACACAGATTGCCGCATTTAGAGTCATATTGTTGCAACGCAACACATGATGTCGCATCGCGGTTCGTAAGCGCGGCTCGCTTGATCATTCCCCGATAGAGTTTAAGCTTAATCTTGAACACTGCGATGGACGGTTATTCAGCACTAGAGCTGGATCGCCTTGTCATTAATTACGCGGATAAGGACAGTTAGTGAAACAACCCGAGAAAATACGGATCTTGAAAGAGCTGCTGCGCCAGGTGGAACACGGCGTTAACGTCGATGCGGGCGTGTTGTTGAAAAATCCTACGGAATCTTACGTTTGTCCGGAACAGGCGACACGAGAATGGCAGTTGTTTTTTCGCGAGCAACCGCAACTTATTGGCTTAAGCGGGGATCTTCCGCAACCCGGAAGCTACCTGACCTTAGACGATTTTGGTGTGCCGATATTGGCAACCCGTGATGCCGAAGGGGTGTTTCGTGCTTTTCTGAACGCATGCCGTCATCGCGGTACGACATTGGTCGAAGAATCCCGAGGGGCAGCAAAGCGTTTTACCTGTCCGTTCCACGGTTGGACTTATCGCGCCGACGGCCAACTTCACGGGGTGACCCAAGCCCACGACTTCGGCGAGATCGAGCGCAGTTGTTTGGCATTAATTGAATTGCCTGCGCAAGAGCGAGACGGTTTTTTGTGGGTTCATCCTCAACCAGGCGGCGACATCGATCTCGATGCGATGCTGGGTGAGCTGAGCGAAGAACTAGGTGAATGGCATGTCGGTGATCGCGTTTTTAGCGGTGCGACGACGCTCGAAAAGGCGATGAATTGGAAACTTGCGAATGATACGTTTGGTGAAACGTATCATTTTGCGCGGCTCCACCGTAATACGCTGAATAATATTTTCCACAGCGATGCGCTCTGCTACGACGCCTTCGGACGCAACCACCGTTTCGTCTTTCCCTCGAAAGGCATTGGCTCGTTACGTAAGAAACCCGAATCACAATGGAGTACCGAAGGTGTCACAACCGTCTTGTATTACTTGTTTCCAAATATTCAGATCACCATTGCCGAACGGCAAATTACGCTATTTAGAATTTACCCAGTGCCCGGCCAACATGGACGATCGCGCACGGTGGTGAGCCATTATTTTAGTACAGAAGCGCTACAGCATATCGCGGCAGGCACGAAAACCGTGATCGCGGCGAACAATGTCTATGACCCTGGCGCGCGCGACGGCAACGCCGTTATCGCGCCGGAAGCGGCCATGGAAATCGTTAATAGCACGCTTGAAAAAGAAGATTACATGATGGGCGAGCGCACGCAACGAAATATCGAGGCGGGGCTTTTGCCACACTTAATATTTGGGCGCAACGAGCCCGCTTTACACCATTTTCACAATACGTTCAGAGCCGAACTCGGAATGCCGGCGCTCGAGACGTTCAGCTAAGAAGTTTTGCCGCCGGCCCTAGCGGTTTCTCGATAGGATTTATCTGTACGCATTGAACTCTAAGCGCGCCCGCATTTGTGTATTTCGTTAATCATCGCGATCAAACTAGTGATTAACTTCGAGCTCGTAGCTCGTGAATTTTCGGAGGTTGATCACGCCCGTATCGAACATCAAGTA
The DNA here is from genome assembly GCA_027618655.1 of Pseudomonadota bacterium. GTDB lineage: Bacteria > Pseudomonadota > Gammaproteobacteria > UBA11873. The sequence goes on along the minus strand of JAQCEL010000038.1, from coordinate 1,137 downwards.
CTGACCTTTAATACCAATTAAAGTCCCTTCGACGAGCGGATTTTTGTCAAAATTAAACGACGTAATTTTTTTTGGGTATTGCGCGACTGGGTAATTGATGTCGACGGTTGATGCCTCTAGTCGTTCCACCGCGTCGCTACCAAAACGTTCTGAGATTGCTGCCAAAGTGTCCGCTAGGCGCGGTATGGCCGCTGCTGCTTTGCTGGCAAGGTCTATCGCATGATTATCGCCTTTTAACATCGCTCGCCAGTTGGTCTTGTCAGCCATATTTTCTGCTAAGGCAACTTCGACCAGGCCTGAAATTTGACGTGTTCGGACTTTGAAAATAGGTAAGGCTTGCGTTGCGCCTTGGTCCATCCAGCGGGTCGGGATTTGCGTTGCACGCGTTATGCCCACCTTTATTCCTGAGGTGTTCGCCAAGTAGACAACATGATCGATCATGCAATGCGTTTCGCCCCACGACGGTTCGCGGCACGTTCCAAGATGGTAGTGGCAGGTCTCGGGTTTCATGATGCACATATCGCACGCGGCAAGTTTTTGCATACACGGAAAACAATGCCCTTGCGCGAAGCTCTTTTTTGTTTTGCGACCGCAAGCGTCGCAAACGATATTCCCCGTGTAGCGCAGCGATAGCGTCTGTCCAATCAGCAGATTTAACGCCAGCTCTTGATCGCCAATTGGCAGAGAGTACTGGACGAGGTCTTCCAGCCGCGTTTTCATTTTTGTGATGATGCCGAGCATGAATTGGACTCTTTCGAATTTGGTAGATTTACGGAAAGTGAATAGGCGAGGGCTGCTGAGTCTATTGGAAGCTTACCGGTTGCGGCAAGCGCAAGCCAATCAGAAAAGCGCGGGCAATGCGCCAGGCGGTCGTACTTTGATTACGAACTTGACGAAAAATTAACCGCGGTTATGGTGATTGCGGGTTATTATTCGGCTCAGCGATCTGACACAGGAGGCAGCTATGACTGCGGAAGAGGTTGTAAATCGATTTTGCACTGCGTTGAACAGCGATCTCGACAAATCACTAGTATTCATCGCCGATAATTGCGTTTATCAGAATATGCCGTTTGAGCCAGTGTTCGGACCGCAAGGCGTGCGTGACACGCTCGCGGGCTTCTTTCAAGTGACTGGGCC